>JBEEIB010000627.1:0-7925 GCA_041167675.1 Verrucomicrobiota bacterium
CGGAGAGACGAGGCGGTCGTCGACTACTTTGATTCCGGCCGAATCAAATTCCTTCTTCGTCACGGAAACGTACTCACTGATTGAGCTCGGGAAATCTTGGATCAGTACGTTTACATTTGGAGCGAACCCTCCGGTAGGTTGGAGGAATAATACGACCGTCGGGCTTTGACCGGCAACACTACCGATATCGGAACGTTTAACATTAAATCCGTCGGCATTAATGTTGAACCCCTCAGACTCAAATCGCAGCACGCCATTGTCGGACTCTGCGTACCCGAGGATTGGAAACAAAGAGAGCAGCAGGAGAAGGAGGGACAATTTCATCGCCTGAATCTGTAGGTCAGCCAACGGCGAATAGCCATTCATTTATAGGCCATTGGCGACTCGATTCCGCCTTTGTCTCGCCGGCGCGCACGCGCATCGGTTCGAAGGACCGTCTGAAACACGAAATCCAAGATCGGTTCGGCTCATCCCGACAATCTTGGTAGATTTCGGTGGAAGGCTTTCTCGCCGTCCTTCAGACCTTACGCATCAAAACCACTCAGGCTAAAGCGGCTTTAGCCTGAGCTAAGTTTCCAAGGCCCTTCCTCCTTCGTCCCGCGGTCGCTTCGCTGTGGCGCGGCCTTCTCTTTGCGGGCGCGCCGTAGCTCGAAGAACGAAGGTAGCATCCTGACTACGGCGGACAGGTCGGGCCGATGCCAACCTTGGCCTACCGGCTTCTCGTCCAGATCTGCATTTCACCGGTTCCGCGATTCGCCCATGCATAATACGGTATAGCGGTGACGTCGACGGTTTCAGTTTTAGGTGGTTGGTCCGCGTAAAGACCTTTGCTTTCGATTGGACTTTCGCGAAGAGCATGACCACGCAGCGTGACTGTTCCGTCCAACAATTCCTTTGCTTCCACCGGTCGAAACTCTTCCTCCGCCGGAATGATTATTCGATCGAGATCGGAGCCGTTATCTACCTGTTCTAAGCAATAAACCAGCGGTCCACGCAGAAGAGCCAACCTTCCCCGATCAGCGTCCACCTCAAATCGCGCGAACTTCTTTCGGATCGGCATCTCAAAATCCAGGTCGATTTGGTCGCCGGTTTGCCAAATCCGACGAAAAAGAAGATAGCCATCGGAACTTTCAGGTTGGGCTACCGTTCCATTCAACAAAACGGTGGTTGGTCCAGCCCAACCCGGCACTCGCAGTGCGAGTGTTCTTTCGCGCGGCTCATCGGCAGTAACCGTGATACGGCTTTCACCGGAGAAAGGTAATCCGCTTTCAACCTGGAGGCGCAAATTATCCAGTGTAGCCTCACCGGTTACATAATGGTGAATTGCAATGTCTTCTGCTCTTTGACTGATCAGATAACCGGACAGTGAACTGATAAGCCGAGCAAGATTGGGCGGACAACAAGGGCACCACCAAGGCCACGGGATCCGCTGGTGCTGACCGTGACTGGCTAAGGGGTTATCATAAAAAAAAGTTTTACCATCGAGGCCAACTCCAGACAGAATGCAATTGTAAAGGGCCAACTCCATCACATCGCCGAACTCAGACGAGAGCCGACTCTGCAACAATCGATGAGCGAACAAGAACAATCCGATCGAGGCACAGGTCTCCGCGTATGCTCTTTCATTCGGTAGATCGTAATCGCGCGTGAATCCTTCATTTTCCGATGCAGAACCGATGCCTCCAGTAACGTAAAGCTTGGTATCGATTACATCGCGCCAGATCCGTTCAGCGACTCGGAGCAGACTTGGATCGGTCGTTTCCAATCCGATATCGGTCACGGCAGAGAACAGGTACATGGCACGGACGGCGTGACCAACCACTTTCGACTGATCGCGAATTGGTTGATGGGCTTGCATATAAGCGTAGGGCGAACCGGGGTGATTTGGACGAAAGGGTTCCGAGTCGAGTCGGGCTGCCGCCTCCAGGTCAAAAAAGTTCGGCTCTTGACCTCGCTGGTTAATAAAAAACCGGCTGAGCTCCAAATAGCTTGGCTCATTGGTCAATCGATAGAGACGGACCAGAGCTAACTCAATTTCGGGATGCCCGCAGTAGCCAGGGGTTTGATCGGGATTGGGCCCGAATCGCTTGACCAACAGATCGGCGAAACGACGAGCGACGTTTAGAAGCGACGGCTTGCCGGTTGCTTCATAGTGAACAACGGCGGCCTCGATCAAATGACCGGCACAATAGAGTTCATGGAGATCTCGGAGGTTTTTGAAACGATGTCGTGGCCGCCAAGTGAGGATATGACTATTTACGTATCCATCGGGAACTTGGGCATGTTCGAAGCGCGCAATGACATCGTCCATCGCCTGCTCCAGGCGATCGTCTTTGGCTTGCTCGAGGTAGGCCGACGCAGCTTCCAGCCACTTGGCAAGATCAGAGTCCCAAAAGATACTGGCTCCCCAATACCAGCCGTCGCCGAGCGACCGGCCACGGTGCGTTCTTTGATCGAGTTCGAGCGCGTCGATGTGTCCCTCTCCACGCATCTCCGCCAGTTGATGGAATAGAGTGACGTTCCCAATCAACTCTCGCCATTTCTTCCAAAAGCCACCTTGAATAGTGACCCGATTGCGCGGTAAGGGCGACCAGCCAGTCTCCATAGTCCTATTTTCTATTGAAGGTCCGGTAGATTCACAACTAGACTGGAACGTAGAAAGGCGGAACAATTCCGACTTTTGCCATGTCCCCCGAAACGGAAAGTAGTCCGACTCAGATACGAATCGGCACCGGAACCCGACTGGGCGCTGCTAACGCGGGCCTCTTCGTAGCTCCTGGCGCTCGGTCGCATCCTGAACGGTGTATTACAACTTACGAACTTATTTTTGTTCGCACCGGCGTGCTTCGTCTTTGGGAGGAAGAACGCCAATTCGTACTCCCGCCTCAGCACGCACTGATCCTGTGGCCCAACCGTCGGCACGGTCCGGCGGCTCCCTATGAACCTCGAACTTCATTTTATTGGTTACATTTTCATCTCGAAGCGGAGGACACTTCGGCCGGTCAGGTCACCGTTCCGCAAATGACCAGAGTGACGCAACCGCTTCGTCTGGTAGAGTTATTGCGCCGCTTCCTTGATGATCAGGAAAACTCTCGCCTTGAGCCGAACTACGCCAGTGTGTTGGTGAAACTGATGCTCTTGGAAATCGCGACTCAGGTTGCGGACCCGCCGAGCGAAGCGCCCCAGCAACGTCGAAAACTCGCGGCCATTGCCCAGACTGCCCTGGGCAAAAGGTTCCGAGAGCCAATTACAACCTCGGAAATTGCCCGGATGCTGCACTGCAATCCAGACTATCTCGGACGGGTCTACCGGGAAACCTTCGGCTACAGCTTAACCACCGGCATTCATCGTGTACGAATGCACCATGCAAAAAACTTGCTTTTGCTAAGTTCGTTAACGGTCAAAGAAGTTTCAATGGCATGCGGTTACGAAAATCCGGATTATTTCCGTCGCATGTTCCGCCGATTCTTCGACATGCAACCGAACCAATTCCGCCTGTTGCACCCGCAACAGCATACAAATGCGACGTGAAGAAATAGCAGATATCAGATCCTAGCGCGCGCGATGGGACCCGGATCGAATTGGGAATCTAGACGACTTTTTGGGACGGATCTTTTTCTTTCATCGCTTGGGCGGCAAGGTCGACCACCTGATTTGCTATCTGCGATTTGCTATTTGCTATTCATCACCGCAGTCCACCGTCCTGTCTCAACGCTTTCTATCGCGGCTAGGACCATCGCGAGGCTGTGAATATTATCTGCGGAATTTGTCTCCGGCTTGGGCCCGCCACGTACTGCTTCGACGAACTGATTCATGACACTGAAATGACCTCGGATCTCCGGCTCTGGGGGTTCCTCCTTGGGCAGGATGAGCTCGGTCTCATTCAAGAAAACTCCTTCCTGGAACTTCACCTGTTCGGCTTTCACCTCGTCGTAGCCATCCCAAATCAGTGTTCCTTCTGTCCCGATAATGCGCCACGCTCCATCCCAAGAAGTTCGAAATCCATCGGCGCACCAACTCGCGCGATAAGTGAATCGGACACCGTTGGCCATCCGGAAAATCGCGGAGACCGATGGACCGTACCGGTACCATGAATTCTTCGGTACCCATTCATCGCAAAAGACTGCTTCCGCATCCACCCGCAGGAGGAAACGCACAGCGTCAAACGGATGGATTGCCATATCGGCCAAAAGAACATGCGGCATGCTCTCGCGGAATCCGCCGAAGTGCGGACCGGCAAAGAAATCAACGTGAACAGTCGTAACTTCGCCGATTACTCCCGCCTCAAGCATCTTGCGCATCTGCCGGATTCCCCGATTGAACCGCCGATTCTGGACGACGGCGTGTATTCGGGAACTGCGCTGAGCCAACTCAACCAGATCGGCCGCATCGGCGACGGTTAATGCAAGTGGCTTTTCCTCAAGCACGTGAAATCCCGCAGCAAGTGCAGCACCGGAAATTTCATTGTGCGCAGCCGGAATCGTACAATCGAACACCGCGTTAGCCGCAACGCTCTGGAACGTCTGTCGAAAATCAGAGTAGATTGGAGCCGAGAGATGAAATTCGTTCCGGCGTTTTTCGGCATTGCGCTGGTCGAGATCGACCAGCGCAACAATCTCAACATTAAGCTCGCTGGCCGCCCGGAGCCACTCGCCACTCATGGCCCCACATCCGACCAAGATCGCATGAATTGGACGGCTCATATCCTCGTCATTTTCGCCAAAGGCTCGAATGAAATGACAGATCGCAAATAGCAGATAGCAAATTCTGCAGCTCGAGTTTCGGTTTCCATATTTTGCAATTGAAAACTGTCGCGATTAACTCGCGCCCGCTCTTACTGTCATCGATTATTTCTTCTCGGCGACAGTTTTGATTTTCTCGGCCGCTTCGGATAGGGCCGCATCGACGCTAGATTGTCCGGTCAATGCCTTCTGGATCGCGGTACGAGCAGCCAAAGAGATCGCCGGATAGTTGGCTCCTCCCTCTTCCGGCCGCGCCCGAGCGGTGTCCATCTGGAGAACGAAGGGCTGTAGCTCAGGATTCGCCTGACCCTGTTTGACCGCGACGCTCTTCACTGAGGAAATGTAATTAAATGTATTACAAATCTTTTCCAACCGAGCTGGATCTTGCACGAAGGCAATGAATTTCACCGCTGCCGCCTCGGTCTTTTCGTCGGTTTTCGAGACGCACCACACCTCTCCGCCCAGCGGCACCACGGGCTTCATACCTGCCTTGGGGACCGGAATAGGAGAAACCCCGAAATCCAACCCACTCTTATGCACCTGGCCGAGCATCCAAGGTCCCATCACCATCATAGCCGCCCGACCGCTAATGAATTGGTTCGCCACATCGCCCTGATTCCAGTTCACCGCGTCACGGGAAACTGACCCTTTCTGAACAAAGTCGGTCCAAAACTGAAGTGCTTCTTTCGCCGGCGCGGCGGTTAGATCAAGCAACTTCCCACCGTTAGACCAGAGGAACGGTTCCCATTGCCAGGTTGCCTCTTCCGTATTTACTGCAGAGAAGTCCAGTCCGTACACTGGAGTTTTGGTGAGTTTTGCGGCATCATCGGTCAGCTCCGCCCAGGTTGCTGGAGGACTACTGATGCTGACGTCAGAAAGCATCTTCTTGTTATAGAAGATAGCCAAGCTGTTGCTGCCGATCGGTACACCATAAACTTTCTGGCCATCGCTAACGGCCGATTTTGGCCCGGGATAGGTATCCTGCCAGGTCGGAAATTTCGAAACATCGGCGCTGATATCCTTGAGCGCGCCGGCTTTGGCTACTCGCAAAACGTCTGGATTATCAATGCAGGAAATTGCTGGCGATTTATGGACTGCCGCCATCTGGAGCGTTCGGCTAAGCAACTCGGCGAACGGCACGTAGGTAAACTGTATCTTGATGTCGGGATTGGCTGACTCAAAATCGCTCTTGATCGCGGCCAAGCCGTCGAGCTGACCTTGGACATTAAAATAATGAACAATTTCAACAGTAGTGACTTCGGATCGGGTAGTTCCGATCAAAGTCGCTGTAAGAAGAGCGCAGGCGGAGAAACTCCGCCAGCTCCGGCGCATTTGGGGGGGATGGTTCTTCACAGTTTTATGGTTATTGGTTGGGGTTTGCTTTAGGCCTTCCGCTGAAGCGTGAGCTGGAGCAGGTTCAAAGAAACAATCAGAAGGACCATCACGGTCGCAATGGCCGCCGCTTGTCCGAAATTGAAAACCGAAAATCCGGTTTGATAGGCGTAGGTAGAAAGAAGGTGGGTGCTGTTCGCGGGGCCCCCTCCGGTCATGATCCAAACCAGGTCGAACACCTTAACTGTGTAGATCGTTCCCAGCATCAACACAGCGACCGTGACTGGCTTAAGCATGGGTATCGTGATGTGGCTGACCTGCTTCCAGTACGAAGCGCCGTCCAGCTTTGCCGCCTCGTAAACCTCGAGCGGTACCGCTCGCATTCCCGCGTACAAAAGAATGAAATTAAACGGAAAACCGATCCAGATATTGGCGACGATTGTCGCGATGAACGCGAGTTGAGGATCAGCCAACCAGGGCAGATTAGACAAACCGAGCAAATGCCCGATCTGGTTGATTGGGCCAACTTCATTGAACAAGCCTTTGAATGTATTGGCGGCGGTAAGAATCGGAGCCAGCCAGGGAACCAATAAAAGCGCGATCAAAGCGTTCTTCAGCGGAAACTCATTTTGAAAAAAGAGCGCCAGCAGAAACCCAATCGTAAATTGGAATAAAATGCTGAAGAAAGTGAAAAGGACCGTGTTCAACAGGGCTCGCCAGAAGGTGGAATTGGACAAGCTTTGCTGATAGTTGGCCAGTCCATTAAAAGGCATGTCTCCGCCCACAAATGTATCTATGGTCGCATCTCGAAAACTGAGCGCCACGCTGTAGATGACCGGATAAGCCAAAAACAAGGCGGTGAACAGAACGATCGGCAGCACGAAACTGTAAGGCGTAAACCAACGTCGCCATCGCACAGCCCCTCTTTTCTGAGGAGGCAAATTGACCGGCCCAGACAGACCGGGCCGGTCTTTTGCATCCCCAATCTGTGTTACCGTTTGCATCCGACTAACAACATCCGATCAGCGCAAAGCGCCGCGGGTAAAACCAGAAATGATAAATCGACTACCATACAGCACGACCACTACCGCCGGAATCGCGGTGAGCACGCTGCCAGGAAGCAAAAAGCCCCAATCCACACCATACTGCCCGACCGCTTTATAGAGCTCCAGAATCAGCGGCTGTAAACTCGACTCTGTGATTAGGCTAAGAGAAAAAATAAGATCGCCCCATGGCATGAGAAAACTGAAAATGCCGATCGTGACCAACCCTGGAGTCATCACCGGTATCACGACAGATCGGAACGCCCGCCATTGGCTCGCTCCCTCCACCAGCGCTGCTTCGACCAACTCATAAGGAAATTCACGTACATACGCACAAAGCATGACGAGTGCGAACGGAACAGTGAGAGTCATGTCCGCCAAGATCAGACCCGGAAGTGTGTTCACCAAGTTCGCGCGAGAGAACATGACAAAGAGCGGAATCACGAAAACGATCGCCGGTAGCATCTGGCTCGTAAGCATGAATGACTGAAGTAATTTTCGGCCACGAGGCTTTAGCCAAATGATGCTGTAGGCCGCCGGACCGGTGACCAACAGTGTAAGCGCCGACGTCGCCACACTCACTACGAAGCTGGTCGCGGCGTGCGGCGCCAACCGACGGAGAGCATCCGACCAGTTCTGAAAGACGAATTCGCGTGGCCAAAGCGACAGATGCACGCCGAAAAGCTCCCGCGGAGTCATAAAGCTTCCCGACAGAACCCAGTACAGCGGAAGGAGCAATATGACGGTGATCACCACTCCGATGATTGTGTACCGCCATGGTGACGACGTTCCGGGGGAGCGCATTAAA
>JBEEIB010000628.1:0-58019 GCA_041167675.1 Verrucomicrobiota bacterium
GATGAGGGACATGCGGACGATCTCGGCCCGTTCCGCGATCACTTTATTTCGGAGCTGAAAAAACAGCCCTGGATCCTACGGACTTTTGATCAGGTGCCGATCGAGTCCGACGAAGGGATCAATGAAGTGCAAGGTGTCGCGCCGCTGCTACTGTTGAACTTGCCGGCGGATGACTTTCGCGACGCGATGAATCTGTTGCAGCCGGCGGAGGTCCAGGAACGACTGACCCGGATCCGCACGATGCTGAACGATGCATTGTCGATCCGGTCGCAGATGGAAGTGACGATGGATCCGCTCGGTTTGCTTACCCGCGCAATGAAGCCGTTCGCGACCGGTTCATTGACGACCAGCAGCAACACGTTTTCGCTCGGCTCCTCCGACGGCTTGATGCAGCTCGCTTTTGCGACAACGAACCAGCCCGGGTTGGGCACGAAAGAATGTCAGGACGTCATGGACCAGCTCGCAGCCTTTCAGAGTCGAGTCCTGAAAGATTGGGACGGCTACAAGCCGCGCGTGATGGTAACCGGACGGACTCCCTTCGTTGCACAAATATCCCGGAGCATGGATCGGGATGGAATGCTGAGCTCCACGCTATCGATCCTGATCGTGAGCGGGCTTTTCTTTTTGGCCTTCCGCCGATTTTTGCCGCTCCTTGGGATTGTGTTAATTCTGGGACTTTCGGCTCTAGTTTCGCTCGCGCTGGGAATGCTGATTTTCCACAATCTCAACATGATAGCGATCGGCTTCTGTTCGATTCTGGTCGGACTAGGAGTTGATTTTAGTTTGCTTTTGTTTGGTCGCTACTTGCAAGCGCGTCGAAAGGGAGAAGATCACGAACGCGCCGTTTTTGTGGCCGTCCGCGACATTGGGGCCGCAGTTTTTTATGTGGTAGTGACGACCGCTATCGGGTTTCTGGTGCTCGGTTTTAGTAAGAGCTCAGGATTTGCACAGCTTGGTGTTCTCGTGGCTCTCGGCGTTGCCGCGGCTGGTCTCTTCATGGTTCTATTTCTCTTCATGTTCTTTAAGCCGGTCAAACCGCCTACCAAGTCGGACTTCATTTTGACCGGAGCGAACCGATTTGTGGACGCGATGTTCCGAGAGCCGCGTCCCGTATTGTGGATCTCTGCTGCGGTCCTGCTTGGCGCCGCGATTATCGCTCTTCTGCCGAGTATTCCACTGAACTTTGACACCAATCCGCGCTCTCTTCAGCCGAAGCAAATTCCTGCCTCCATCGCCTTACAAGTGATGGCCGATAAATTGCACCAAGAGTCTGATCCGGTGACTATCCTGGTGGATTCAAACGACCCCGAAGAGTTTCACGACCGGTGGGAGCACCTCAGGCAAGGATTAGAAAAGGCACAGGCGAACGGAGAGATCAAATCAGTGAGCACACTCGCGATGCTGGCCTTTTCCCCGAAACGGTTCGCGGAGAATCGAGCTTACTTGAAGAGCTTCGACTTCTCTCAAATCGAAGCAAACTTACGATCGGTTCTCGAACAGAATGGATTTGATCTTGCGGCGTTTCAGAATGCTTTCGTCCTTTTGCACGCGCTCGACCAGCAGAAGAATGCGACTGGTCTCCCGGACTGGAACACGCTTTTTCCAGCGAAGTCGAGCTGGTGGTTTTTGGTCGAACATTACTTCTCCAATCCACCGACGCGAGCGGTTGGTTTCGTGCAACCCCTTCATCCGATTCAGACCGCAGCTGAACAAAAGCAGATCTCAGATTTGATCCATCGGCTTGATCCAAAGGCGAAAATCACCGGATGGTCGTACACCATCTTTGACCTGGTACCCTGGGCCCAGGGTGAATTGGTCGCATTTACGACGATTGTGGGAGTCGCCATACTCGTACTGCTGGGGATTGTTTATCGGAGATGGTCTCTCTGGGTGGTGCACGCGTCCGCCCTTCTGCTCTCGATGTTGGGGCTAGTTGCTTCTTTGAAGTTGCTACACCTCTCCGTGAATTTATTGAATGCGCTGGCGTTCCCGTTAGTGTTGGCCATCGGCGTTGATTACGGCATTCAATTTTTAGTGGTAAGCCGGCGAGAAGGTGATCTGCGCGAGAACCTGGCCAACGTCTTGAAGCCGCTACTCATCTGCGGGCTTGCTACTTTTGCTGGATTTGCGGTGTTGATTCCCGCCGAAAATCCGGCGTTGAGTGGTCTTGGAACGGTATGCGCGCTGGGCGTCTTCTGGTGTCTGCTGACGACGTTTTTCTATATGGTGCCTGCTTTTGCTTATCTGCAGAGGAGTAGGGAGAAGGGCCCTGAAACAGTAGGAGCAGAGCAGGTGCACTCGGGATAAGCTGGCCGCGGCAGAGGGAACGGCGCGCATGATTTTGGTAGTGTCTGGCGACCGCGCAGGTTGGGCGCGTCTCTCCGAGACCGCCGGACCGAAGACGTAGCTGCAGCCGGTTAGGCCGAGAACTGGTGCGATAGGCAAAGGGATTGGGCCTAACGGGGCGATGGTTGCCGATGATCCTGCGGTCTCGGAGAGACGCGCCCTACCTGCGCGGTCGCCAGACACTACCTTATGTTGACGCGCAGCCGCCGGATGTCCTGAAGCAATCCAATGCGTACCGAGCAATCGAGGAATCGATCCGCCGGGCTTGGGTCGTTGTTGGCCCGCACGCCTCCCTTCCGTCCGTTTGGGCGTGGATATCGTCTCGATTCACGCAGACTGATAGGCGAACCGCGAAAAGAATCCGTTCTTGTTTGATACCTCCCAGCTTAAGCCGTAATCGCTGAACCTGGCTTGCTTGGATTTTGCCACCACCGCCGGAAAGCCCGGAACAACGGTAAAGGGCGGGCCAGTGATAGTCACATCACTCCCATCTTGCCCAGGCAGTCCCTCAATCTCCGCGTCGGCGATTTTGCCGAGACGCAAGCTGCATCGTTTTCCTTCTGAATGATATTCGATCGGTGCTGCCTTAGCTCCAAGGACTTCGCCGATCAGCGGAGCAAGGCCGGCCAAATGTCCACCGGCTTGGCCAGAAAAGATTTGGGTCAAAGCATTCTGCTGGTCCTGGTTGGCCCGTTCGTCTACATAGAGGGCAACTTTCCATTTGCCTTCCAGCATGTGGCCGGGTGAATGGACTGCAAGCACGGCGTTGAGTCCATCCAGATCGATCTCTTCGAAGCGGCCCTGATCGATGTGCCAGGCAATTAAGACGCTGCATTCCCCGTTCGTAGGCGGGCTCGTAAAGATGCACGGGCATGCCACCTCACAATTACATGCCTCAAAGTAGGATCCGGCAATTTTCCAGGGAGTAGGCATAATAGGATGTTTCTTAGGACGATGGAAGTTCGCGCGTGGGAGACGGGTATGGGGGGCGACCTCCGTCTTTGCTTAACAAAATGGCCGGGGAGTTGGCAAACTGATTCTGTACCCAAGGCGCCCTCGGAAGCGACGGCTGGAATTAGTTTTTGGTATGCGGGCGTCCCCGGAGTATGACCGCAAGGACGTGTCCGCCAAGCCCCCCGCATCTGCGCATTGACGTCAGTTTAAGGCGCAAATTGTTTGGCGCGACGTAGGCTTTGTGTGGTCGGGTTCCGCCCTACCAATCAGAGTCCTGCCACGCCTCATCCAATTGCTCTGTCTATCCCCGCTGCCGGTTAAAGGATTGAATCGTCCGGTCGACTTCTCGCTTGATGGCCTTTTCTTTCAGATCCTCCCGCTTGTCGCCGTGAGTCTTTCCCCGCCCGATACCGAGTTCCAGTTTTACTCGGTGGTTTTTCCAATAGAGCCGGAGGGCAACCAACGTTTGACCTTTCACGGAAGCGGCTTCGAACAATCGCTGAATTTCCGATTTATGTAACAGCAGCTTGCGCGGGCGTTTCGGCTCGTGCTGGGTATGGCTGGCGCGTACATACGGTTGGATATCGGAATCGTAAAGATAGACGCCTCCTTTTTCGATCCGGGCGAACGCATTGTTGAGATTCGCTAGCCCGGCCCGGATCGACTTGATTTCGGTACCAGTGAGAACGAGGCCCGCCTCCAGCTTTTCCAGGATCTGATAGCTATGAAAAGCTCGTCGATTGGTGACGATATCCGTGCTCATAGCCGCTAGGCACTGCGGCCGGTTATCCGGCGCTGCTATCTTCGGTCAAATACTCGAATGTCAGACATCCCTCAATGATTTCCTGAAGCGCAATGTCGGCGTTGGACATCCGCGGACCGACTTCAACCATCGGCTTCTGGCCATTGGTAAGTTGGCGAACTCTTTTGGAGACGAGGTTTACTAGAACCGCAGTATTAGGAATGATTTTAGACGCTTCTTCGAGGAGATGACTGGACATAGGTGAGTTAACAAGAGCCCTTTTGCTCGCCTTACCATCGACGGAATGGAGAGATTCCGCTCGATGCTCCTGGTTGTCAACAGATTGATTCATGAGCTTCGGTGATGCACGGAACGCTTGGGAGTAGCGGTCGGCGTCGGAGAGCTCTCGATGGAGGGCTTCTTTTGTTCGCTCGGCGTCTTTTCCAGCGGGACTGGTTTCTGTTTTAGCTCGTTGAAGATCTGAAGATAATCGTACGTCGGATAAAATTCAGTTCGGAACGCGCCCCAGGCTCCTTTCTCAAAAGCAACATTGACTTCGCGCAATTTCTCCGGTGGTAGCCGCAGCGTGATGATATGCCCGATACCCATGACGATCCGGTAGGAGACAATTTCAACACCGTCAGGTGGAAAATTTTTGATGAAACCGGTCTGGGCAAGATGATCATCAATTTCATCTAACGTCTTACTCTGGTCATGCCGAAGAATTACCGTCAGCATGATTTTACCATCGTTACCGGGGTCCTGAGCGACCAAAGATCCGGTAGAAAACCAAAGGAACGAGAGCAGCATTATCCATTTCATGCGCGAGCAGCCTGTCGGACTCGGCCGTCAGGCAAAAGGTTAATTTGTGGATTGTATGGGCAAAAACGCGTGCCGGGAAGATAGGCCAACTCCGCTCTGCGAGCTACGGCGTGCCCGCTACGCTCAATTCCTAAATCTTACGCGCTGCTGGTCGATCCTATGATTCGTCCTCGGACGATTTCGGTTCGTGTTTAACGTAGTTAGCTACAAATTGCTCGCGAAATTGGGCAAAGGTGCCTTGCTCCAAAGCCGTTCTGATCAACGTCATCAGGCGGAGGTAAAAATAGAGATTATGAATCGTGACGAGGCGTAACCCTAAAATCTCTTCCGCCTTAATCAGATGCCGAATGTACGCTCGAGTAAATTGCTGGCAGGTGGAACATTCGCAGCCCTCCTCAATCGGCCGCGGGTCAGCGCGGTAAGGGTTATTTTTGAGGTTCATTGTGCCCCGAGCGGTAAACGCTGTACCATTGCGCGCTAAGCGGGTTGGCAAAACACAGTCGAACATGTCAATACCGCGGGCGACCATTTCGATGATCTGCGGTGGGGTGCCAAGACCCATCGCGTACCGCGGTTTCTGGACCGGCAGAAAACGCTCGCTATTCTCGATCGCTCTCATCATCTCCTCTTCCGGTTCTCCGACGCTGACGCCGCCAACGGCATAACCGTCAAAATCAAGATCGACCAAAGAGCAAACACTTCGCTTTCGTAGATCGTGGTAGACGGCGCCTTGGACGATACCAAATGTCAGAGGGCGATGATCGGCCGATTGTTTCTCCAGCCAGGATCGGCATCGTTCCGCCCAACGCAGGGTCCGATCGAGGCTGGCGGAAGCATATTCATGTTCGCAGGGATACGGCGGGCACTCGTCAAAGACCATCGCGATGTCGGAACCGAGCGCAGTCTGAATTTGCATCGCGATTTCCGGGCTCAGAAAGCAGGGGGAGCCATCGAGATGATTATTGAAGTGGACGCCTTCTTCCGTGATTCGACGTAGCTTGGAGAGCGAGAACACTTGGAAACCTCCGCTGTCGGTCAGAATCGGAGCATTCCAATTCATGAAGCGGTGAAGTCCTCCCATTTCCCGGATGACCTCGAGCCCGGGACGCAAGAAAAGATGGTAAGTGTTTCCGAGTATAATCTGAGCGCCCACTTCACGGAGTTCGGCGGGCGTCGTCGCTTTGACTGTAGCCTGGGTGCCGACTGGCATAAATACCGGCGTTTCGATGCCGCCGTGGCGGGTTTGCAGTTGACCTCTTCGGGCTTGGGTCACCAAGTCGGTCGAAAGGAGCTTAAATCCCATTAATCTTCTTTCAGCAGCTCTTGTTTAGCTTTTTCGAGTTCGTCAAGCTGTTCTTTGGTTGGTTTTGGGTACTTGAGGGCCAATGCTTTTAGGGCCGCGACGATAATCTGAGAAACACAAAGGCGGGTGAACCATTTGTGATCAGCCGGCACAACGAACCACGGGGCCCGAGGAGTACTAGTGTGAGAAAAAGCCTCTTCATACGAAATCATGTACTTATCCCAGAATTGGCGTTCTCGAATATCGGCAGCCGAAAACTTCCAATTCTTTTCCTTCTGCTCAATCCTTTTTAAAAAACGTTTCTTCTGTTCCTTTCGAGAAACATTCAGAAAAAATTTCAGCACGACAGTGCCATTGTGTGTGAGATAACGCTCAAAATTATTGATCTCCTCGAAGCGCCGTTTCCAGAGATGAGGTCCGCCGTCTTTGGGTGTCAAATGTTGGCTCGCTAAAAGCTCCGGATGCACTCTTACCACAAGTACTTCCTCGTAGTAGGAACGATTGAATATGCCGATACGTCCGTGTTCGGGAAGGCACTTCACGGCTCGCCAAAGATAATCATGACGAAGCTCTTCGCCTGATGGGGCTTTGAATGAAGAGACTTGGCAACCTTGCGGATTAACCCCGGACATCACGTGCTTGATCGTGCTATCTTTTCCGGCCGCATCCATCGCTTGAAAGATCAGCAGTAATGATTGGCTTGCATTGGCGTACAGGATGTCTTGTTGTTCCATCAACAATTCGATGTTGCTCCGCAGTAATCCTTCCGCTTCCACCTTATCTTTAAAGTCCCCGGTGTAGTCGGGATCGAAGTCTCGGGCCAATGAAACAGTCTGGCTAGGTTTCACCAGAATTTTTCCCAGGTCGAAGCCACACTTTTTCGAAAAGTAAGGTTCAAGGTCTAGCATGTCGGTGGGACGTAAATTGGGAAGCGAAACTCCGCGATCAAAGTAGCTAATCCCCTAACCGGGTCAGATTTTCCAGTGCTTCCCGATATTTGTGCGCCGTCTTTTCTACCACTTCGAGCGGGAGCATCGGTGCCGGATCTCGCTTGTTCCAGTCAATTGATTCCAAATAGTCGCGCACAAATTGCTTATCGTAGCTTGGCGGATTTACCCCCGGCAGGTAACTGGAAGCCGGCCAAAATCGGGACGAGTCGGGGGTCAAGCATTCGTCAATCAGCAGAATCTGCCCATCCCGGATTCCAAATTCAAACTTGGTATCAGCGATGATGATTCCCCGTCTATTGGCATGTTGAGTTCCGCGCTGATATAACGAGATGCTTAACTCCTTGAGCCGAACGGCTCGATTCGGTCCGACGGATTGTTCAAACTGTTCCCAAGTAAGGTTCTCGTCATGCCCGGAGTCCGCTTTCCTTGCAGGAGTAAAAAGAGGCTGAGGAAAGGCTGAAGCCAATTTCAGTCCGCTTGGTTGAGAGATTCCAGCCACCGTGCCTTTTTCTTGGTATTCTTTCCAAGCCGAACCAGCCAAGTAGCCCCGTACGACACACTCCACCGGCAAAGGTTCGGCTTGTTTTACCAACATTGAGCGGCCGGCGAGTAGCTCGGAAAACTCCTTGAATGGATCCGGAAACTGTCCCGCGTCGACGGAAAGAAAATGGCTTGGTACATCGCTGAAGTAGCGAAACCAGAACGCGGAGAGCTGGGTCAAGACTTGGCCTTTTTCCGGAATCCCTTGTGGGAGGATGCAATCGAAAGCCGAAATCCGATCAGTCGCGACAATGAGTACGTCCTCGCCAACCGCAAACAGCTCGCGAACCTTCCCCGTTCGGATCTTTTTTGCTCCGGGGATCGAGACGTTCAGGACTGCAGTCATTTCGAAAGGCGTTCAAGCAACTCCAAAACTTTCCCTTCGATCGCCGGGAGTGCCACTTCAGGTTGGTTGATCGGTAAATCTGGTACGTCCCAATATTCGACCTGGGCAGTCCAAAGGGGGAAATGCTCCACCATCATCGCAAAATGCTCGCTTCGGTCCATCACAATGCGGAGGTCGGCCGATTTCAAGTCATCCTCGGTCAGTTGTATCCGATCGGGCCCGGTGTGATGGAGCGGAATCCGGCGTACCGCCAGGGCTCCGGCGGTAAACGGGGAGAGTGGACCGGTAGCCCAATGAATGGCTAATCCGCGTGAAATCGCCCTCCAAGGGAGGCTTTCTTTCGACGCGTGATAGTTAAAGACAGCTTCCGCAAATCGGCTTCGGTAGAAATTTCCGGTGCAGATGAACAAAACTGTTTTGGCCACCTGCTGGCATACTTTGAAATCGGGTGGAACGCAACGCGGGCTGCAGGCAGTCGTCGTGTTTGTCATTGTCCTACAACTTTCCTTCGACAGCGAGCGTTCTTGGGCGTCCGAGGGGAGCCGCTTCCGACTTCGCCTGTTTATCTGAGATGGACTCCCGGACGCGAAAGGCAGGTAGGGCGGTCTCTCCGAGACCGCCGGATCCATGAAATAGCTGCGCCCTGTTAGGGCCGAGAACCGTTGCTACAGACAATAGTATTGGGGCTAACGGGGCGATGGTTTGCCGGTGATTCCGCGGTCTCGGAGAGACGCGCCCTACCTGCGCGCCGGCGAAACCGCTGCCTTATGTTGGCGCAGATGGGCGGCTGCCGGACGCGCCCTCCGAGCGCGGAGGAACGCAACGTTTTTTTGGTAGCGAGCGTCCTCTGATGTCGGAGGATAAGCCGCCGGTATGACCTCGCATTTGCGCTTTCTTACGAATACCCGTTAATTCAAGGTCAAAATGAGCTTTCAAGAAATGGGATTAATGGATGCAGTAGTGCATGGGGTGCAATCTTTGGGTTTCGTTGAACCCACCCCCGTTCAGGAGCGGTGCATTCCATTGATCTTGCAGGGTCGTGACGTCATCGGATCGGCCCAGACCGGGACTGGAAAAACGGCGGCTTTTGCCCTTCCGATCTTGTCCAGGCTCAAGGAGCGCCGAGGTCCGCGATGTCTTGTTTTGGAGCCGACACGCGAGCTGGCACTTCAGGTCGAAACCGCTTTTCAGTATTATGCTCGTTTCACCGAAATCGAGATCGGAGTCGTTTATGGCGGAGTTGGTTATGACCGTCAAAAGAAGTTGATCCAGTTCGGAGTCGATGTCGTAGTCGCGACGCCCGGTCGTCTCCTTGATCTGCAACAGCAGGGATTACTTCGTCTCGATCAGATCGAAATCCTTGTTTTGGACGAAGTAGATCGGATGCTCGACATGGGATTTTTGCCTGATGTCAAAAAGATTGTTCAGCTCTGTCCCACCGATCGCCAGACGTTACTTTTTTCTGCGACGATTCCACCTGAGATCGAATCGCTCTCGTCCTGGGTCTTGCGGGATCCGGAGATTGTCGAGATTGGGGTGCGCCGCGCCGTGGCCGAAACAGTTACCCATGCGTTTTATCCGGTGGCGGCGGCTCAGAAATTCGATCTGCTGGTCGCCCTCCTGGAGCAAACCCATTATGAGAGCGTAATAGTCTTCACTCGAACCAAGCAGGCAGCCGACGAGATTTCCGACCGGCTCAAGGCGCTTCGACACTCGGTTACCGTTCTGCATTCGGACCGAAAGCAAAGTGAACGGACAGCTGCACTTGCTGGGTTTAAGAGCGGCAAATATGAAGTCTTGGTGGCAACCGATATCGCCGCTCGTGGCCTAGATATCGCTGGGGTCACTCACGTCATGAATTATGATATCCCGCTTCATCCGGAAGACTATGTCCATCGTATTGGTCGGACGGGTCGCGCCGAACAGGCCGGAGATGCTTTTACCTTGGTGACCGCCGAAGAACTCAAGGCGATGACCGACATTGAAAAATACATCAACCAAAAGGTGCCACGCCTTAGATTGGACGGATTTAATTATGTGTATACGGCTCTTTTCGACGAAGGAAAGAAACCGCTTCGACCGGTCAAAGGATTTCGAACGAGCCGGGGCTATTCTTTCGGCCGGTATGGACGCTAAGAAATGACAGATGACCTTGCTGAAGCTTGTCATCTGTCATTTGTCATCCGCTTCGCGGCTGTCGGCTCAGATCGAGCAGAATCTTGTGAAGGGCCGCATTAATTCGTGAGGTGGCTGTCAAGCGATTGCGCCATTCACTTGGGATTGCCTGGAGGCCGAGATGAGCCCCCAGCCACGAGCCGAGCATTGCGGCACGGCCGGCGTTGTCGCCGCCCGCCCGTATCGTAGCAAGTATGCAGGTTTCAAAATCGTCCGCATGTTTCAAAAATGCATGCAAAGCTGACGGGAAACTTTGCTCGAGTGGACAAGCCTGACCGAAAGTCTGAGTCGCTTCCGTGACATCGTTAAGCGTCTCTTCGAGTGCCCCTTGGCTCTTGTATCGGATCTCCGGCCAGAATTTTTGGTCGACGCCCATGAATTCCTTCTGCGCTTGTTCCAGTGCATTGTGAACATTTTCTCCGCGGAACAGCTCGCGCAGCAGGAGCGTGTGAAACTGCGTATACGCAATGGTGCGTCCGTTGTTCTGACAAACGCGGGTAGCTGTGCGTACGATGTCGAGCAATTCCGAATTTCGCCAATAGCGGACGACCAAGCTGGCAATGCGAGAGGCTGCAGCCAAATGGTCGTCATCCGCTCCTTGCTGGAAGTCAAACTCCCGGTCAGGATTTGCAGCACGAAAGGAATGAAAATTCTCGAGTGTTCCTTTCGTTGCCCTATCTAAATAGCCTGAGTAGGTCTCTGGATTGAACCGGAGGACAAATGCCTCTCCAAACACTCTCGCATCAAAGCGACCGCTCGAAGCGATCGACTCCAAGAGGACGAGAGCCCCATCTCCATAATGTGTCTGATCGCCCGGCTTCTTGCCGAAATGGTAGTGTCCTTCTATCGGCGCCTCAAATCCGATGACTCCTCTCGGAAATTTGGACCTGAGCTCGGCGAGGTCATAGATCCAGTGAGTTCCAAGCGCGGCAGCGTCGCCGACGAATTGGCCCCATACCGCGCCCCTCAGCCGGTCATCGACTGTTACATCCCGAATCGAATCGACCACAATCATACCATCTCTTTCTAAAAATAAGGAAACCAGGAAAGATCGTGACGCAAGTGGTTCTCTAAGTCGCGCTTCAGTTAACACCCTTTTGGCGATCAAATTTCAAAACCGGAGCATCGTCTTCTGTACGAGATAACGCGGTAACCCAGATCGATTGCCCGAAAGAACTTTTTGCTGCGAGTTTTTGCAGGCGTGCTTAGATCTACGATTCTCGGCGACGTGGTCGCAAATCATCACTAAGAACGAATGAGAGTGCGAAAGTAAACGTCGAACGAGTGTTACCTTTAGACTCTGAACTGATGCGTTTCACGAAAATTGTGAGTGTGCTTTGGCTAGTCACAGGATTTGCCCTGCCGCCAGTCATCGCCAATACCTCTGCGAATAACCAACCAAGTCCGGCCAAACTTTCTGTTTTTCTTGCCAAGAATAAGACTACCGGGAAAAAATCAGCGGCCAAAGGACGATCGAAAACCAAGCATCGAGCGGCACGAAAGGGCCAAGGACCGGCGCGGGAAGAAAGTTTTGAAGAAGTCTTTCCGCCGGGTCACAAGTTTACGCCGGACGAGAAGGCGGAGGCTAGCACATTGGGAACTTACTTCGCAAACGCGATGTGGAAGGATGCCTACAAACTTTCGACTAAGTCGGTAAAGCAACACCCTGATCGCTGGTGGCTGCATGCCGCCAGGGCGGCGGCGGCCTCCAATCTGAACCGCCCTAAGGACGTCATTGACGCAGTCGATTCGGCTATTCGAACGAACAACGGAGATGCGAATCGAGGGAATCTCACCGAACTCAAGGTTCTCAAGGCGAACGCACTGAGTCGACTGGGACAAAAAAGCGCGGCAATCAGCACTTTTCTCGAGGCGGCCAGTACTTCGCCACGTGATCCGTATAGCCGAGCGGGAGCCGCTTGGATCTATGCCACCGCAACTGACCCTCAGGTTCGGAATGGAACGAATGCCGTCTCGCTAGCTGCCGCGGCAGCCAAACTTTCCCATGAAAAGGATGCTACAATCCTCGACGTTCTCGCGGCCGCTTACGCCGAACAGGGTGATTTTGCGCTCGCACAGAAATGGGAGGGGAAAGCGATTTTATCTGGCGATTCGGACGATATTCCGTACTACCAGCATCGTCTGAGCTTCTATCAGGCCCACAAGCCATGGCGGGAGAATTCGAAGTGATCGGTAATCAGTCATTGGTCCATTTGGGCAGGCGAAAACCTGATACCGGTCTCAGCGGCATCGCCTTGAGCCGCTCGTGTTTGATCGAAGTTGCTGTTTTTTGCATGACCTACTGCTCCGCGATGCCACGTCACCGATCACCGATCACTGATTACCGGCTCTCACCGCCACTCATGTTTCGGGTACTTTCGCTGCAATTCCTGTTTCAGTTTCGGGTAGGCCTCCCGCCAAAATCCTGAGAGATCGTGCGTGATCTGGACAGGACGATGGTTGGGAGCAAGTACGTGGATCGAAAGAGGGACGCGTTGGGCGCAAATCTTGAGGGACCCTTCGACGCCGTACAAATCCTGGATACGTGCGGCTAACACCGGTGGCTGTCGATCCGAGTACACTAGCTTGGCCTTTCGGCCGCCAGGTAATTCAAATCGGGCGGGAGCAAAACGATCGATCAATGGAATCTGCGCCGGTGACAACCATGCTTTGACGGTTGGCCAAACGGAACGGTCCTTGATCTCGCGATAGCTAAGCGCTCCCTGGCAAATCTGTGAGATGATATATTTTCTTCCTTCCTCGTCGAGCTTGGGAAGCCCAAGCTCCGGATACCACTCGGTCAGGCAGTTGAGTCGCGTGATCCATTGCTCCACTTCGTGATCCCATTGGGTCAAGCGGCATCGACCGCTGATCACTTCTGCGGCGAGCACCGCCGCGGTCGCATCACTTGGTTTTGGCTCTGTCTTCGCGCTGTGTAGGATCAGATCGCGAAAGAGCCGGTTCGATTGCGCGACGACTCGTCGAACGGCAGGATCGTAAAAGAGCGTCTCGGCGATCTGAAAATCTTCTGGAAAAACTTCCTGGAGCCATTCTTCTCGAATCGCCGTGGCAAATGAAAGCAGTACGAGCAAATCTTCATTTCGTCCTTGGATCTCCCGAATCTCCGCAGCGACGAACAGCGGGCTCTTTTGCACGGCACTTTCGCGAGCCAAAACGCCATGCCGACGATGAACCAGATCGCAACGCAAAGTGCCTGCATCGATCCGCCGGCCAAGATGATCGGAGAAACCAACAAGCATACATTTGCCTAAGGCTTCCGCGTTAAAATCATCTGGGCGCCCCGATATATTCAGCCTCTCGCTTTTGGCGAGATCGAGAAACTGGCGAAATAAACGACCGACCTGTTGGGATACGGCATAACGAATGCCCAGACGTCGAGAGCGCTCCGGCCCTTGCTCGTTCGCGTAGATCCAGGCGCGAATCAACACGAAGAAATCCGATTCTGCCTCGTTGCCGAGTAACAGTTCGCGATCGTGATCCATCTGGCTGCTATCGCTTCGCCGAAGCAGATGCCGCTCTTGAGTAAGGGCCGCAATCAAAGCGATCGTAGGCACGCACCTAAGTTCGTCGGCGAGAAGCAGCATCCGCGAGTACCGGGGATGGACCGGAAACGAGAGCATCCGTCGGCCAAGTACGGTGACGATTTCTGATTTTCGTTCCAACGCGCCGAGGTCGACCAGCAACTCCATCGCCCGGCTGAGCGATTTCGGATCCGGTTTTTCCAGCCAGCCAAACCGCTCGATATCGGCGACTCCCGCCGCTTTGAGATTCAAAATGACTTCCGCCAAATCGAGGCGCTTGACCTCCGGGAGATCCTGGGCACGACGATTGAGATGGTCTCGTTCCGACCACAGACGAATGCATTTGCCTGGCGCCGTCCGCCCCGCCCGCCCGGCTCGTTGATCAGCCGACGCTCGGCTGATTTTTTCGGTGATTAAAGTGTTGATGCCGCGATGCGGATCGTACTTAGCAATTTTAGCAAGGCCACTGTCGATCACCAGGGTTACGCCGTCGATCGTGAGCGATGTTTCGGCAACGTTGGTCGAGACAACTACCTTTCGCTGGTCATAGGTGGCGACAGCGGCATCTTGAGAGGCCGGTGAAAGATCGCCATGCAAGGGAAGGACGATGCCATTGAACCGCGTCCGCTTGATCTCTTCAATCGTGCGGGCAATTTCGTACGCCCCAGGCATGAAAATGAGTACGTCGCCCTCGTCGTTTTCCGCTTGGGTCAACGCGTCGATGGCAAGTTCCCAGGGAGGTTCATCAACGATTTCGCGCTTCAGATGCTCGATCGAAACCGGAAACGTTCTTCCTCCCGAAGTGAGGATCCTACAAGGAGCCAGATATTCCTTCAGTAGCCCCGTGTCGAGCGTGGCCGACATAACGACGATCTTCAGGTCGGGCCGCGTCTCCGATTGAATGTCCATGGCACGAGCAAGAGCGATATCTCCGTAGAGATGCCGTTCATGGAACTCGTCGAAAATCAAAACCGATATGCCGGGAAGCGTTGGATTGCTCACCATTTGCCGGAGCAATACGCCTTCAGTGACAAACCGAATCCGGGTTTCTCTGGAGCTGATATTGTCGAGGCGGATCTGGTAACCGACCTCTGTGCCCAGCTCAGAATCTCGCTCCCAGGCCACCCGGGCTGCCAACATTCGAGTCGGCAGCCTTCTCGGCTGAAGAATTACGATCTGGTCCGAGCCAGCCAACCCGCTGTCTAAAAGGATCTGCGGCACTTGAGTCGATTTGCCGGATCCGGTTGGGGCTTGCAAAATGAGCCTTGGGCAATCAACGAGAGCATCGATGATTGCCTCTTCCAGTTCAAAGATTGGCAGACTGCGTTCCACGGTGCGACACTGATTCTCCATCAACGGCAGAACGCAAAACGAAGAATTTCATGTTGATAGCGTTCAATAAACCTTTTGCTGTTCTTTCCCAGTTCAATTCGGACCAATCGCCGAATCGGACTCTTGCGGAGTTCGGGTTTCCGCGCGGCGTATACCCGGTCGGTAGACTTGATGCGGACTCTGAAGGTTTGCTCATCTTAAGCGATCAACCGGAGTGGAACGCGCGTCTTCTTCGCCCAGGCAAGGGACACGAACGAGAATACTGGGTGCAAGTCGAAGGTGTCGCTACGCCGGAAAAGCTCCAGCGCTTGAGCACTGGAGTGGTCATTCAGGGGCGTGCAGCCTTTCCCTGCGTTGCTCGAGCTCTGGAACACGCGCCTGATTTCCCGCCAAGAAATCCGCCGATTCGATTTCGTAAAACTGTTCCTGATTGTTGGCTCAGTCTCATCTTACGAGAGGGACGAAATCGGCAGGTGCGCCGGATGACCGCTGCGGTCGGCTTACCAACCTTGAGGCTCGTCCGAGTACGGATAGGGAAATTGCAATTGAAGGATCTGGCGCCGGGAGATTGGGTGATGGTCGGTGAATCCGATATCTGAAATCTACGCACCTTCCGCCATCAGGGGGCGGGGACGGCGGTCCCCACCCGATGGAGGTCGCCGCCTTGGGCTGCATCTTGTTGCGTAGGTACCACATTAGTGTAAGGAAAATGGTTACATTATGTGGTCGATTTTGCGTGTATTTCGCTATACTCGACGTTATCCATGGCTGGCTACCAGCACGATCGGATTCGCCGTGCTCGCTACGTTGATGGTGATCGTCTTTCCCGGCGTGACTCAGCGCATAATCGATGATGCGATCCGGGGAAATCATCCCGATCTGATCGTGCCGCTAACCACCTGCGCGGTTGTTGCGTTCCTGGTGCAAAACTTGGCGAACGGCCTTCGGATCGTTCTTAACAACACTTTCGAACAGAAGGTGATTTTCGATCTTAGAAGCGATCTTTACGATCATATTCAACGATTGCCTCTCTCCTGGTTTGATCGTCGGGCGACGGGCGATATTATGACCCGGGTCTTGGAGGACGTTACTGCGGTCGAACGTGTACTGATCGATGGAATCGAGCAAGGCAGCGTCGCGATCCTTCAAGTCATCATCGTCAGTGTACTTCTCTTTCTGAAAGAGCCGGGTTTTGGGCTTTTGACTCTAACGCCGGTGCCTTTGCTCGCAACCGGCGCGCTATGGTACACGCTTACAGCCAAACCCCGCTATAGCAGGCAGCGAAAAGCCGCTTCGGCTATGAATTCTCTGCTGCATGATAATTTGGCCGGAGTGCGACAAATCAAGGCTTACGCTCGTGAGGAGGCTGAGCATCGTCGTTTCAACCAGGCCAGCGCCCGGTTAAAGGACGCAACGCTGGTCGTGTTGAAGGCGTGGGCGATTTATACCCCGTCGATGGAGTTCGTGACCTCCTGTGGACTTGCCATCGTTACCGGTTTCGGTGGCATGGCCGTGCTGGAAGGAAAGATGGGTCTTGGTGAATTAGTAGCGAGTTTGATCCTCGTGCGCTTTTTGTATGAGCCAATTAGCCGGCTCCACAGCCTCAACCAAATGTTCCAAAGTGGACGAGCCGCCGGCGAGCGCGTGTTTGAGATTATGGATTCTCCGATAGAAGAGAGTGTCGATGTGCCGCTGGATTCTTTTGATCCCCTCGGCCTCATTGAATATCGGGATGTATCCTTTTCCTACGAATCGGGCCGGCAAGTTCTGCGCGGAATCTCTTTGCTCGCTTCGCCTGGCCAAACGATTGCGTTGGTTGGAGCGACCGGCGCCGGAAAATCGACTCTGGTGGGCCTCCTGCTGCGGCTCTACGACCTTCCATCAGGCTGCGGCGACATTTTAATCGATCAGCGTTCGATTCGGGATATGTCTCGGAAAACAGTACGGCAGATCACAGGCTTCGTGTCCCAGGAAAGCTTTCTATTCAACGGCACAGTGCGAGAAAACCTGCTATTTGGAAAGCCGGACGCACAAGATTCTGAGATTGAAGCTGCGCTGCGGGCCGCCCACGCCTACGAATTTGTTTCAAAGCTAAGCAAAGGACTTGATTCTTCGGTTGGCGAGAGAGGTGTCCGTTTAAGCGTGGGTGAAAAACAGCGCCTATCGATTGCCAGAGCCCTCTTAAAGGATCCGCCGATCCTGGTTTTGGATGAGGCAACCGCTAGCGTAGACACACAGACAGAACGCGAAATTCAAGCTGCTTTAGACCGTCTACTGCTTGGCCGTACCAGTTTCGTTATTGCTCACCGGCTGTCGACAGTTCGCCATGCGGACCAGATCCTGGTACTTGACCAAGGCGAAATCGTCGAAAGAGGGACTCACGATGAGTTGCTTGCGATCGGTGGTACCTACTGGCGGCTGTACGAGAATGGATTGTTCGGCGAAAGCTCTGAGGTGCGCCGAAATGGCCCCGAGCAAAGCAGCCGGATGCTTCCGTCTTCGTTCCCGGATGACCCACAACTTCGGCGGACAGATCAGCCTCAGGAAGTTGATGTGCCGGAAGCCTGAAAAGTGTCGATCGAGGGTTTCGTGGACGAGGGCCTGATTCGAGCCGCCCGGTTGATTACAAGTTCAGCCATCAATTGGCCCCACGTTGAGGGCTCGGTATGCTAGCTTATCTTGTTATTAGATTGGTTCGAGCATGAGGACGATTCGGCGGCTTCGTGACGAAGAGGCCACGTCGTTTCGGGCTTGCGTCGCTTCAGGGTAGGCATATTTAGTATCCGTTGCTTTACCGGATCGGTTACCTGACTCGAATTGCGCTCATTTACGTAGGAAGCATCTTCTGGCTGCTGATCAATACGTTAGGGGAAATGGGCGACAACGTCAGACGAGGTCGTCTGCCGTTTCGTGTGTCGGCATTCTTCGCCCAGACGGATCGAACCGGGGTTGGCTCGGTTCCTTTGGTTCTGGTGGTCTCCTTTTTTCTCGGACTCACCATGGCCTTGCTGACTGGATACCAATTGCAAAAATTTGGGACTGAACGTCTGGTGCCGACGCTTATCTCGATTGCTTTTACGCGGGAGCTCGGTCCGTTGCTGACGGGCATTGTTTTGGCTGCTCGGATCGGTGCGGCGTTTACGGCAGAGCTTGGTACGATGCAAGTAGCGGAAGAAGTGGAGGCAATCGAAGCGATGGGAATCGGTCCGCTTCGCCTCCTGGTTGCCCCGCGATTGATGGCAATCACTATTCTTATGCCTTGCCTTTCGGTTTGTTCGGTTATCGCCGGTCTCCTAGGGTCGGCTCTCATCTCCTGGATTACGCTCAATCTGGTGCCTGCTTTCTATTTTGATGCGGTGCTCAGCAGTCTTCTGGTAAAAGATATTGTGATTGGCCTACTCAAAGCAGCATTCTTCGGCCTGGTTATCGGGCTGATCGCCTGCTTCAAAGGGTTGACTGTAACGGGTGGGGCTGAAGGTGTCGGAAGAGCAACCACAGATAGCGTGGTCGTTGCGATCACCAGCGTCATTGGATTTGATACTCTCTTTAATATCGTCGTTACCGAATACACCAAATGAACGAAACTCCGCTCGTTCATCTTGATCGAGTCTCTTTACGTTTTGGGGACAAGCCGGTTCTCGACGGTGTTGATTTGAAAATCTTCCCAAAGGATCGGCTCGTTGTTTTGGGCCAAAGTGGTGGGGGGAAGAGCACTATGCTTCGCTTGATCCTTGGAATTCTGCGGCCGACGTCAGGCGATGTTCGATATAAGCACTTGCGGATCCATCGCCTCAGCCGCAGCAAGCTCAATCTCCTGCGCTCACGGATCGGCATGGTCTATCAGTATTCCGCTTTAGTCAGTTCATTGAATGTTCGTGATAACCTCGCCTTGCCGGTAGAAGAGCTCGGACGCAAATCGCCAAAGGAGATCGATCAGCTGGTGGAAGAAAAGCTCGCGTTAGTTGGAATGGGCGGGACCGAGGATAAAATGCCGTCCGAGCTAAGTGGTGGCATGCGAAAAAGAGTAAGCTTGGCCAGAGCTTTGATGATGGATCCGGAATTGGTCCTTTTCGATGAACCATCCGCGGGACTCGATCCGGTGATGAGTTCAGTGATCGACGAGCTGATTATCTCGCTTACGGAAAAAACCAGCTCCACCTCAGTCATCGTCACTCATGAAATGGATAGCGCCTTTCGGATCGCTACTCGGATGGCAATGCTTTACCGGGGAACAATTATACAGGATGATGCTCCAGAATCATTTCGCAATGCGGAGAACCCGGTGGTTCGACAGTTTGTTACCGGGGAAGTAGTTGGACCGATCACTGAAACGGTAGAGAATGCAGATCCTTCGTAACGAAATTCGCACCGGCATTCTGGTGATCCTTACCATTGGCTTGACTGTTGGGATAGTTTTGTATCTCTCGGCACCTGGTCTCTTTCGCCCGGTCGCCCACTATAGAATCTTTTTCGATGACGCTGCGGCGATTAAGCCCGGTGCAAGCGTGATGCTCGCCGGAAGGAAGATTGGTACCGTCGAAAGTATTCAGTCGCCCGTACCAATGGCTCAGCGGCCGCCTGGGCGTCCAGCGTGGGAGGTGATGATCACTGTCCAGGTTTCAATGGACGCAGAGATTTATAAGGCAAACGATGTGACAATGCGGACGTTCGGATTGCTCTCAGAATACGTCATCGATTATACGAACGGCGATCCCAACTCTGGTCGGGCGATGACCGGAGACTCGTTTGTGGGGGTCCGTTCACCCGACCTTGGTGAAGTTGGTCCGGTCATTATCAAGAAGCTGGACCCGGTATTTAAGGAACTCACTTCGACCTTATTCGAGCTGCGCCGGACCTCGCAGAATCTTACGGAATTAACCGCCAAGGACTCAAAGCTGATCAGCAATCTGGACGGAACCTTGGACAACTTTCGCTTGGTTGGCGGTAATCTAAAAACGTTAACGGACAAGGACGGGCCGGTGGATTCCGCACTGGACGGGGTACAAACTACTTTACGGGGTGTTCAGCAGCTGACCGCCCAGATCAACAAGGATAATAATCTGGAGAAAACGCTGGCAAACCTGAACGGTTCCGCAGAACGGTTGAAATCATTGTTGGCCCAGCTTCAAGGCGCTCTCAATACCGTGTTACCTAACCTCAACGGAATGTTCTCAAATCTCAACGAGGTATCGGTCAAACTAAAAGCTCAGCCCTGGCGGATCATTTGGCCTAATACCATTAAGTATCCGCAAAAGCCCGGACCGATCCCTCCACGTCCGCGCAAAACGGCGGCCCAAGATTGATCGCCGATAACGCCGGGAACCATGGGAACGCTCCGCCGGGCCTCATCCCGGGGTGTGACACAGTCTCGGACGCTACATGCGACTTATAAGCCTCATTCTGGGCTAAGTTCTCGTTTCTCGTCGTTCCCGGCGTTGTCGTCGCTATCGGCGCTAAAACAGCTCACTTTGCCGGCCGGCCGGAAGCTTCACGCCCAATTTCTGGTACGCTTTAGGTAAGGCCACTCGGCCTTGGGAAGTACGCTTGAGATAACCTTCCTGAATAAGGTAAGGTTCGTTGACTTCTTCGATCGTTCCGGAATCTTCGCCGACGGCAACGGCCAGGGAGCTGATTCCCACCGGTCCTCCCTCAAACCGTGAGATCAATGCCTCTAATAAGCGCTTATCCATTTCATCCAACCCATCATCATCAATATCCAGCATCTGCAAGGCGCGATCAGCCGTCGCTTGGTCGATAAACCCATCACCTTTCACTTGGGCGTAATCCCGGACCCAGCGCAGCAGATTGTTTGCTACTCGCGGCGTGCCGCGGGACCGGTTGGCAATTTCTAGCGCACCTTCCGTGTCGATTTGGATCCCAATTAAGCCGGCGCTCCGTTCGATGATTTGGCTCAGTTCGGCCGCCGCGTAGTAATCGAGGCGAGAAGTCATGCCGAATCGAGAACGAAGAGGTGAGCTGATCAATCCAGCTCTGGTAGTTGCGCCGATCAGCGTAAATTTTGGTAGATTGATCCGGACACTCCGGGCGTTTGGACCTTGGTCGATGATGATATCCAGGCGAAAATCTTCCATTGCGGGATAGAGATATTCCTCGATCGCGGGCTGAAGCCGATGGATCTCGTCGATGAAAAGAATATCGCCCCGTTCCAGAGTTGTGAGCAACCCGGCGAGGTCGCCTGCCTTTTCGATCATCGGCCCACTAGTACTCTTGATGTTGACGCTCATCGCATTGGCCAGGATGAAAGCGAGGGTTGTCTTTCCTAGCCCGGGTGGCCCGCTCAGAAGTACATGTTCCAACACGTCTTCCCGTTGCTTGGCGGCTGTGACCATCAGTTCCAGGCGTTCACGTACACGGGTTTGACCCTGAAACTCGCTGAAAAGCGGCGGGCGTAGGGAGAGATCAAAAGCGCTTTTGGGTGATTGGACAGTTTCCTGGTAAAAGTTTTCGGCCACGCGATCAGCTCCGATTTTTGCGAGATTATTCTTTGGTTGGGGCAAAAACAATCAAGGATTACAAAGCGCAAACGCTGATTGAGGACCCTCAAAAAACATCTTAGTATAACCTCACCTAATGAATGCCGGGATTCAGGAAACGACGCTCGTAGAAAAGGTTCTCGCTGGCCAGCGAATTAGCGCTGAGGAAGCACTCGAACTGTATCATCTCCCTCTCCAGGAACTCGGGGCGTTAGCGGACCATCGACGGACCATGGCGAAAATGGACGCGTACGATCAGCGTGGCAACGAGATCGTCACCTACATCGTCGAGCGAAACATCAATTACACCAATGTCTGCAACGTGTATTGCAAGTTCTGCGCGTTTTATCGCACGGAACGCGATAGCGACCATTACGTCCTTGGCCACGAACAGATCGATCAGAAGATCGACGAGCTCGTGTCGATTGGCGGCATACAAATCTTAATGCAAGGCGGACATCATCCGAAGCTCGGCATTGACTATTATCTCGATCTTTTGAGCCACCTCCGAGAAAAGTATCCGCAAGTAAACGTTCACGCATTCAGCCCGCCGGAATTTAACCATTTTGCCGAGGTGTTCCGGATGCCTCTGCGAGAAGTCATCGTTCGATTCAAAGAGGCCGGCCTCGGCTCGATTCCAGGCGGCGGCGGCGAAATTCTAGTAGATCGAGTTCGGAACCGGATTGCACCACTCAAGTGTAACACTGAGCAGTGGCTTAAAGTGATGGAGATAGCTCATGCAGAGGGCTTGAGAAGCAGCGCCACGATGATGTTTGGCCACGTGGAAACAATTGCCGATCGGATTGAGCACCTGGAACGGTTGAGAGAGCTTCAAGATCGAACTGGGGGCTTCACCGCCTTCATCTGTTGGACGTTTCAGCCGGAGAATGTAGTCCTGAAAGCGACTCCGGTTGGTTCTGCTGAATATTTGCGGACTCAGGCACTGGCCCGAATCTATTTAGATAATATCGAGAACCTGCAAAGCTCCTGGGTCACTCAAGGCCCACGAATCGGCCAAATTGCTTTGCGTTTTGGAGCGAACGATTACGGATCGGTAATGATGGAGGAGAACGTGGTCAGCAGCGCGGGTACCACATTTAGATTGACTCGCGAAGAAATGGAACGGCTGATTTCAGACGCGGGATACGAGCCGCGTGCCCGAAACAATCACTATCAGTTGGTGAATTAGAGCAGCTTTTCTCAACGGATAGAGGCTTTCATCTGGCATCTCCGGAATTTACGGAATCTCGATGTCCGCTTTAAATTTGTGCGTGACGTACCGATTACCGTTTTGTCATCCTGATGTTGACTTTCATTCGGAATGCCAGCTTCCCCTCTGGTCTAAAAGGTTTTTCCTGTTGACGTTTAGGACAGCCTTGCCATGAATTACGGCCATTCGCCTTGATTGTCCGCCCAGTTTTCCATTTATGAACCAAATGAGTCTCTCCGGCCGGAATTGGATGTTGTCCGCTGTTCTGGGCGTATCGGTCATAGCCGCAGCCCAAGCGCAGCAACCAGCCGCCCAGCCGACTCCACCGGCCACTCAACAGGTTCCACCCAGCGCCGTGCCAACTCCCGCTCCCAGACAGCCCGCACCGATTGTTCGCCAAATCGAGATTCAATATGCGGGACCGGCCACACTGAGCCGGCAGCGGATTTTGACCAACATGAAAACGACAGTTGGTCAGCCTTACTCAGAAACAACCGTCGAAGATGATGTTCGTGCCCTCTACGCAACGGGGCTAGTCACTAACGTGCGAATCTACGGTGAACCGTTACCCGACGGTGTGAAAGTCATCGTAGTCGTTCAAACGAGAGTGACGCTGGCCGGCGTTTATATTCAAGGAAACGAGCGGGTGAAGGTTGCTCGAATCCGGCGCGAGATCAATTTGAAGATCAATACTCCGTTGGACGAACAGATTCTGGAGCAAGCCCGGCAGAAGATAGTCGAGCTCTACCAAAAGCGGGGATTCCCGGATGTAGACGTTCAATATAAGCTGACGACCAACGAGGACCAGGGGACCGCTACCGTGACTTACGCGATTAGCGAGGGCGCCAAGGCGACCGTTCGGCACATTCGCTTCATCGGCAACCAGGCACTCAAGGCCAGTAGGCTGCGGAAGGAGATGAAGACTCAGCAGAGCAATCCCTTGGGCTTCATTACCGGAGCCGGGCGCTTGAGCAGCGTGCAACTTGATGACGACGTTCAGAAACTGAAAGCGCTTTACCAAGACAATGGGTATGCGGACGTGCAAATCACCGACGTCAAAATCGAGCGAGTCAATCCCAAGAAAGTCGACATCTTCATCTCCATCAATGAAGGGCCCCAGTATCACATCCATGCGGTTACAATCGAAGGCATCCAGATCGTTACCGAGGCCAATTTCCGGAAGGTGATCAAAGTAACCGAAGGCCAGGTCTTTTCGCCGGGCAAATTAGAGAAAGATATCAAGGCAGTTGAGGACGCTTACGGTATCGCCGGCTATGCCGACGCTAAGGTTGCCGTGCAGACAAGCCCGGCGGGACCAGCCCTAGTAGACCTCCACTATAAGATCGAAGAAGGAATTAAGTCATACGTGGAGCGGATCAATATTAGCGGCAATACCCGGACCAAAGATAAAGTAATTCGCCGAGAACTGGTTTTAGCGCCCGGTGACGTATTCGACACCGTTCGCGTGGATATCAGTAAGAAGCGACTGGAAGGACTTCAGTATTTCGAAAAAGTCGATACTTACGCTTCCGATACGCTCGTACCTGGCCGAAAAGACCTCAATGTCGTCGTGCAGGAAAAGCGCACGGGTTCGTTGAATTTCGGTCTCGGATTTGACTCGAACCAGGGTCTGGTCGGTTTCGCCGAATTGAATCAAGGCAATTTCGATATCACCAATTGGCGTACATTTACCGGAGCAGGAGAAAAATTCCGTGCTCGTTTCCAAATTGGAACCCTGCAGACCCAAGCGCTGATTTCGCTCACTGAGCCGTATTTCCTCGATCAGCGTCTGGCCCTCGGTGAGGAGGTTTATTATCTTGATTCCCAATATTACAGCAATGTCTACAACGAGCGGAACTACGGCTTCGATATATTCTTGCGGAAGCCGATCACGAATTTCCTAGCTGCTCGACTTCAGTATCGATTTCAGGACACAAACATTTACGGCATCAGCACGACCGATCCGCTCGTACTTGCGCAGGCCGGAGATACTCTGGAAAGCCGGGTGACTTTTGAGCTGACCTATGACAAACGGGACAACGCCTTCTTGACTCGTAAAGGTACGAGAATCGATTTTTCCACCTATGTGGCCGGGGGTCCGTTGGGTGGCGACGTCCAAATCTATGGGTTCGATCTGTCGGCTTCTCAATATTTCCATCTGCCTTTTGATACGATCCTGCTCTTTGACGCGGAGGTTGCCACAGTGTCCACGTGGGGATCAGGTAATAGCGTACCGATCTACGACCGGCTCTACCTTGGTGGTGCGAACAATCTCCGTGGATTTAAGTATCAAGACGTCGGCCCGAAGGATCAATTTGGCGACGATCTCGGAGGAAATTCGCTTGCCCGGTTCACGGTTGAATATACCGTCCCGATTGTTGAACGAGTGCGAGCTGCAGTTTTCTACGATACAGGATTTGTGAATGCTGGTTCATGGAGTTTCAGCACCAGTAATGTTAATTCAGACTTTGGCTTCGGCCTTCGTCTCGATCTACCGATTGGTCCAATCCGGATCGACTACGGTATCCCCGTTCAGGCCGACAAATTCAACAACTCCAGCGGGCGATTCCAGTTCAGCGTTGGTTATCAATTTTGAACGGAATTTATCGACAGCGGTCTGACTCCAAACCCAGCCATGCCACTATTCTTAGTAAGTGATTAGTATAATTATGATGAAATCCCGATTCATTGCCATCGCCAGCCTCTGCCTGTCAGGCGCACTTTTGTCTGCTCCAATCCAAGCCCAACAACTGAAGATTGGCACGGTTGATATGCAGAAAGTGTTGGCTGCCTATTACAAAACGCAGGAGGCGAAGGAGAAATTGGAAGCAGCCCAAAAATCCGCAAACGATGAACTCAATCAGCGCATGGATACGCGCAAGAAGGATATCGACGCGATCAACAAGCTGAATGAGGAAATGAATCGTCCAGATGTCAGTGCGGCCACCAAAGATCAGAAAGCTCAAGAACGGGATGCAAAGATTTCCGAGGAGCAGGGCTTGGAAAAAGAGATGACCGAATTTCGTGATTCTCGTTCCAAGCAGCTGCAGGAAGAGCAAAACCATATGGTATCCGGCTTGGTGGACGACATCATGAAAGTGGTTAGTGATCAGGTGAAAACCCAGAGTTACGATCTCGTGCTCGACAAGTCTGGACGCAGCGCAGGTCTTGGGACCACCGTCCTGGTCTATGCCAAGGACAACATGGATTTTAGTGACGTGGTGATTGCCAAGCTTAATGCCAATCGTCCAGCAACCACGCCGAGTCCGGGTACCAAATCTTCCGCCCAACCTTCGGGGACTAATACTCCGGCAACGACCACGAAACCGGGTGGATTCCCGAGCCCGACGAAAAAACCGTAGTCGCTTCGACTAGCTTTATTAAAAAAGGACCGGCAGTGCGCCGGTCCTTTTTTTTGGCAGGATGCCCTCCCGCAGGACCGGCTCTCGCCGGTCCGTGTGCATGCTGAGCGCATCCCTACCGATTAAGACCTCACTGTCGGCGTGGAATTATCGATCACCCACCGAACGTAGGCGGCGGAGCCTGCGGATAATGGCAGAGCAATAATCTCGGGCACCTCATACGGATGAGATCTTAGTAGGAACGCTTCCAAATCGGGGTAGCGAGCTGCTGAAGTCTTGAAGAGCACCAACGTTTCGTCCGCCTGTTCGACTTGGCCGCGCCAGCGATAGATCGATTTTACGGAAGCTACGAGATTAGCGCATGCAGCGTATTGCTGTTCCACCGCGTCTCGAGCGGTTCGGTGTGCGGTTTCGGGGTCGGGAAACGTACAGAAGACTACCCGAACTTCATTAGACATCATTCAGCTCACCGGAGAAAACGATCGAGGTTTTCGTCCTCCCAACGACGTGCCCGCTGATAACAGTGAAACTTTTGTTCTCTGCGATAAAACTCGGAAGTGTGAATCCGGCGCCGGCCAGTCTCATCAATCTCTTCGGGAACAATCGCGTGGAGCATTTCGTGATAGATCACGTATTCCAGAAACCAAGTAGGTACGAAAGGTGCATCCAAAAGAGGATGAATGCGGATGATTCGGTCTTCCTCTTGGATTGTGCCGAAGACGAAATATTCCTTGGGCGGCAATCGTCTACGTCTGCCCCAAGTGATGGCGTATCCTTTGAGGGCGTTGTTGAAATACTCGGCGTTCAATTTGTCGAAAATCGCCTTGAGATCGAAGTATTCGCCCTCGTGAAAAAACTCAAGCTGCCGCTGGAGTGGAAGCCTTTTTACCGAGAGTTTCCTCTTTGCCTTTCCCATAAGAAGAAGTGCCTAAAGTCTAGAGAGCAAATTCGGGCAGGCAACCAGCAAAAATGCGGAAGTTTGAAAAGTTCTCGAATGGGGGCCGAAATTGCGTCTGAATGACCCATTTTCTGAGGAATATTGAATTTCCTCGTCCATCCGCGCTCCGCGTAAGTGCCATTGTGGCGCAAGGGCGCCCAGAACTATGGCTTTACCCGGGAAGTATGGGATATTTGGGTCTCTGCCGTGGTGTCGCTCTCAATTGTAAGAAGCCTGCATCCAGCGAATGCCGCGGCAAAAGAAAGGGTTCCTCGCTATTTGATTTCGTCTTGATCTATCGGTTTGTCGCGACGATGTGCGCCCCAATGAATATCGATCCTTCCCGGAAGGATATAGAGGATTGGAACAAGTGCGTAGAGGATCAGGCTCAACTCGGCCCGGACGAAGGATAGCGCGATCGCGATGAGGTAAATCAGTGGAGCCATCAGCGTTCTCTTCATCCCGCCGCGGACCAAGCGGGGATGAATGTCAGGATCGACATGACGAGCTTTGTTCGTAGCGTACCACCAATGAAGTGCCAGCGTCAGACCAATCGCGATGAGGTTGGCGCCATAAATTGCGATCGCAATCCGGATCTTTGCATATTCACCGAGTAGTGCAGTCGAAAAAGGTACAAGCGCTACCCAGAGCAGGAACAGGATGTTGATCCAAAGCAATGGACGATCCGCACGTCGAATGAATGAAAGCTGAATGTGGTGCCCTACCCAATAGACCCCCAGAATAACAAAGCTAATGAGATAGCTCAAAAATTTAGGCCAGAGTGCGAGCAGTTTCAGAGGCAACTCGGCGGTTGCTAAGGGTAGATCCAGTTCCGGAACCTTAATGTCCAAAACAAGTAGAGTCATTGCTACTGCGAACACGCCGTCCGTCAGCGCCTCGATACGATTTCTGCTCAACTGCATACGATGACGCTACGGCCTAGTGGTCGCGGATCGCTGGGGATCCGACGCTGCCAAATGCCATGCATACTGGGGGTGACGTGTCGAAGGCTGGGTCAGACGAGCGGCGATCCCCTCGCTGACCGTTATTGACCTCTTTAGCTTGGCGGAGGCTCGCTTTCTTCCATCTCCTCCTGGGAAACTACTGGAGCGATGTCCTGGAGCTTTTCTCCTTCGATGAGATTGATGAGTTTGACTCCCATTGTGTTACGGCCAGCCTCCCGGATTTCGCTCACTCGGATCCGAACCATTTGGCCGCCAGTGGTGATCAGCATCACTTCATCCGATTCGTGGACTGTAAGAGCCCCGATGACGTCGCCCGTTCGGTCACTGGTCTTCATCGTGATGATCCCCTTGCCGCCCCGCGATTGTCTCCGATAAGCATCAAAGCCTGTTCGTTTCCCGATTCCGTTTGAGCCAGCAACCAGCAACATCGCATCGGGGACAACCTTCGCGATTCCAACCACCTCATCTCCATCTGCCGGCCGAATGCCCCAGACACCGACCGCGTTTCGCCCCATGTCGCGGGCTTCCTCTTCATGGAATCGAATGCTCATCCCGTTGTGGGTAATTAGTACGACCTCGTCACTGCCGTTTGTAAGTAGTGCGTCAATCAACTCATCATCCTCTTCGATCTGGATGGCGATGATTCCGCCCTTCCGCACGTTTGCGAAATCGGATAAATTCGTCTTTTTCACCAGTCCTCTCCGGGTGGCGAACATGATATGAAGCTCAGGATTCCAGGTACTCGTCTCGGATGTTCCATTTTCCCCTTTGGCTTCGATCCGTAACGTCGCAGCGATTTTCTCCTCCGGCCGTAACTCCAGAAGGTTCGCCATCGCGCGACCTTTGGAAGCCCGGCTCATCTGCGGGATTTCGTAGACCTTCTCTATGTAGCATCGACCGGTCTGCGTGAAAAACATCAGCGAATCGTGAGTGCTCGCGGTAAACAGATGCTCGACAAAGTCGCCTTCTTCGCCTTCGAGTTGTGCTTCCCGGGTTGCCATACCGATCACCCCGCGGCCTCCACGGCGCTGGGCCCGAAATTCACTTTCCGGAGTTCGTTTGATATATCCGCCGTGCGTGATTGTGATGATACACCCTTCATTGGCAATCAGGTCTTCGATATCGATATCACCTTCCGCCGGCACAATCTGCGTAACGCGCGGTGTATCGTACTTTTCCCTAACCTTCTGCAACTCCTCTTTGATGATATTCATCACTCGATCCGCTCGTTCGAGGATGTTGGTCAAGTCATCAATGCGCAGAACCAGCTCGCCATACTCATTGGCGATTTTTTCTCGTTCCAAGCCGGTAAGCTGATAGAGTCGCAGCTCCAGGATATGATCGGCTTGTGTCTCGCTAAAGGCATAACGGCCGTCTATCAGACGCGCCTCACTGCGAATCCGAATACCGAAATGCTCTACTTGTTGCCGGCTGAATTCGTAAGCCAGCAACTTAACTCGCGCTTCTTCCCGATTTGCCGAACTCCGAATGATCTCGATAAAGTCATCAAGATTGGCCAGCGCGATAAGATAACCTTCCAACGTTTCGGCTCTTTGCTCCGCTTGACGCAGAAGGTAGCGGGTACGTCGTAAGACCACTTCCCGGCGGTGCTCGATAAAACAGTGCAGCGCATCCCGTATCGAAAGTAATTTTGGTCGTCCATGATCGATCGCGAGCATGTTCACCGCGAAAGTGCTTTCCAGCGCGGTGTGCTTATAAAGATTGTTCAGTACGACGTTCGCGTTTGCGTCTCGTTTTAGCTCAAGCTCGATTCGAGTGTTCTCATCGGACAGATCGCGGACATCGCTGATCTCGGTTATTACCTTGTCCTGGATTAGGGCGGCGATGCGCCGGATCAAATCCGCGCGATTAACATTGAAAGGGATCTCCGTGATGATGATCGATTCACGGTTCTGTCTTCCGGCTTCAATCGTGGCCTTTCCCCGGACCTTTAGGCTGCCGCGGCCAGTCTCAAAATATTGACGGATTCCACTGGTTCCATAGACCGTGCATCCGGTAGGAAAATCTGGTCCTTTGATCAGCTCAAGCAAACGATCGATGGAGATCTCCGGATTATCGACCAACTCGCAAATTGCATCGACAATCTCTCCCAGATTGTGGGGAGGGATATTCGTTGCCATTCCTACGGCAATCCCGGTTCCTCCGTTTACCAAAAGATTAGGAAAGGCCGCGGGAAAGACGGTCGGCTCTTCAGTCGTTTCGTCGTAATTTGGAACGAAATCAACGGTATCCCGCTCCATGTCTTCCATGAGAATTGCACCGAGGTGGGTGAGTCGAGCCTCGGTATACCGCATTGAGGCGGGAGGATCGCCGTCCATCGATCCAAAGTTACCTTGCCCATCGACTAGCCTTTCCCGCATTGCCCATGGCTGAGCCATGTGGACAAGGGTCGGGTAAATGGCCATGTCGCCATGGGGATGGTAGTTACCCATTGTTTCCCCAACAATCTTGGCGCATTTCGTATGCTTGCGATTCGGAAGCACGCCAAGCCCGTTCATTGAATACAGGATTCGTCGTTGCGAGGGCTTTAATCCGTCACGAGCGTCCGGTAGCGCTCGAGAAATGATCACCGACATGGAGTAGTCCAAAAAAGATTTGGACATTTCCTCGGCTACATTTACTGGATCGACTTTTTCATCGGGATGCAAAGGCATAGCAAATTCGCTTCAGTACAGGAGGTGTCTTGGACAAGCCGGCCGGATAAGATCCTCACCAGATTGCCGGACCGGCAAATCACTCACACATCCAGATTGCGGACATTTAACGCGTTATCTTCGATAAAGGCGCGTCGCGGTTCCACGACGTCTCCCATCAAAATCGTGAACATTTTATCGGCCTCGACGGCATTGTTTTCGTTAAGCTCGACCTGAAGCAGGCGTCGATGAGCGGGGTCCATCGTCGTGGCGTAGAGTTCTTTGGCATTCATTTCACCGAGGCCTTTGAACCGTTTGATTTGAACACCACGGCGGCCGAGCTCTTTGACTGCTTCCAGGATTCGAGGAATTGAGAATAGAGGAGTGACAGTGGCTCGATCGCCTTCTCCTTCGATCAGTTCGAAAATTGGCTGTTCGCGGGCAGAGTAATGGGCAAATTGGAGGCCGCGATCAGTCAAATCCTGAAAGATCTTCGCCACGGCATTTGATTCGTGAAGCTCTACGCGGCGGGCTCTTCTCCGCAAATGAGGCGGCACCGCACCATTGCCATTGGTGAAAAGCGGGAGTTCACCCTCTTCACCATCTGGTTCATAGTCGTACAAATTCAGATCCCGGTTTTCATCCGCAAACCGGGTAAGCGCCGCCTCATCGGGAAAATATTTTACGTACTCTTGGTTGCCTTCTCGGATTGCGACTAGGTACTCGGGAAATTGGCCGGTCTCCGGGTTGCGATGAGCGAGGTATTCCTCAAAATCCCCACCATGACGCCGGATCGAGTCGCTGAGCTTCGCCAATCGCTCAAGCAGATCCAAGATCTCGCGAAGCTGTGCTTCAGAGAATTCGCGGCCATCCTCAAGATTCTTGAGTCGAACTTCCTCTGCGCCGAGAGAGATCAAGATCCGGTTTAATTCGGTATCATCATCAACATACTCCTCCCGTTTTTTCCGTTTGATTTGATAGAGAGGAGGTTGGGCAATGTAGATGTGGCCGCGTCGGACCAGCTCAGGCATCTGCCGATAGAAAAAGGTTAATAGTAGCGTACGAATGTGCGAACCATCGACATCCGCGTCAGTCATGATGATGATTCGGCCGTACCGCAGTTTCTCCAAATTGAATGAACCCTCTCCCTCGCCGTCCCCGATTCCTGTACCGATCGCGGTGATCATCGTCTGGATTTCCTGGTTTTGCAGAACCTTATCCAGCCGAGCCTTCTCCACGTTCAGCAGTTTGCCGCGAATCGGAAGGATGGCTTGGAACCGGCGGTCGCGTCCCTGCTTGGCAGATCCTCCGGCCGAGTCCCCCTCAACGATGTAGAGCTCAGTGGCCGCAGCATCGCGCTCCGAGCAATCCGCCAGTTTTCCAGGTAATCCACCTCCGGTAAGCGCCGATTTTCGGACCGCCTCACGGGCCTTGCGCGCAGCTTCTCGGGCCCGCGCCGCCATCAGACATTTATCGATGATTTTTTTTGCGACGCTTGGGTTCTCTTCGCAAAACCGGCTTAGCCCCTCATACGTCACCGATTGCACAACCGGCTTCATTTCGTTGTTGACTAGTTTGCCCTTTGTCTGCGAGCTGAAGCGCGGATTCGTGAGCTTTACGCTGAGAACACAAACCAATCCTTCTCGAAGATCTTCCCCGCTTATTTCCGGATCCTTCTCCTTAACCAGATTGTTCGCCTTGGCGTAGTTCTTCAGTGCGCTGGTGAGCCCCGTCTTGAGCCCTTCCAGATGCATTCCTCCGTCTGGATTTGGGATCGAATTGGCAAAGCACTGAATCTGCTCCGTATAAGAATCCGTGTATTGGAGAACGACATCGACGTAGGCTACCTCGGGCTTGTCATCGACCAGAATTTCGCGCATTCCGGAAATCGCGATCGGCTCAGGGTGAATGAGTTGCTTAGTTTCGCCGAGTTCTTTAACAAACTGCTGAATGCCCCCCTTGAAGAGGAAAACCTCTTTTCGTTGGGGATCACGCCGCTCATCAATTAAGATGATTTCCAGGCCCTTGTTTAAGAACGCAAGTTCCCGCATTCGGGTCGCTAAAATCTCAAATTTGAACTCGGTGGTAATCGTGAAGATCTGAGAATCCGGCAGGAAAGTGATGAGTGTGCCGGTCACCTGCTTGTTTTGAGTCTCTCCAACGACTTCCAGTTTGCGCACGGTTTTTCCGCGCGCAAAAGCAATATGATAAACGAGACCGCCACGGGTCACCTCCGCTTTGAACCATTCAGAAAGCGCGTTAACACACTTGGCGCCCACACCGTGCAAACCACCGGAGAACTTGTAAGCGCCCTGGCCGAACTTACCGCCAGCATGCAAGTTAGTGAGTACCAGTTCGATCGCCGGAATCTGAAACTTGGAATGAACGTCGACCGGGATTCCGCGGCCGTTATCTCTTACCGAGACCGATCCATCGATGTGGATAGTTACATCAATCCGCGTGCAAAATCCGGCCAAGTGCTCATCGATCGAGTTGTCAAGAACCTCAAAAACGCAGTGGTGCAATCCTCGCTCGTCCGGATCTCCTATATACATCCCAGGCCGTTTCCGGACCGCATCTAATCCCTCTAATTTATCAATTTGTGATGCGTCGTAACTCGAAATATCAGACATACTGCGAAAGGTGACCCGAGGAATGTCCGGGCCCAGGGCAAGTCGAACTTGGCCAAGCAGTTTAGAACGTGGGGGACCCTTTTGCAAGCAAGTAGAAGATCAAGATGTAGTGGTCCTCTTCGAACTTCTGCGCAATATTTAGGGAGGTTACCCAATTGTGCAATATCCGACAATACACCGCCAAGGCGAATAAAAGAATGAAGAAAATTGCTGAAATAACACATTCCGGATGGGTACATTTTTAAGTGGCGAGATCATGACTGAATTTGATTTTGCAGTGATAGGCGGGGGCAGTGCCGGGTTCGGTGCCGCTTCGGAGGGCGCCAAGTTGGGGTTACGGACAATCTGTGTTGACGGAGGTCCCGAGGTAGGCGGTCTTTGTATTCTCCGCGGGTGCATGCCCAGTAAGACGTTGCTCGAATCGGCGAATCGCTTTCTGACTCTCCGTCGAGCCCAGGAATTCGGTTTAAGTGCGGGTCATTTGGGATTCGATTTGGGAGCAATTCGTCAACGCAAACGAGCTTTGATTAATGGGTTCGCCGACCATCGACGAATTCAGCTGGAGGAAGGCAATTTTGACTTCGTCCGAGCGCATGCATCGTTTGTTTCCCCTCACCGACTTAGGCTGGATGGGTTGGACGGATCTGTCCGCGAAATTGGGTTTCGCATGGCTCTTATCGCCACCGGATCGGAGCTAAACGTTGTCGATGTGCCAGGTCTGGGACAAGCCGGTTATTTGGACAGCGACATTGCCTTGGACAGCGATCGAATACCTCCTTCAATCATTATCCTCGGTGGAGGTGCCATTGCTCTGGAGTTTGCTCATTTTTACAATGCGCTTGGAACGAAAGTGACCGTTATCCAGCGCAGCCCCCAGTTCATAAAGGACGCTGATACCGATGTATCGGCTGCAGTCACCGACGCTTACCGGCGACAGGGTATAGGGATGATTTCGGACACCCGCCTGGTTGCGGTCGAAAAAACGGGAGAGCGCAAGACCGTGAGATTCGTTAAGGATGGGTTGGAGCAGACGATTTCTGCGGACGAAATTTTCTACGCGCTGGGGCGGCGACCGGCGATCGGCCGTCTGCACCTGGATGCGGCCGATATCGAATTAAACGGAGACCTTGCGATTGGAACCAACGACCCAATGCAAAGAAGCCACCCGCACATATTCGCGGCTGGAGACGCCGCCGGTCCCTTCGAGGTGGTTCACATCGCGATAGAACAGGCCGTTGTTGCAGCGCGAAACGCCGCCCGACTCTTGAAAGACGAGAAACTAAGTAGCATTGATCACCGCCTCCGGCTTTTCGCGATATTCTCGCATCCGGAGCTTGCTTATGTTGGGCTCACGGCCCGGGAGGCCACGGCCGGCGGCAGGCAAATTCGAGTTGCAACGTACCAGTTTGACGATCACGGCAAATCGATGATTCGGGGAGAAACCGACGGATTGGTCAAGCTGATCGCTGATGCCAATACTCACGAAATCGTCGGTGGTGCTGTGGTTGGACCGGAGGCTTCAGAGTTGATTCACGAAATCGTCGTCGCGATACATTTTCGCGCGAAAGCCTCGGACCTGGCCGCTATACCGCATTATCACCCGACCCTGAGTGAAATCTGGGCTTATCCCGCGGAAGAATTAGCGGCCTTTGAATAAATTAGACAATGATGGTTTGCGTGCTTAGCGTCCTAGCGTTTTTCCGGCTGGTGTAAGCGATATTTGATCGGCCCGATTTCACCAAAAACCAAGCTCGATGTTCGCCGCTTTAGTATGCGTTGTACGGGCTTTGGATCCGCTTGGTTAGCGGATTTGCTGGAATCGGTTTTATTGGGTAGAAAGCGTTGACAATCTAATTTGCAAATTCATAGTTGCGACCGTGCTCAAGAAATTCATCCCCCAAAAACCAGGATCCGCTCAGTCCGCTGAAGACGAACCACGATCCGGGGAGAATCCGGCGCCTCTAGAGACCGTTCCAACCAAAACCGAAACACATAAAAATCCCGTTATGGCAGATATACAGAACAAGAACCTTCTTTCCAAAGATGTTGAGATTAAGGGTTCCCTCAAATTCGCGAATGAGTTTACGTTTGACGGTAAGATAGAAGGGGAGATTAGCTCCGGTGACGGAATCTTGACGATAGGCGAGAGTGGGGATGTGCGTGGTGAGATCAAAGCAAAATCTGTGATCGTGATGGGTAAAGTGCAGGGAAATATCACTGTTGCCGAACGTTGCGAGTTGCGATCGCGTTCAGCATTGATCGGTGATCTCCATGCGTCTCGATTGATCATCGAGGAAGGCGCAACTTTTGTCGGTAAGTCGGAGGTTACCCCCAACAAGAATGCGCTCAAGGAACTCGGGGCTAAAGAGAAGCCGCTGGAAGCGCATGCTCCCCGCTAAAGGAGTACTGGGTGCCGGCAAAAGGACGAGTCGAAGTTCAATGTCCTCACTGCGGTAACATTCAGTTAGAGCCTGAGCTGGCGAAGTCCACCTACTGCCGAAAATGCAGTGGGTATATCCAGATAAGTAAAGGCGGCAGAACTGGTGGGCCGCGGCAAGACGTTCAAAAGGCCCCTTCGGTACTTCAGAAAATTGAAGGTCTGTTAGGTGTTCAGCGAACGGTCGTTGCCCGGTGCTTTGAATGTCCGGGCAAGCGGGAGGTCCCAAAGAGTGCGACTTCCACTATCTGCCCTTTATGTGGCGCGTACATCGACCTTCAAGATTATAAGATCGTCGGTACCTATAGTCGGTCCATTCGGACCAGAGGCAACGTTTTGATCACCCCGAAGGGGGACCTTAACAGTAACCGGGCCATCTGCGAGTCAGCATTAGTTCAGGGGCATATGCGCGGCGCGCTGACCGGTGCCACTGATGTTCTCATTAAACTCAAAGGGAAACTGAGTGGAAGCATCGAAGCTCCGCTGGTAATAATTGACAAGAAGTCAGAGGTAGAATGCGTCAGACCGATCCGAGCCGATCTGGTTGAAGTTTACGGTATTATTTCAGCGCGTATCATTTCCAACGGAAAAGTAGTGGTAAAGCGAGGTGGCTCCCTCCGCGGAGCAGTCAATGCGCGGAGTTTCATCGTCGATAAGGGCGGAGAATTTTATGGGGATTTATCGATCGGCCAAACGCAGCTGACCCAAGGCGAGCTTTTGAATCCGCTGAGTGAAAATTCGCGGCCGGATAAGGGATCTGATCACGGCCCCGATTTCAGTCTGGCACCTGCATGACCCAGAAAATCTATCCGCGTAGCCCTTATCTGACATTGGGCGGTTACATTCATCTTCCACGGCTGATAGATAAGGCTCGTCTATCGCGCCAAGGCTCTCTGCATGGTTACAACTACAAAACGTTAGGGTTCGACAAACATCTCTTGTTTTTTTTGGGCATCGATGGAGACGAGTTTGAAGACGCCGCTAACAATCTCGAGAGCGACCAAGCGATCTTAGACTGGGTCCGCTCCCATGGTGTGCAGCACTCTGAATCGGATATCGCAGCTTGGAACCAAAGACAGACCGAAAAACGACCGGACAATCCCGAGAAGCTGGCTCGGTTTCGACGAATTCTGCAAGAAGTCGGAGGCAGCCCGGAATCGGGTGTGGAGACGTATTTCGACCTAATTGAGTTCGAAGAGCGAAGGGATGAGTTTTACCTGCGAAAGCAAAAGCCTGGATTGTTGATAAATCTTTGAAGATTAGCCAAGAATTCAGTTAAGGCTCCGGCTGTTGCTTAGGCTTTTCCGAAGCGGTGGGAGAGGGCTGGCCGGATGGGCTAGGCTGCGGCGATGCGGTGAGCAAATTGGGCTGATCGGTCTGCTTTCCTTCGTTCCCGAGCTTTTCATTGAGTCGAGAGGCTTCCACCGAAGCGATCTGTGCGATTACGCTTTGTGGATATCTTTGGACCACCATCTCATACAATTGACGAGCTTCTTTCAGCTGACCGTTGCCCTCGCTCAGTCGTGCCTGACTGAGAAGCGCCATTGGAGCCAGATAGGTAGTGCCATATTTGCCGGCTATTTCAGCGTAGTATTTGATGGCTGCATCCGGTTTGTTTTCTGCTTCCGCATTGGTTGCTAGACCCATCAAACCATTTACGGCAAAAGGATGCTTTGGATAGTCGCGCACAAACCTCTGGTAGGTTTTGTCTGCGTCTGGATAGTGGCCCTCGTTGGATTGTTGGGCCGCGATGCGTAGCAAGGCATTTCCTGCCGCGATCGATCCCGGAAAACGGTCAACCACCTTCTGCCAGCCTTCGATATCCGCCGCCAAGTCATAGGCTGCCTCAGCTTGGGTTGATTGGAGCGCCTGCCATCCAACGTAGGCGCCGAAAGCAATCAGCACCAGTAGTGCAGCGACCGATGCGATAACGATCTTTTTGCCGTGCAGAACCCAAAAAACTTCCCGATTGATTGACTTGAAGTCCGGCTCACTGGCTGTTGTCATTACTGAAGTTTTGTCCATCCCTCAACCACCGATCTCTGCTCTAGCTTCATCGGCCAACGCGGTGCTTAGATAGCGCTCGCCAGTGGAGCAGGCGAGTGTGACGATGAGTTTTCCGCGATTTTCGGGCCGTTTGGCCACTTCAATCGCCGCCCATACGTTCGCACCCGAACTAATTCCAGCCAGAATGCCTTCCTCTTTGGCCAGGCGCCTAGCCATAACAAACGAATCCTCATTCGTGACAGCGATTACTTCATCGACCACATCCAGATGAAGGTTTTTTGGAACGAAGCCTGCGCCAGTCCCCTGGATTTTGTGCGGGCCCGGTTTGAGCGGTTCACCAGCCAGCGTTTGTTTGATCACTGGAGAATCTTTGGGCTCTACCGCCACAGCGTAAAAGCTCGGCTTTCGCTTTTTGATTACCTCCGTGACGCCGGTAATCGTCCCTCCGGTGCCGACTGCTGAGACAAGAATATCCACCGCTCCATTCGTATCCGCCCAGATCTCTTCCGCCGTTGTCTTTGCATGGATCTGTGGGTTGGCTGGGTTGTTAAACTGTTGAGGCATCCAAGAGTTAGGAGTCGCCTTCAGAAGTTCTTCCGCCCGGCCGATTGCCCCTTTCATACCCTCCGAGCCAGGCGTCAACACGAGTTTGGCGCCCAACATGGCTAGCAGTGTGCGCCTTTCCAAACTCATCGTTTCCGGCATGGTCAGAATCAGTTTGTAACCCTTGGCTGCACAAACAAACGCGAGGGCGATGCCAGTGTTGCCGCTTGTTGGCTCGATAATAACCGTGTCCTGATTGATGATGCCCTCTTGCTCGGCGGCCTCAATCATGGCCGTCCCTATCCTGTCTTTTACGCTGCCGAGCGGATTAAAATACTCGCACTTTATGGCAATCGTTGCCTCGAGGCCGGCGGTAATTCGGTTGAGCTTGACCAACGGAGTCCTGCCGACGGTCTCAACAATGTTATTATAGAGTATCCCAGAAGTTTGCATTTGCCTTGGGTCAGTTAGGGTGGAAGAGGCGAGGATTGCTTACATACACGAACGGCGGAGCCGTTCAAGTAAGAGCGCAAAGTCCGAGCGTTACATAAAACACAGAGAAGAGCTATGCCAGAATTATTAAACCCCGAGGCGATTCAGACACTGCTCATGGAGATTCCCAAGTGGCAACTGGAAGGAGACATGATCTCCCGAACGGTAGAATTTCCGAGTTTTCTCGAAGCCGTCGATGCGGTGAATAATATAGCGCGCGAAGCCGAGGCCATGGATCATCACCCAGATATCGATATCCGTTGGCGAACAGTGCGGTTGGCGCTATCCACTCATTCGGCTGGTGGTCTGACCACACTCGATTTCCAGCTGGCAAAGAAATTGGACCAGCTGCTGCCAAGCTAGGGGGTCACGTTCGCTACTATCGTAGTTCCTCGAGCGAATGCTCAGCTGAAAACAGCTCAGGCCATCGACAGAGAAGTTGGGTCCAGAGCGAGACTTGCGGAAAACCGTTAATAATTTAAAATAACTCGGTAGGCAGGCGATCGCTGCTGTACCCAAAAGGTCAGTAGAGGAAAGTCCGAACACCAGGAAAGCAGCATGCCGTGCGAAAGCGCGGGCAGCTCGGGCGCAAGCCCAAGCTGACGGATAGTGTCACAGAAAATATACCGTCTCGCCTTGGCGGGATAAGGGTGAAATGGCGGGGTAAGAGCCCACCGGGTCCGGCGTAATCCGGATCGCAAGACAAACCCCTTGCGGTGCAAGACAGAACAGAGAGTTGATCCGCTTTCCCACTCGGGTGACCGAGAGCTCTCGGGTAATAGTCGCATTCCGCTTGGCGGAACGTTCGGCCTCGGCCGGACGAGATAAATGATCGCCCTGGCTTAATCGGCCGGACAGAATTCGGCTTACGCCACAAATCGGGGCCGGCGGATACTCCGCCGGCCTCGCCCGTTAGAAAAGTAAGGCAGCCCTATTGATCTCTGATGCCGTCAAGGAGGGCATGGGTGCGTAGCGCGTCGGTGGTTTTTAGTACCAGGCGAAGGGGCGATCCGGCGTGCTCGACGCTGCCGTAGACGTAATCAATATTGATCTTTGCTTCAGCCAGTTCCGAGCAGATCTGGGCCAATTTGCCGATGCGGTCGAAGAGATCCAAAACCAAAACATCGCCTTCGATCACGTAAAAGCCTTTTGCTTGCAGAACTTGTTTACACTTGGTCGGATTGCTGGTGATCAACCGGACAACGCCTTGTTCGATACTGTCGATTACACTGATCGCTTCAATGTTTACCGCGTTCTCGCACAGGATACTGCAGATCGCCGCAAGCTGCCCTGGTTGATTCTCGAGAGCGACAGTGACTTGGCGTTCGACATGGATCTTCATCTTCGATGGCAAGCAAGCATAAATCGAACCCGCCGAACACGAGATTTATTTCAGATCAGGTGACAGGGCTCCGGAGCAGCTTGAAACTAGATAATTGAATAGATGGTTCTCAAGATAAGAAAGACGTTTCGCATCAAAAATTTGGCCAACTTCAACCAATCCAAAGCGGGCCAAACGATTCATCGGGCAGCGGATAAAAAGGAGATTCTGATTAGTCGAGCAGGACGGTCAACCATCGGGGTAGTTTCTCTTTGATTTTCGAGTATAGTTGGCCACGAGTTGCGACTCTTTTTGAGGGATAGAACGCGACGGCGGTTTACTGCGACAGGAATGCTCGGCTGAGAATGAGGTGATATTACCTCGTTCTCGCAGCGTAAAGTGAGCCAAAAACCTCTTGCGCCGTCTGGGAATAATAATATAGTCCACGCTCCCCCGCGTCAGGCGGGGGAAAGCTTTGGAGCCGCGATTGCGGCTTTTTTTAGCCCTGAACCAAGGGTTTAACCGGATTTATTAATGCCAACGATTAACCAGCTTGTGCGAAAAGGTCGGAAGAAAATGGCGGTGAAGTCCAAATCACCGGCATTGGCGGATTGTCCGCAAAGACGGGGCGTCTGTGTACAGGTTATGACGCGGACGCCTAAGAAGCCAAACTCCGCTTTACGGAAAGTCGCCAAAGTCCGGTTGACCAACGGATATGAGGTCATTGCTTACATTCCGGGTGAAGGTCACAATTTGCAGGAGCACTCCATCGTCTTGGTGCGAGGAGGTCGCGTAAAAGATCTTCCCGGTGTCCGTTATCACATCGTTCGGGGCACATTAGACAGCCTGGGAGTTGATGGCCGCCGGCGGAGCCGCTCAAAGTACGGAGCCAAACGTCCAAAGAAGGGCGCCGATGCCGCAGCAGCAGCCAAAGGTAAAAGGAAATAATTTCTATGTCTCGACGTCGCAGAGTCATTCATAAAGAAGTGAAGGTCGATAGCCGCTACGCCAGTCCGGCAGTAGCGCGCTTGATCGATACGGTCATGCGGAGCGGGCAGAAGTCACTGGCCGAGCGCATCGTTTACGAAGCAATCGAAAGAAGCCGCGAAGGTTCCGATGCGGTCGATCCACTCGACTCCTTACATAAAGCTCTCGACAACGCGAAGCCGCGTCTCGAAGTGAAATCACGTCGGGTCGGTGGCGCCACATATCAAGTTCCGATCGAGGTATCCGCTGATCGGCAAATCTCTTTGGCGATGCGGTGGTTGGTCAATTACGCGAAAAATCGCCGCGGCACGATGACCGACAATCTTGCTGCAGAAATAAAGGACGCTGCGGCCGGGCAGGGCAACGTTATCAAAAAACGAGACGACACCCATAAGATGGCTCAAGCCAACCGAGCCTTCGCACATTTCCGCTGGTAAGGCATATGTCTACACCCGTTTTAGATAAGGCTAAGACCATGACGAATCCAAATTCTCCCGATCGTGCCTATCCTCTGGAGCGGACCCGCAACATCGGGATCAGCGCGCACATTGACGCGGGGAAAACGACACTGACCGAGCGGATTCTATTCTATACCGGCATGATTCATCGAATTGGTGAAGTGCATGAGGGTACGACCGTCACCGACTGGATGGAACAGGAGCGCGAGCGCGGTATCACTATTACCTCCGCGGCTACGACCTGCTTTTGGACCCAGCGGAAGGAAGAAGGTGTGTTCAAGCTGTTCGAAGACCAAAAACAGCGAGTCAACATCATCGACACCCCTGGACACGTGGACTTTACCGCGGAGGTGGAGCGTTCGTTGCGCGTGCTCGATGGCGCTATCCTGGTGTTCGACAGCGTTGCCGGCGTGCAGCCGCAAACCGAAACAGTCTGGCGGCAGGCCAACAAATATCAGGTCCCGCGTATCTGTTTCGTTAATAAGATGGACCGGGTTGGCGCGAACTTTGAAAATGTCGTTAAAGAAATCCACACCAAGCTTGGCGGGAATGCCTGGCCTGTGTTGATTCCGCTTGGCAAGGAAGATCATCTCCGGGGCCAGCTCGACGTTATTAATAAGAAGGCGATCCTTTATTCAGACAATGATTTGTTGGGTTCGACCTATGAAATCGCCGATGTTCCTGCGGAGTACCAAGCGCTGGTCGACAAAGCGTATGCGGATCTGGTCGAGCAAGTAGCGAATCTCGACGATGAGGTGGGTACTCTCTATCTAGAGGAAAAGCCGGTGACTCCGAAGGAGTTGAAAGCGGGTATTCGACGGCTGACGATCGCGAATCAATTTATCCCGGTTGCCGGGGGCTCCGCCTTCAAGAATAAAGGAGTCCAGTACCTAGTCGATGCGGTCGTAGACTACCTGCCAAGTCCGATCGACATCGCGCCTGCCAAGGGTATTGATCCGGATACGCACGAACCGAAAGACGCCGTCACGGATGACAACGGCAATTTCTGTTCATTGGCATTTAAGCTTTGGAGCGATCCGTTCGTCGGAAAGCTGGTGTTTTTCCGGGTTTACTCCGGTAAATTGTCGAAGGGCGATACGGTCTATAATCCGCGTACCACCAAGCGGGAGCGAATTAGCCGGCTCATTCAGATTCAAGCCGATAAGCGGGAAGACATCGAAACCTGCTATTCAGGGGATATCGCCGCTATCGTCGGCATTAGGAACATCACGACTGGCGACACGCTCTGCGACGAAGATTTTCCGATTCTGTTGGAGCCGCCTTCTTTCCCTGATCCGGTGATCTCGATGGCGATCGAGCCAAAAACAAAATTGGATCAGGAAAAAATGGCAACCGCTTTGCAGCGATTGGCCGAAGAAGATCCGACCTTTCGAGTCTATACCAACGAGGATACGGGACAAACGATTATCGCCGGAATGGGCGAGCTGCATCTTGAGATTATCCGAGATCGCATGCTGCGGGAATTTAAGGTGGACGCCAATGCGGGCAAACCGCAAATCGCTTACCGTGAGACGATTACAAAGAACGCCACTGGGGAAGGCAAGTTGATTAAGCAATCCGGTGGTCGGGGACAATATGGTCACGTAATAGTAAACGTGGAACCGCGTGAGCGCGGAAAAGGCGTGGAGATCGAGAACAAGATTGTCGGTGGTACCATTCCGAAAGAGTATATCCCGGCCGTTAAGAAAGGCATCGAAGAGGCAGTCCTAAACGGCATCGTCGGCGGCTACCCGGTGATCGATCTTCATGTCGATATCGTGGACGGCTCATATCACGACGTCGATTCGAACGAACTCGCTTTCAAGCTCGCCGCGATCTTCGCGATGAAAGATGCCTTTAAGAAAGCAACCTCCATCCTTCTGGAACCAATTATGAAGGTAGAGTGTGTGACGCCGGACGAGTATCAGGGCGACCTCATGGGAGACCTTAATCGGCGCCGTGGCCGGATCATCAACATGGAAACGAAGAATCTCGCGACCTTGATTCATGCTGAAGTGCCGCTGGCGGAAATGTTTGGTTACGCTACCACAATTCGCTCCCTCTCCAAGGGGCGCGCCTCGTACTCAATGGAACCCTCCCACTTCGAACCGGTTCCGGCACAGATCGTAGCCGCGGTGCTCGATCAAAAAGGAACTTAATATGGCAAACGGTCAACGCATTCGCATCCGCCTGAAGGGCTACGATTTTCGTATGCTCGATCAATCGGCACTAGAAATTGTAGAGACGGCTAAACGCACCGGCGCAAAAGTGGCCGGTCCGATCCCGTTGCCGACGAAGATTGAAAAGTTCACGGTGAATCGTTCCCCGCACGTCGATAAGAAGTCGATGGACCAGTTCGAAATGCGGACCCACAAACGGTTGCTGGATATTATCGAGCCGACGGCCAAGACCGTGGATGAGCTGCGTAAGCTTAATCTCCCGGCGGGAGTTGATATCACCATCAAAATCTAACGACGGAACCGCTGCTCAATGAAAGTAGGACTTTTAGGAAAAAAAATTGGGATGACGCGCGTTTATGACGCGACCGGGAAAGCGACGCCAGTCACTGTGATTGAAGCCGGCGGTAACTCCTTGCTGCAGACCAAAACGGCCGAGAAAGACGGCTATCAGGCGATCCAGATTGGGTTTGATACGCAAAAGGAATCTCGGCTGCCGAAACCGCTTCTCGGCCATTTCAAAAAGGCGGAAGCAGAGCCCAAAAAATTCGTGCGAGAGTTTCGACTTCCCGACGGGACTCAGATCGAGGACGAACTGAATCTGGCTGTCACTCAATTTGAGGCGGGACAATTTGTTGACGTTGTCGGCCGGTCTAAAGGCAAGGGCTTTCAGGGCGTGGTAAAGAAGCACGGCTTCGCCGGGCAGCCGGCTGCGCATGGCTCCAAGACGCACCGCCGAAATGGGGCGATCGGAAACCGTTCTACACCCGGTCGGGTTTGGAAGAACATGGGAATGCCCGGTCACCTCGGTGATGATCGGGTCACCGTCCAAAACCTTCGAATTGTCCAGGTCCGGGCCGAAGACAACGTCATCTTGATCGGCGGAGCAGTTCCCGGCGCTAACGGCAGTTACGTGGTTGTGCGTCCGGCAAAGAAAAAACCTGAGACAACCGGGGCTAAATGATCATGAGTGCAACCGTCTTGACAGTTTCTGACGCCAAAAAGGCGAATATCTCTGTGATCGAAAATGGGCGGGGAACGCAAGCCGTCCACGATGTGGTCGTGGCCATGCGGGCAAATCGCCGCAGCGGTTCAGCCAACACCAGGACCAAGGCCGAGGTAGTCGCTTCTGGTAAGAAGCCCTGGCGGCAAAAAGGAACAGGCCGGGCCCGGGCCGGCTATACTTCGTCGCCAATTTGGACAGGTGGTGGAGTCGTTTTTGGTCCAAAGCCAAGAGACTATTCGAAGAAAGTCCCCAAGTCGGTGAAGCGTTTGGCTTTTCTCAAAGCGCTGAGTTCGCGAATCATCGATGGTGACGTTTTGGTCGCCGATTCGGTGGCAGTGAGCGAGCCAAAGACGAAAGAGTTTATTAAGCTACTTCGATCGCACACGGAAGAAGAGAAGGTGTTGATCATTGCAATAGGTTTTGATGCCAGCACTTACAAGGCGGCGCGAAACGTACAGCCTGTGCTCTTAAATACGCCGGCGGAAGTGAATACCGAGCAGTTGTTGGTATTTAAAAAGATCATCGTTACTAAAGAAGCTCTCACCAAGCTGGCAGAGAGGTTGGCATGAACGAACCGACACAGATCATTTCAACGATTCGGCTCACGGAAAAAGCGAGTTTATTGGGCGAAAAGCACAATCAATACGTGTTCCGGGTCGATCCAAAGGCTAATAAACTTGAGATCAAACAAGCCATCGAGCAACTTTTGGGCAAGAAGGTGATCCGGGTAAATACCTGTCAATACGCGGGCAAAAAGAAGCGTGAACGTCGGGCTGATTTTGGTCGGCGCCCGCATTGGAAGAAGGCGATCGTGACCTTAGCCGAGGGCGAGAAGATCGATCTCGCTTAGGAGGACTAAACCATGGCACTCAAGAATTTTCGCCCCCTCACGCCGACGCAGCGTTTTAAGCAGACTTCAGGCTTCGATGAGATAACCAAACATCAGCCGGAAAAAACTTTGCTTGAACCAAAAAAGCGGACTGGTGGTAGGAATAACCATGGCCGTTTGACTTCTCGGCACATCGGAGGAGGGCACAAACAGAAGTACCGAATCGTCGATTTCAAAAGAAAGGTCCGTGATGTTGAGGCTACGGTCGAAGGTATCGAGTATGATCCAAATCGGTCTGCCCGGATTGCCCTTTTAATTTACGGAAATGGTGAAAAGGCTTACATCCTTGCGCCGAACGGTCTGAGAGTTGGCGCGAAAGTCGTTGCTGGTGAAACAGCACCCCCCGAAGTCGGAAATGCTCTCCCTTTAAAGGCCATCCCTCTGGGAACGGTCATCCATAACGTTGAAATCATTCCCGGCCGCGGTGGACAGGTGGCAAGGAGTGCGGGACAGCAGGCCGTGCTGAACAACCGTGAGGCCGGCTATGCTTTGGTTCGACTGCCTTCTGGCGAAATTCGTCGGATCAATGAGAACGCTTACGCAACGGTCGGACAGGTCGGTAATACTGACCATATGAACGTCTCGAGCGGCAAAGCTGGTCGGACTCGTTGGCTGGGACGTCGCTCACGAGTGCGCGGTATGGCCATGAATCCGATCGATCATCCGATGGGTGGTGGCCAAGGCAAAAGTAAGGGCGGCGGTGGCCGGCATCACCCGGTGAGCCCGTGGGGCCAACTAGCGAAAGGGTTTAAGACTCGCCGGAAACATAAACCAAGCGACGCGTTCATTGTCGAGCGGCGCAAGAAGAAGGCCAAAAAGAAATAGGTTATGGGTAGATCACTTAAGAAAGGCCCGTTCGTCGAGCCAAAGCTGCTGGAGAAAATCGACAAGATGAACAAAGGCAGTGCGAAGAAGCCGATCAAGACCTGGTCGCGCCGGTCGATGATCACGCCAGATTTCGTGGGCCATACGTTCTTGGTCCACAACGGCAAGATTTTTAATTCCATCTTCGTGACGGAAAATATGGTGGGACACAAACTGGGAGAATTTTCTCTAACACGCCAATTCAAGAAACACGGCGCGCATACCGCGAAGGTGGCGAAGTAAGAAAGAGATCGGCAAAATGCAAGTAACCTCGACCTATCGGTATGCTCGGATTTCGGCTTTCAAAGCTCGCGAAGTAACTCGCGCGATCCAGGGCCGATCTGCTTCGGACGCTTTGGACTTATTGGCCTTTAGTCCGAAAAAGGCCGCACTTTTGGTGAAAAAGACCCTAAAGAGTGCGATCGCAAATGCCGAAAACAACAACTCGCTTAGGGTCGATACCTTGCTGGTCAAAGAGGCCGTAGTCGGGGAAGGGCCGACCTCCAAACGATTTCGCGCTCGCGCTAGAGGCAGCGCCAGTCCGTTGCGTAAGCGCACTAGCCATATTCGGATCATCCTCTCGGACGACGTCGGATCTGATGGTAAGCCGAAGCCCGCCCAAGACGCAGTTGATGTCGCTTCGCCCGAATCGACAGCGGAGGGGGCCGGGGCGGCAACGACCAGGCAGCGCAAACCATCCACTGGCCGGTCAAAGAGCAAAAATGCGCCCAGAGGTCAGGCGAAGAAGAGTACTGAAAGAGCGGGAACCAAGGCGGAGAAAAAGGCGACGAAAAAGAAAGATTGATTTTATGGGACAAAAAGTTAACCCCATCGGTTTCCGGCTCGCCCTCAATAAAGACTGGCGATCCCGTTGGTATGCTTCGAGCAAGGAATTCCCTGAATTCCTTCATACGGATTTGCGAGTCCGCCGGTTTGTGAAACAGAAACTAGCTTTAGCCGCGGTTTCAAAGGTTCTCATTGAGCGTGCCTGGAACAGTATTCGGGTCACTATCTACACGGCCCGTCCGGGAATTGTGATCGGTCGCCGTGGCGCTGAGATCGAACGAATGACCGAGGAGATCACGCGGATGTCTGGCGGGAAACAGGTCAAAATTGACATCCAAGAGATCAAAACCCCGGAACTCGATGCACAGTTAGTTGCAGAAAATGTCGCACTCCAGATCGAGCGTCGTATCTCATTCCGTCGAGCGATGAAGAAGGCGGTCCAAACGACCAAAGACTTTGGAGCGCTTGGTATTAAAATCCGTTGCTCGGGCCGGCTCGGCGGCGGGGAGATTTCGCGCGCAGAATGGTACCGTGACGGAAAGATTCCTCTACACACCCTGCGTACGCCGATCGATTACGGATTTGCTGAAGCGCACACCGTTTACGGTAAAATCGGAGTGAAATGTTGGATTTGTAAGGTTGAAGCGGCCGCTGATCGTGACCAGAAGAAAGAGGCGAAACCGGAAGGGGCCTCTCTAGAACCTAGAGCTTAGATAGGGAGTTCTTATGCCGTTGATGCCGAAAAGAGTGAAGTATCGGAAGACCCAGCGCGGAAGCCGTGCCGGAAGTGCTTCTCGGAACGTTTCGATCGCTTTTGGTGAGTATGCGCTGCAAACCTTGGAGCGCGCCTGGATTACGAATATTCAGATCGAGGCGGCGCGCGTTGCGTTAACCCGCAACATGAAAAGAAAAGGGAAACTTTGGATAAAGATCTTTCCAGACAAATCGGTGACAGCTCGGCCGCCCGAAACTCGAATGGGTAAGGGAAAAGGCAATCCAGAACATTGGGTGGCAACGGTCCGTCCTGGTAACATTATTTTTGAACTCGATGGAGTGACTGAAAGTGTAGCGCGAGAATCTTTGAGATTGGCCGCCACAAAGTTGCCGGTGCGAACTCGATTTATCGCGCGGCAGCACGCCATAGCGGTGTAATCGGCGAGCACGGAGATCGAAATGAAAGTAAAGGAACTTCGCGAACTAAGTAATGATGAGTTGATCTCCCGGCGCAGAGAATTGCGTAAGGAGACATTTAATCTCCGGCTCCAGCAACAGGCTGGAAGCATTGAGAAATCCAGCGTGCTTCGCTCTCATCGCCGCGAAGTAGCGCGTATCGAAACCATTTTGAGCGAGCGAGCGCAAAAGACCGCTGCCTGAGCGGGCGCTGGCTGCTTGAGGAAATAGTAAAATGAATCAAGAGACTGTGCATTCTGAAGGTACTGCCACGGCGTCTGCTCCGCAGACGCAGCAGTCTGAACTTCCGAAGCGGCATCTTCGGAAAACTCGGGTCGGCCAAGTCGTATCCAACAAAATGGATAAGACGATCGTCGTCGCCGTTGTCCGTCGGGTACCACATCCTAAGTTTGGAAAGATCGTTAAACGAACCAAAAAGCTTTACGCCCATGACGCTACCAATCAGTGCGCCATTGGAGACCTGGTTCGGGTGGAAGAAACGAAGCCATTAAGCCGTTTGAAGCGCTGGCAATTGGTCGAGGTGCTCAAACATTAGAGGGCCGACGAGATGATTCAGATTCGATCCAGACTTGATGTGGCCGATAATACAGGCGCCCGGATGGCCACGATGATTGGCGTGATTGGCAAAGCAACCTTGTACGCATCAATCGGTGACGTGATCACTTGCAACGTCAAAGAAGCTGCGGCCAATGGGACGGTTAAGAAGGGCGATGTGGTTCGTGCCGTGGTTGTGCGCACAAAACAACCCGTCAAACGGGACGACGGTTCTTACCTTCGTTTCGACAACAACGCGATTGTGATCATCGACAAAGATCAAAATCCACGGGGTACTCGAATCTTTGGACCAGTGGCTCGCGAATTGCGCGAAAAGAACTTCATGAAAATCATTTCGCTCGCTCCGGAGGTGCTATGAGCAGATTGAAATTTCATGTCAAAAAGGGAGACGATGTCGAGGTAGTGTCCGGTAACCATCGTGGCGCGGCTGGAAAGATCCTTCAGGTTTTACCGAAGAAAAAACAAGTATTGATCGAAGGCGTTCGCATTATTAAAAAGACGGTCCGGAAATCGCAAGACCATCCAAACGGCGCTATAATCAATCGGGAAGGGCCGATCCATATATCGAATGTAAGGATTGTGGAGAAAAAGCCGGCTAAACGGACAAAGAAGGCCAAAGCGGAGTGATCGATGGAAACCGAATTGTTTAAAGAATACAAAGAACGAGTAGTGCCGGCTTTGCGCGAGCGACTTGGTTATAAGAACCTGTATCAGGTTCCGCGAGTCGAGAAGGTGGTCATCAATACTTGCATCTCTACACAGTCGAGCGACGCGAAACAAGGCCTCGAAGACGCGAAGGCTGAGCTTGCCTTGATCACGGGACAGCGGCCGGCCGAGACGCGCTCCAAAAAAAGCATTTCGAACTTCAAGCTCCGAAAGGATCAACCAATCGGGGCGAAGGTTACATTGCGGGGAGCGCATATGTATGAGTTCTTACAGAGATTGATTAAGATGTCGCTACCGCGCATCCGAGATTTTCGGGGCATTTCGCCGCGCGCGTTCGATGGTCGAGGAAACTACACTCTGGGAGTTTCGGATCAGTCCATCTTCCCTGAAGTAGAGCTGGACAAAATTAAACGTAACATCGGTTTTGACATCACGATCGTCACGACCGCTAAAACGAATGAGGAAGCGAAAGCACTTCTGACCGAATTGGGAGTTCCTTTCAGCGACCGAAAGTTACCATCGCAACAAAAAGGCTAGAAAATTCGCAAATGAGTACTTTATCTGATCCAATCGCGGATTTTCTCACGCGACTTCGCAATGCTTCTCGCTCACACCGGTCAGACGTGGCAGTCCCCTATTCTCGGATGAAGGAGCAGATCGCTCGGATTCTGAAGCAGGAAGGCTATATCACGGACTTCGAGGTGGATAACACGGCCACGCCAGTTGTGCTGAAATTGACGATGAAGTTTGTCAATCGCACGCCGGCGCTAACCGGTGTCAAACGAGTGAGTCGTCCTGGTCTGCGCAAATACGTCGGTTCTAAAGAGGTGCCGCGGGTTTTGGGTGGAATGGGTGTGGCGATTATTTCTTCCTCGCGTGGACTATTGACCGGACGTGATGCAAAGCGGGAAAATGTGGGCGGCGAATTGCTCGCCGTAATCTGGTAGGGAGGAATACGAATGTCGCGAATCGGTAAAAAGAGCGTACTGCTTCCAGAAAGAGTGAAATTGGATATTTCTCAATCCGGCGACGTCACGGTTGAAGGTCCAAAGGGAAAGCTTGAATGGACCTTACCGAGGCAGATTAAACTGCGAGTCGAAGGGAAAGAGATTAGGCTAGAGCGATCGGAAGAGGCGCGTAGCATTCGAGCCCTGCACGGGCTTTCTCGAAGCCTGGTTCAAAATATGGTCACCGGAGTCAGTCAAGGTTACCAGAAAGAATTAGAAATTCACGGGGTAGGTTTTCGGGCTCAAGTGCAAGGTAAAAATCTGAACCTGAGCTTGGGTTATTCTCACCCGGTGGTATTCAATATACCTGAAGGAATAAAGATCACTGTGCAGGAGAACACCAAACTTTTGGTCGAAGGAATTGATAAGCAGAAGGTCGGGCAGGTTGCTGCAGACATTCGGGCCTATTATCCGCCCGAGCCGTATAAGGGTAAAGGGATTCGCTATGTCGGTGAGCAAATCCTGCGAAAAGAAGGAAAGACGGTCCAATAGGGAACGGGGAGCGATACCATGGCGAATATTGATCGAATTAAGATAAGGCATCAGCGAATTCGCAAGCGACTGTTGGGCACGAGCGAACGACCTCGCCTGAGTGTTCACTTCTCCGGACAGCACATTTATGCGCAGATCATCGATGATGTTGCCGGTAAGACCGTAGCAGCCGCCTCGACCGTTGAAGGTGAGGTTCGAGGTGAGCGCCGCGGATACGCAAACGTCGCTATGGCAGAGAAGATTGGTTCGTTGGTGGCGGAAAGAAGCCTGCAGAAAAACGTCAAAGCCGTCGTTTTTGATCGAGGCGGATTTACTTATCATGGGAAGGTGAAAGCCTTAGCCGACGCGGCCCGTTCGGCCGGATTGAAATTCTAATATATGGCATACGAAGTGAGAAATCGCCGCAACGACAATGCGGAGCGCAATCAGCCCAAGAGTGACACCACCGAGAAGGTGGTTTTCATCAATCGCTGCGCGAAAGTAGTGAAGGGTGGTCGCCGGTTTAGCTTCAGTGCTCTCATTGTAGCAGGCGACCACAAAGGACGTGTCGGATACGGATTTGGTAAGGCAAATGAGGTGTCGGAAGCGATCCGAAAGGCCTCGGAAGCTGCTCGTAAGGCGATGGTGCCGGTGGCAATTCATGAAAATACGATTCCGCACGAGGTCATCGGTGAGTTTGGCGGGGGCCGAGTTTTACTACGGCCGGCGTCGCCCGGAACCGGTCTGATCGCGGGAGGCGGTGTGCGCGCTGTGGTCGAAGCGGCCGGTATTCGCGACGTTTTGGCGAAATCGCTTGGCTCCAGCAACCATGCTAACGTCGTGAAAGCGACGATGGAGGCGCTTCTGGCCTTGCGGCAACGTCAGGATATTTTGAAGCTCCGTGGGAAAGATGGTTCCCATTAGTTGGTGACTCCCGGGAGCCATCATCAACCGGCTTTTAGAAATCGTTGTTATGCGACTAAATAATTTGAAGCCTCGTCCGGGGGCGAAACATCGGGTCAAGCGCCTTGGTTGCGGCGAGAGTTCCGGTCATGGCAAAACCAGCGGAAAGGGCCACAAGGGCCAGAAAGCTCGCTCCGGCGGCAGTATTCGACTCGGTTTCGAGGGTGGGCAGATGCCGTTGATTCGACGTCTACCGAAACGGGGCTTTAACAACTCCGCCTTTAAAACCCAGTATGCCGTGGTTAATCTGGATGAGCTTGAAGTCTTCGATGCTGGATCCCAGATCAATGAGCAGTTGTTGCGGGAGAAGGGACTGATCAGCGGCAAATTCGATGGATTGAAGATACTTGGCCGCGGTGAGATTACCAAGAAATTGACCGTCGAAGCCGACAAATTCAGTGAGTCAGCGCGCCAAAAGATTGAACAAGCTGGGGGCTCGGTTGTGGTACGTGCTTAAACGGCCGTTCAAATGATCTCCGCTTTCTTCAACATCTTCAAGATTCCTGAGCTGCGCCAACGAATCATCTTCACGTTGGTGATGCTCATCGTCGTGAGAGCTGGAGCAGCGATTACGATCCCTGGCGTAAACGCTCATGTATTGAACGATTGGTTTCGTACCCAAACGTCCAATCCTACTGCCGGCGGTATCGCCGCATTAGCAAATATTTTTGCCGGCGGGGCTTTGGAGCATTGCGCCATTTTCTCGCTCGGTATCATGCCTTACATCAGCGCATCGATCATGATGCAGCTGCTAACTGCAGTGATTCCGCGCTTGAACAAGATGGTGCGGGAAGAAACCGGTGGCCGGCAGAAAATTACCCAGTACACCCGCTACGTCACTCTGGCCCTCTGCATTTTTCAGGGATTCTTGCTGGCTGCCTCGATGGAAAATCCGACATCGAACCCGTTCCTGCAAGGTATCGGGAATTCGATTGCCAAGTTTGGAGCACTAGTTCCGGACGGTGGGATCGGGTTTCAGATCATCGCAGTGATTACTTTGAGTGCGGGTACCATGTTCCTCATGTGGATCGGTGACCAGATCACCGAGCGAGGAATTGGCAATGGCACTTCCATGATCATTACTGTCGGCATTATGGGTAGTGTCCCAGGGGCCATTGTTCAGGTCTGGAATACGTTCGTTCCGCCATCCGGCGCTCCGAGCCAGGTAAGCCCAATCGCGCTCGTCCTAATGGTGCTTTTCCTGGTAATTGTGATTGCCGGTGTGGTTGCTATCACGCAGGGACAGCGCCGAATCAGCATTCAGTATGCGAAACGAGTAGTCGGACGGAAAGTTTACGGTGGGCAAACTCAATATCTGCCATTGAAGGTCAATGCGGTCGGCGTTATGCCGATCATCTTTGCTCAAGCGATTCTACTATTTCCTTCGACGATTCTCAGCATGGCCTTTCGGAACTCGGAGTGGGCCAATACCTTGGCGGTTTCGCTTGCTCAAGGACCGGTCCATTACCTCGTTACCGGCCTATTGATATTCTTTTTCAGCTTCTTCTGGGTGGCAATCCAATTTCAACCGACCCAGATTGCTGATGACCTGAAGAAGAATAATGGTTACATTCCAGGTTTTCGGCCGGGAAAACCGACCGCGGACTTCCTCGAGTATACGTTAACTCGCATCACTTTCGCCGGAGCCCTCTTTTTGACATTGATTGCGGTGATTCCAGAATTGCTGATGACCTGGTTCGGTGTTCCTCGCCTTACCGCGCGATTCTTTGGTGGCACGAGTCTGCTGATTATTGTGGGTGTAATCCTGGACACCATGAGACAGGTAGAAACTTACCTGATCCAAAGGCACTACGATGGATTTCTGCGCAAGGGCAAGATTCGAGGACGATTTGATAGGGCCGGCGGCGCTCAAGGGAATGCCGTACGCGAAGGGGCCTTGCTCTGGATGTGCGTTGGGGCTGCCGCACTAGCGGTGGCAGGAGTCGCGATTTCGATATTCGTGACACAACACTAGCATCTGGGTGAAAAGGAGAATTGTGCTTCTGGGCCCGCCCGCTTCCGGCAAGGGGACACAATCTGAGCTAATTCAGAGAAAGTTCCAAATTCCGGTTACGTCTACCGGCGCGATCCTGCGACGGGAAGCCAAGCTGAATACTTTGGTGGGTCGAGAAGCGGGTCGCATCATCAGCAAGGGTGCGCTGGCACCGGATGATCTCGTTCTCGCGTTGGTCGGACAATGGCTCGATCAACACCGCGAGGCATTCCTGTTTGACGGTTTTCCTCGCACTCTGCCCCAAGCCGTCGAATTCGAGAAAATCCTTCAAGCTCGTCAAACTCCGCTCGATTTGGCCATATTCCTCGAAGCTTCTGAGGAAACGATTGCATTTCGGATGGCCCATCGTTTGACCTGTTCGAATTGTGGAAAGGTGGTGAGCATCGGTCGGCACGTGCAGAGTGCGTCAGAGCCCTGTCCCAATTGCGGAGGAAAGCTCGAAGTCCGCGCGGATGATAATCATGCAGCGCTTGCATTGCGCCTCGAGGAATTCCGCAAAAAAAGCTTACCATTGATCGATTTCTATTCGGGACGAAACTTGTTAGTAAAGGTCGATGCCAATCAGGAAGCTGACCGCGTATTTGAACAGATCAGTCGCGTAATCCAGGAATGATCCCGATAAAGACGGCTTCAGAAATCGAGAAAATGCGGGCTGCTTGCCGCTTGGCGAGTCGGATCCTGGATGAGATTTCTGCTTTGCTCGCTCCCGGAATCACAACCCGAGAAATCGATCAGGCTGCCGGTAAACTGATGGAAGACGCCGGTTGTCGCAGCGCGTTTCTCGGCTACAAGAAATTTCCTGGGCAAATTTGTATTTCACTAAACGACGAGGTGGTACATGGAATCGGTGGCTCTCGTCGAATCCAGTACGGAGACATAGTCAAACTGGACATTGGAGTCATTTTGGACGGATTTGTCGGCGACACCGCGGCGACGGTTCCAGTCGGGATCGTTCACGAAGATGTTCAGCGACTACTAGAGGTTGCGGAAAATGCGCTTTACCTCGGTATCGAGAAGGCAAAAGACGGCCGCCGCTTAGGCGAAGTTTGCGCGGCAATCCAGGACGAAGTGGAGAATAATGGATTCAGTGTAGTCCGCGAATTTGTGGGTCACGGCGTGGGCCGGCGACTCCATGAAGAGCCGCAAATCCCGAATTATCGAACGCCTGGAGTAAACGCGAAATTGCGGGCGGGAATGACTTTGGCCATCGAACCGATGGTAAATCTTGGGAAGGCGGCAGTGAGACTACTGCAAGATGATTGGACGGTGGTTACGGCCGATCACTCACCTTCCGCGCATTTCGAACACACGATACTAGTGACGAAAGGGGAACCTGAAATTCTGACATGGCGCGAAAAGACGTCATCGAAGTTGAAGGCAAAATAGTGGAACTGCTGCCCAACACGATGTTTCGTGTGCAGCTGCCGAACGGCCATAAGATATTAGCCCATATCTCCGGAAAAATGCGGCTACACTTCATTAGAATCTTGCCAGGAGACAAAGTTATGGTAGAGGTGTCACCTTACGACCTAACGAAAGGCCGAATAACCTTCCGGCAAAAGTAAGGTTGTTGGACCAAAAACGCTCCCGGGAGGGTTGCTCTTCGGGCTGCGTTTTTTTGTCCCCCGGTAGGGCAGGCTCTTGGTAGGGCGAGGCTCCTGCCGAGCCGAATCTGAAGCGATGAAAGTGAGACCATCAGTAAAGCGGCTTTGTGAAAGCTGCAGAGTGATCAAACGTAAAAACGTTGTCCGCGTGGTTTGCAAAAACCCGCGCCACAAACAACGGCAGGGCGGCTGATCTGCGGAATTAGCGAACGGAGCGAATAAACAATTTATGCCACGGTTACTCGGAGTTGAAATTCCCGGAGACAAGCGAATCGAAGCATCCTTGCCCTACATTTATGGGATTGGTCCCAAGACAGCAAAAAAGATTTTAGAACAGGCCAACGTTGATCCGAACGTTCGCGCCAAAAACCTGACCCCAGAGCAATTGGGCGAAATCGTGCATGCGATTAATGCGAGTGGTTTGTTGATCGAAGGTGATCTACGACGGGAGATTCAAGGAAATCTGAAGCGCCTTCAGGCCATTCGGTCCTATCGGGGAATTAGGCATATCCGCGGACTTCCCGTTCGCGGTCAACGAACTTCGACCAACGCGCGCACGCGAAAAGGCCCGCGCAAGACGGTAGGCGTCCAGCGCAATAAGGACGCTAAGGCCGGCAAAGTGTAAGAAAGTATTGAGACATGGCGGACGAAAAAACAACACCGGCAGCTGGTACGAGTGAGCCCACGGGAACTGGCGCCAGCGAGCCAATGGCTCCGAAGGCGCCCAAACCCAAGACTACAAAGAAGGAAGCGGCCCCAGCTTCAACCGGAACTGCAGCAGCGGCCAAACCGACACTTTCTCTGTCCGGAACGGAGGCGGAAAAGCCCAAGATCATCAAGGCTAAAGGGAGCAAGAATGTTGGTATCGGAATTGCCCACGTCCTGGCCACTTTTAACAACACGATCGTCTCCATCAGCGATTTGACCGGTAACGTGATTGGCTGGTCAAGTGCTGGCAAGGTTGGATTTCGTGGCTCTCGCAAGAGCACTGCGTATGCAGCTCAATTAGTGGCTCAAGATGCTTGCCGCCAAGCCATGGGTCACGGTCTTAAAGAAGTAGAGGTTTTGGTTAAGGGTCCGGGTGCCGGCCGAGAATCTGCCGTACGCGCCATTCAGGCTATCGGTTTGGACATCTCGGTGATTCGAGATGTGACTCCGGTGCCGCACAACGGGTGTCGTCCACCAAAACAACGTCGCGTCTGACCGGAGAATTTACATGGCTCGTTATACAGGTCCTAAGTCGAGAATAAGCCGTCGTTATGGCGTTGCTTTATTTGGTCCGAGCAAAGCCCTCGAACGTAAAAACTATCCGCCCGGCATGCATGGGCCGAAAGGATCCCGCCGCAAGCGCTCCGATTATTCGGCCGCATTGGCAGAGAAACAGAAGCTCCGATTTCAGTATGGTCTGATGGAGCGCCAATTTCGCCGCTACTTTGAGAGCGCGCTCCGCAAACGCGGCGTTACTGGCGAAACTTTGCTCCAAATGCTGGAGACACGACTTGATAATATTGTCTACCGGCTCGGCTTCGCGAATTCTCGAAATGCTGCACGACAAATGGTGTCGCATGGGCACGTGACCGTTAATAACCGGAAGGTGAACGTCTCTTCCTACAATTTGCGCTCGGGCGATGTCGTAGCCGTAAAGGATCGACCCGCTTCGCGCCGCTTAGCTACACGCAATCTGGAATTAACGCAGATTCAGCCGGTTCCGGATTGGTTAGTTGCCGATAAAGATCAATTCCAAGGCAAGGTGATGCGGATACCCAGCCGGGAAGAAATTGCTCCAATCGTGAACGAGCAATTGGTCGTCGAATTGTATTCTCGTTAACGCAAAGTAGCCGCAGCCTCGCGACTTCGTCCGGCGGCTGCCCATGCGCGTCAACTTAAGGAGCAGAAAAGCCAGTCCCGCAAGGAAGGGAACATAGTTCGGGCGAAAACCTCGGCGCTTTTGGTCGGTGCGCCCTTTGGTTAAGCTTCCCCATGCGCCGGGTTTGAGCCATTCGTTACCCGTTGATAACTACTATATCGGTGTACGGCTCGATTGAGTATTAAACAAACATGGGTATTGGCGTACAACACGGCACCTGGAAGGTGCCTTTACTCTCCTATCGAAGTCGCCGGCGCAACTCCACGTACAGGTTCTCAATCTCTGCCTGGCTGTGCGCAAGGTACTCGTCCACCGCCTCGTAAATCGCTAACTCTCCGGAACGCACCCGTGGCAGAAACGTGAATGTAAAAAGGGTGAGATGCGGACGAGCTGTTTCCAGTTCTCGC
>JBEEIB010000629.1:0-4667 GCA_041167675.1 Verrucomicrobiota bacterium
TAACAGTTAGATTGAGTAGTTCCGGTCCCTGCAGCATGGTGTCGATTGCCACCGAGAAGAGAGCCAGATCTCTGAGCCCCCGGACCCCACGGTCCGCAAGAACTTGTCGAATTCGCTTCACTTGCGCTGGCGAAAACGCATCCTTTTGCCCAAATTCAAGGCCTTTGTTCCAGGCCCGCTTTTTTACGATCCGCTTTTTCGCCATAGCTTTTTATTCCGATGACTGGTCTGTGTCGATCGCGCGAGGCATCGACGCTGGTGCCCCGACGTCGCCTCGCACGGGCTGCGCAAAGCATGCGCTCGGCGGCTCGCGGAGATAGGCTGCACGACTCACGAAATCGCATCGATAACCGGGCAAGCCTCGCTGAGCGAGGTCGAGCGCTACACCTGCGCCGCTAATCGTCGGCGGCTGGCCCGATCAGCAATAACCAAGCTCGTCGAGGGTGTATAGTGAACACCGCATTGGCAAACCTGAGTGTTGGGTTTGCCAATTGCGTCCGAAAAACGAGAGAAAACAAGGAGGAGACAATGGCGAGCCCGGCGGGACTCGAACCCGCGACCCCATGATTAAAAGTCACAGATCCTAGGTTTCCGCTTTCCGGTATAATTTTTCGACTTTGCGCTAACGCCAACCTAAATGTCGACTTTATCGTGCCTTTTACAATTCAGATTGTTTCCAATCAATTCCGGGTGTATACCCTCATTCCTGCTTACCCGCTGCTTACCCAAGGACCACGTGACACTTTGCGGGAAGGGGGGCCCGATGCGCACCAAGCTCACACCGGCGTTCTGCCAAAAGGCGCGCGCACAGGAAGGGGCTGAACGAACGATCTACTGGGATGCTGAACTTCCCGGGTTTGGCCTAGTCGCTACAAAAGGTGGGCATTGCAGCTTTGTGGTGCAGTATCGAGCAGGTGGCCGGAGCCGACGCATGACAATCGATAGCGTTCTCGGCTTGGTTAAGGCCCGCAAACGCGCGAAGATTCTCCTAGGCCAAGTGGCCAACGACAAGGACCCGCTCCAAGAGCGACGAAAAGCCAGGTCGTTTGCAACGGATACCTTCAAAGCGATCGCTGACGCTTATTTCGCCCGGGAAGGAAACAAGCTTCGGAGTGCCAACGATAGACGTGCAGCGCTCCACCGCCTCGTATTTTACCCGGGTTCCGACAAGGCTTCTCGCGAGGCTGGAACGGCTCGATTATCCTCGATCGGATCTCAGCCCATAAGCGCCATCGATCGCGGTGACATTGTGAAACTGTTGGATCGGATTGAGGATCAAAACGGGCCGGTAATGGCTGATCGTACCCTGGCGTACATCAGCAAAATTATGAACTGGCACGCCAAGCGTTCAGCCAACTTCAATTCGCCGATAGTGCGCGGGATGGCGAGAACAAAGTGGAAGGAGCGCGCGCGCTCTCGAATTCTCACCGACGAGGAATTGCGTGCTATCTGGAAGGCCGCGGGCGCAATGCCGGGACCATTCGGCGCCTTCGTGCAATTCCTGCTCTTGACGGCTGCCCGACGCTCAGAGGCCGCCGAAATGAAGCGGGAGGAGCTCGAGGGTTCGGACTGGATACTGCCCAAGGACCGGAACAAGGTGAAGGTTGAGTTTGTCCGGCCGCTTTCGCCGGCGGCTCAAGCTCTGCTGAAGGAGCTGCCTCGGATCGGCAAGGCCGGCTACGCTTTCACTACCATTGGCCGAAGTGGGCTAGGCGGTTTCTCCAAGTTCAAGCGCAGGCTCGATCAGTCGAGCGGCGTAACGAACTGGACGCTGCACGATTTGCGCCGGACCGCGCGCTCGCTCATGAGTAGGGCCGGCATTTCGAGTGACCATGCCGAGCGGTGTCTTGGGCATGTGATCGGCGGAGTGCGCGCCGTGTATGATCGCCACGAATTCCACGCGGAGAAAAAGCAGTCCTTCGAGGCGCTCGCCGCGCTGATCGATCGCATCGTCAATCCGGGGCACAATGTCGTGCAGTTGCATGACGCGCGCATACCGGCCGGGCGATGCGACAACAGACGACAAGCGGATTGACCGAAGCAATTCAGCGGTGACCGCGTGATGGAGTACCACGCAAACCTAGCTTCTGGCATGGGCCGGGAGAACGCGGCAATCTCCCAAACCCGCGCTGGGCCTAACCCGCAACATGAGGTGAAGTCTGTAACGGACACCGGGAAGAGGAAGTGGACAAAGCTGGGGATGCATCCGCGCCCGTCGGTTGCGGGGAACCACTCGAGAGCCTACGCACAATCTTGTGGATTTGGCTCCCGCGTGCCACGCGTTCAGGTGCCCTCTGTGACATGTCAATAGAGTAACTTCAAGCGCGCGTCGCTCCGCGAAATATCAGTGCAGCCGGCTAGGCATGCGCGATGCTCTGTGCTCGCACTGGGGCTAAGGGCCTCGTAGAGCCCTGACAAATCATCATGATGAAGAGAGTGGCGTGATGTTCGACATTCAGCACAACGGGTTTGTTGCAAGACTTTCAGTAGACGGAGATTTGATACGAGGTGAAGTTCTGGACACTCACGAATCGCTAATTATTGAAGGACAAAGCATCCGAGAAATCAAGGAGGATTTTGCGATCAAAATAGAGTCCTACTGTGCACGCTGTAAGCGACGTGGGTTACTACCGTTTAACAATTCCGATGGTATCTCCACTGTCGAAAGGCAAGCTAAATTCATCGAAAATAGCTCAGCCTCAAGTGGTCCTGGAATGCGGGCAGGTTTAGAATGGATGCTGAATGCCAAACTTCCACGCAATCACTCTCTGTTTTACTCCGCTAAAGCCCATCTAATGCTTGAGCAGCTCGGTACAGTTAAAAATTCAGCTTTTCAAAAAATTCCTGTCAAATTGAGATTACCTATCGATGATTTCATCGAGATACTTCGATCGCGCAGACGCGCTCCTTCTCTAGCAGAATGCTGGCGAACATCCGAAGGCGAAAAAAACCTGCTTCTATGGCTTCGGTTATACTTACTTCGCGCCTTCCAGCGCGTTTCCAACGCTGATCCATGGGGCCGACACCTTGATCGAGATTCTGCGGTGGAGTTTCTTACACATGCGCGGCGCCTTGAGGAGGAGGGTACAAGCTTCATTGATCGGTACGCCGACCTTGATGGCTTTCCACGGTTCTCTCGCGGACTCGATGGCGAAACGTGTCATAAACATTTTTTAATCGCTACCGTCGCGCAAAACTATCTCAATTTGTTCCTTGAAAGTCTAAGTATGATGATGAGTTGGGCTCATACAGACTTGGACAGGGTAGCACCTGAATTGGGTGGGCGCCCTCGTTTGCAGTGGAAGCACGATTTCGTCGCGACTATGGGTGAACTCTGGGAATTGATATCGCTGAGGAAGCCCTCGTCGAAGGCGGATAGCCTGTTCGCCGATCTCGTTGATGCCGCATGGAGGTGTGGGGGAGATGATATGCCCTCCGTGGAATGGGGTGAAACCATTAGAACTTTTTGCAGGGGCTGGAACAAGCAAAAAGGGGGGGAAACCCCTCAAGGGCACCGCTAGGTTTCCCACCCCCCTCGAGGCAGGACTTGGAAGTATCTCCTGCAGTACCCGCAAGCAAATGCAGCCTGCGGAAGCTCAGGGAGATACAAATGTCCAGCCCCGAACAGCGCTACTTGACCAGGCGCGAGCTTGCTCAGTTCCTCACTGAGCGTGGTTTCCCCATTAGCAAGTCCACCTTGGACAAGCTTGCGATGCCATCACGTCGCGAGGGGCCGCCGGCGGCAGGTTACTGGGCCAACCGCGCTCTGTATGAGCCGACCAAGGCGCTCATCTGGGCGAAAAACCGATTCCGCAATAGCTGGCGTGAAAATTGAGACTTGGGATCGGTCGTCTCTGGGGTGTACGTTTGTGGAAGCGGAAAACTTCGGGGCACCATCGCCATACTGTGGATTGCAGGTGATGATCAGTCAAATGGCGCAGCGTGTTGTCGGCGCGATCAGTATAGCACCGAGCATATTTCTCGAAGGAGCGGCAACGTCGGTCGCGCGAACTGCGGCGGTCCGGCCATTGTGTGGCCGGAACGTGACCTGCTGCCGGAAGCATTTCCCGAATTCCGACCGATGCGACATCGATGTCGCGGAATATTTGAGGATCAGTGACCCTTCGTGTGGACTGCGATTTGCGTGTCCGAGCTTCTCAGAAAACGAGGTCACAAGATGAGCGCCGAGGTCACCCTCATAACAAAGTTCGGCATCGATCCCCTCATGTCAAAGCGGATTTTTCTCGACGAGCAGGGCGCATTGCAAAGTGATGGGTCGCAGTGCCTCATGATCCAGGGCAAGGCAGAGCGCGTCCCTGCCGGAACTGCGGGCAAGCTTGCGGAGATCATTTCTCAATGCCCCTCACATTCCGCAATTGCCCTCGGCGCGCTCAAGGACGGGCTGCCGAGTTCGGTGTCCATTACTGTGCCCCGAAACTTGAAGGACCACCCCGGCGCCATTACCCGCTCTAGGGATCACATCAATTATCAGCCTGGATTACCGGGGTGGGTACTCATCGATTTCGACACAAAGGGACTGCCTCGTGAGATTGCTGGTTGTATTAAGGCGTCCGGCGGGATGTGGAACGCCCTCCTCAGGGTTGCGCCGGGACTAAGTCGCGCAGCTCGGGTTTTTCTCGGGCGATCACTAGCTCTGGACTGTTCCG
>JBEEIB010000630.1:0-34616 GCA_041167675.1 Verrucomicrobiota bacterium
GATTGCCATGCTGCCTCACACTTGCTCGGTTGCCACCACTGCTCGATATTGTTTGGTTAGATTTATTCATAGAGCCGACAGTTTAGCAGCGGGTGCTGTTAGCTGTCGGCTCATGTCATCTACTTTCGTCGCGTCCCTGCGGGACTGATTTTCTCCAACCCCCAACGGGGCTAAGTTCTTTACGCTTTCCACCGTCGCAAAGTGATTGATGATGCCGGCACTCTCATCGTTTCCGGCGTTTTCAAGACAGCAAATCCCACAAACCAAATATTGCAGCGAATCGTAAAGACCGGTAACGTCCGCCGATAGGTCTTCCTCGATTGTAGTTACTCCCCCATGAGCCGTGCTGAACCTTTCTCGCCGTCGCGAGTATTCGACCTTCTACCATTCCAGCAAAGTAATTTTCCGAAAGCCGATGCCTTTGCCTATAAGGTCGGCGGGGTCTGGAAAAAGTTTTCCACCAGCGAGTCGATTGAGATCATCGATAAGTTAGCCTGGGGCCTTCATCTGCTCGGCGTCCGATCCGGAGATCGGGTGGCATCAGTCAGCGACAATAATCGCCCGGAATGGAATTTTCTGGACAACGCGATTCTCAGCTTGGGCGCTGTCCACGTCCCGATCTATCCAAACATCGCGCCGGAAGAGTACGAATTCATCCTAAATGATTCTGGCGCTTCGCTTATTTTCTGTTCGAGCCAGCGATTATACGAACTGTTGTGCCCAGTGATTGAAAAGCTGCCATCGATCAAAGAGATCTATGTGTTTGATCCAGTACCCGGCGCAAAGTCCTGGTTCGAGTTAGTCTCTTCCGGTCAGGAGGTCTTGGAGCTAGAAGACCTGCGGAAGCAACTCGCAGATTTCCGAGCGGCAGTCAGAACCAGCGATCTGGCTGTCCTGATTTACACATCGGGCACTACCGGACCACCGAAAGGCGTGATGCTGTCCCACCATAACCTGGTGACCAATTGTATCACTTCTGCGGGAATCCTCCGCAATACTCCCCATCAGCGGGCACTTTCCTTCCTGCCTCTTTGCCACATTTATGAGCGAACCGTCATTAATATCTACGTTTATTCTGGCACGTCAGTTTATTATGCCGAGAATCTCGAGCAGATTGGTCAGAATCTCCGCGAGGTCCGGCCGCAGGTATTCAGCGCCGTCCCGCGCATCATAGAGAAGATCTATGAAAAAATCCGGGCCCGCGGCGAGCAACTTTCCGGAATCCAGCGCTCGATATTTTTCTGGGCGGTCAACGTTGGTTTGAACTGCGACCCAGACGGAAAAGTGCCGTGGTACCGACGCGTGCAGCTTTTGCTAGCTGACCGGCTGGTATTTAAGAAATGGCGTGAAAGTGTCGGCGGAAAAGTCCGGGGAATCATTTCAGGATCGGCTGCCTTGCAGCCGAGGTTGGCTCGGCTCTTCTGGGCGGCTGGAATTCCAATTTACGAAGGCTACGGACCGACCGAGGCAGCTCCGGTAATCGCGGTAAATCAGCCGCATACGCACTTGCACCGAGTGGGAACCGTCGGGCCGGTGATTCCCGGCGGCGAAGTAAAATTGGCGAAGGATGGCGAAATTCTCTATCGCGGTCCCAATGTGATGCTCGGTTACTATCATCGGCCCGATCTAACGGAAGAAGCAATCGATAGCGACGGCTGGTTGCACACCGGTGATGTCGGAGAATTTGACGGTGCCTTTCTCAAGATTACCGATCGAAAAAAAGAAATCTTTAAAACTTCCGGCGGCAAGTACATTGCGCCACAGCAGATCGAGAATAGGCTCAAGGAATCAAAATTCGTCTCGCAGTGCATGGTCATTGGGGAAAATCGAAAATTTCCTTCGGCACTGATAGTACCCCAATTCGAGGCGTTGAAATCGTGGATGGGGTCACAAAGCTTAACGGAAATGCCGCTAACAGAATTAGTAAAAGATCAACAAGTAAATGCGCTGTATGCAGGCGAAATCGAGCGTTGTAACCAGCATTTCGGTCGATACAGTCAGATCAAGAAATTTGCCCTCTTGCCGGAAGAGTGGACGATCGCCGGGGGAGAATTGACCCCTACCCTCAAAATTAAGCGCAAAAACACTCTGCAGAAGTATGCGGCGGAAGTAGAAGCACTCTACTCGGATCAGGAAATCGGAAGAGCGTCAGTTGAGGCGCCCAAGGCACAAACCACCGGTATCGCCTCTTCGGCTGGTTAAGACCCCTGCACACTCGGAGCTTTTGCAGATTTGTGATAAGTTTAGCTACAATCGGTAACGCCCGTTTGACCCGGCGGTTAGAAGTATGAATGAAATGATCTACATCGTTGACGGCGTCCGGACCCCCTTTGCGAAATCAGGGACAACGTTGGCCGATTACGATGCGGTCGAGCTCGGCAAAGCAGCAGTGAGCCTGCTGGTGGCTCGCTCCGGGATAGAACCCGCCAAGATTGAAGAAGTGATTATCGGTTGCGTTGGTCAACCGGCGCATGCTCCCAATATCAGCCGTGTCATCGCCTTGCGAGCTGGGATCCCGGACTCGGTACCCGCTATAACCGTCCATCGCAACTGCGCTTCCGGATTCGAGGCAGTAACCCAGGCTGCAGAAAAAATGCTGGTTGGCCGCGGAGACGTATTCGTTGTCGGCGGAGTAGAAAGCATGTCGCAAATACCGCTGCTCTTTTCCCAGGAAGCCGCAAAGAAATTTGTGGCATTGTCACGAGCCAAAAATCTTTCGCAGAAGCTCCAGGCCATCAGCAGCTTTCGCGCTTCTGATTTCAAACCCCAGGCGGCGTTGCTGCTTGGGCTAGGTGATCCAGTCAGTGGATTCAACATGGGCCAAACCGCCGAAAATCTTAGCCGCGATTTCAACATCGTCCGCGAAGAGCAGGACGCGTTTGCGATGCGCTCTCACCAACGAGCCACCGCCGCACGTGACCGGCTTCGGGAAGAGATCAGCCCGTTCTATCTCACTAAAGCGAAGAACGGGAAAACTCATATGGATCAAGACAATGGTCCACGCGAGAACCAGAGCATGGAAGCTTTGGCCAAATTAAAACCGGTTTTTGAACCGAGAACGGGAACGGTGACCGCAGGTAATTCCTCTCAGATTACCGACGGTGCGGTGGCCTTGTTGCTGATGACCGAGAAAGGGCTTCGAGAATCGGGATTATCACCACTGGGGCGGCTCTTGGGCTACGCTTATGCCGGAGTCGATCCGTCGCGGATGGGTTTGGGCCCGGTATTCGCGATCAATCGCGCCGAACAGCGGACCGGCCTGGCAATCAAAGATGCCGCTGTGATCGAGATCAATGAGGCGTTTGCTGCCCAGGTAATCGGCTGCCAGCGTGCTGCGAAGTCGACCGAATATTGTGCCAAACACCTAGGTCGAGAGACTGCGCTGGGTGAAATCCCGGATGAGATCTTGAACGTGAATGGAGGCGGAATCGCGCTCGGTCACCCGATCGGTGTAACCGGGTCTAGACTAGTTCTTACCGCACTAAAAGAACTCCATCGCCGGCAAGCAGACAAAGCCCTGATCTCTCTTTGCGTCGGCGGCGGACAAGGCGGCGCGCTGTGGCTAAGTCGAAACTGACAAATTGGAGATAAGACGTGGACCAAAACATCCGGCGCGAGACCATCGAATCCGGGATTGCAGTGCTGACTTTTGATCGTCCGGAATCTTCAGCAAATATTTTTGATCAAACCACATTCGACGAACTGAATGAACATCTCAATATCCTGAGCCGAGATTCGACGGTTCGAGGATTAATCATTCGATCGGCAAAACCGAAAATCTTTATCGCTGGCGCAGATCTGCACGGATTTATCAAAGAGCTGACCGCCGAAAAGCTCTCTGTCTTGATCGAACAAGGCCAAAAAACCTTCGATCGAATTGCCGCGCTTCCGTTTCCAACAATCGCTGCTATCCATGGTGTGGCAGTCGGAGGCGGTTTCGAAGTGGCACTTGCTTGCGATTATCGAATCGCGTCTTTAGATCCGGCAACCAAGATTGGTCTACCGGAAACCATGCTGGGAATTCTTCCCGCCTGGGGCGGATCTACTCGGCTGCCGCGTCTAGTCGGCTTACCAGCTGCACTTGACGCCATTCTGTCCGGGAAACAGTACAGCGCCAAAGCAGCCAAAAAATTGGGCATGGTTGACGAAATTGCTCACCGGGAACGTTTGCTCGGACTAGCTGCTCGACTCATTGGCTCGAATCAGGGCAAAAAGCGGAAGCTCAAGCTACAGCTGACCAATCGGCCACCAATCTCGAGCTTCATCGCAGCGCAAGCCAAAAAGAGGGCTTTAGCAAAAACGCGAGGACATTATCCAGCTCCACTGAAGGCGCTCGAGGTGGTGGTCGCCGGCGTGACTATGCCTCATGCCCAATCTCTCGAGAACGAACGGCGCGCCTTCATCGAATTAGCCTCCGGTGAGATCGCGCAGAACTTGATCCGGGTCTTTTTCCTACAGGAGCGATCCAAGAAACTTTCGGTCAAATCGGACCAGCCAATTCGAAAGGTGGAAAAGGTATTGGTTGTGGGAGCCGGATTGATGGGCTCGGGTATCGCCCAGTGGCTGAGCGCTCGGGGTCTGCGCGTGGTGTTGAAAGATATCGGACCGGAGCCGCTCGGCAAAGGCCTGCAATCCATCCACAAAATTTATCGTGATGCCATTAAACGCCGAATTTTTTCGGAAACAGACGCACAAGCCGGGCTCGACCGGATTCTTCCGACCTACGAGGACATTCCTTTGGGAAACATTGATTTGGTGATCGAAGCAGCGATCGAGAAGCTGGAGTTGAAACAGCAGATTTTCCGCAAGATCGCAGAACAAGTTCCGACGTGCCAGGCAATAGCCTCGAATACCTCAGCACTTTCAATTGATGCGATTGCGAACGGGCTGCCAGATCCTGCCAAAGTAGTCGGAATCCATTTCTTTAATCCGGTGCACCGGATGCAATTGGTGGAAGTGGTACAAGGAACCAAGACATCGACGCAGACGGTGGCTACCGCTATTCAATTTGTGAAATCGATCGGGAAGCTACCGGTTCTAGTCAAGGATAGTCCCGGTTTTCTGGTCAACCGAATCCTGCTGCCCTATATGATGGAAGCCTTCAATCTCTTTGCCGAAGGCTATCGGCTCGAAAGGATCGACCGAGTTATGCTCGATTTCGGTATGCCGATGGGCCCGCTTCGGCTCACTGATGAAGTAGGACTGGATGTCTCCCTCCACGTCGGCAGCGATCTCGTCCAGCGGATTCAAAATTTACCTCCCCTCAACAATACGATTGAACGAATGATTGCCCAAGGCTGGCTTGGCCGAAAATCTGGAAAGGGTTTCTATGATTACAGCTCAGGCGCGGAACGACAGAACACCGAAATTCATGCGTATCAGCCGGAAACTGAGCCAACCGGCGCAGACGATACGACATTAAGAGATCGCTTGGTATTAGTGATGGTCAATGAGGCCGCACGCTGCCTTGCCGAAAAGGTGATATCCGATCCGGCGGACGTGGACTTTGCCATGATCATGGGTACCGGTTGGGCTCCATTTCGGGGCGGCCCACTTCGCTACGCCGACTCCGTTGGTATTTCGAATGTGGTCGCTCGGTTGCAGCAACTCCGCGAAGACCGTAGAGACTACTTCGCTCCCTGCGCGCGGCTAACCGATATGGTGAATCAGGGCTCGTCTTTTTATCTCGCCGGCCCGAATCAATCCGCCGCGGCATCATCATCCCTGGAATATCAATCGACCCCATGAATGATGCCCTCGCAAAATCAGCCGCCGAACTCACTCGGGTCGGTGACGGCACTCAGCCGGCGGTCAGTAGCGACCTTAGTTACCCGCCGATTGAGCGACCGCGCGCCAGTTTCGAGCCAGTTGCCATGCAACGATTCTTGGATGGCGAACATCGGCCAGTGAGGGAACTGGTCAAGCAGATCGTCACTCAGCCTGAATTCAGGTATTTTGCCGGGACAGATCACCTAGCTTTTCGGAAGCAAGTTCTGGCTTGGACGAAACGCCTCGCCGATGCTGGGATCGGCCGAATCTTTATGCCGAAGAATTTCGGCGGCGAAGAGGATCCGGCGAAATTCATGGCTGCTGGCGAGACCCTCGGTTTTCACGACCTCAGCCTATTGATCAAGTTCGGGGTACAATTTGGTTTGTTCGCCGGAAGTATTCAGCGCCTTGGGACAGAACCGCATCACCGCGAATATCTGGTCGATGCAGCCTCTTGCCAATTGATGGGTTGTTTCGCAATGACCGAGATTGGTCACGGTTCCAACGTACAGGCGCTCGAAACGACTGCGGTTTACGATCCCACCCACGAACAGTTCATCATCCACAGTCCCACGTTTTCGGCTGGCAAAGCTTACATTGGGAATGCCGCCAGCGACGCTCGGCTGGCCATTGTATTTGCTCAACTGGCTATAGGCGGAGAACAACAAGGAGTACATGCTTTTTTAGTCCCGCTCCGAGACGAAAGCGGTCGCCCGCTTCCGGGGATAACGATTGAGGATGACGGTTACAAAATGGGGCTGAACGGCGTCGACAATGGCCGGATCTGGTTTGATCAGGTCCGGGTTCCCAGAACTGCACTGCTGAATCGCTTCGCCGACGTCGATAGCGCCGGGAAGTACCAGAGCCAGATCAAAAGCGCTGGAGCGCGCTTTTTTACCATGATCAGTACGCTGGTGGGCGGCCGCATCGCGATTGCGGCAAGCGGGAATAGCGCGGCCAAATCCGGCCTCACGATTGCGATCCGCTATGCTGCTCGGCGACGCCAATTCGGCCCGGGAAAACCGCCCGGAAAGGAAACCCTTCTCTTGGATTATCCCGCGACTCAACGGCGGTTGATGCCGTTGCTTGCCAACGCTTATGCGGTTGATTTTGCACTGAAACACCTGATCGCCCTCAGCGCCAAAACACCGGACGGTGCCTCGCGCGCCATCGAGACGTTGGCGGCCGGTCTCAAGGCTTGGTCTGCCTGGAACACCACCCGCACGATTCAGGCGGGTCGGGAAAGTTGCGGAGGTGAGGGATATATCGCGGCCAACCGATTCGCAGCGCTCAAAGCAGATACTGATGTTTTCGCAACGTTCGAGGGCGATAATACTGTGCTCATGCAGCTCGTTGCGAAGAACCTTCTTACCGATCTGAAGGACCATCTCAAGGATCTGCGTCCGGTCCAATTAACGGGATTTCTGTTGAATCAAAAGATGAGTGGGTTCACCAGAACGATGCCCCTCTTTACGTTGAACACGAGCCGCTATCACTTGTTCGATGCCAATGTCCAACTCAGCTATTTCAAGCACCGTGAATCCGGTTTGCTCCTGCCAGTCGCCAGCGCGTTTCGGCGGTTAACCAAAAACCGGGGAATGGATGCTTACTCGGCGTTTACCAGGCTGCAGCCGGAGTTGCTGGAATTAGCGGATGCGTATGTCGAAAGAGAGATTCTTGAAAGGTTTACTGCAGTAGCGGAAAACGCCCCGGACCGCACTTTGCACACTCCGCTCAGACGATTGCGCGATCTTTTTGCCCTCTACCATCTCGAGCTCCATAAGGGCTGGTATCTGGAGAACAGCGTGATGTCGGGTTTCAAGGCTAAGGCAATTAGCCGATTAGTCACCGCGCTCTGTGCCGAGCTCCGCCAGGATGCGGTCGCGCTGGTCGACGCTTTCGGAATTCCGGATTCCTGTTTGGCTGCGCGAATTGCGTTGTAGGGCTTTTGACTGAGAAATTCAGACGCTGATCGCCCATAATGGCAGGACGAAAGCCTGACTACGCGAAACGCTTCGTCGCGGCCACACGCTGAGATATGCGCACCGTTACAGTTAGGGCGCGCCGGAGCTTGGGAAAGGTGGCCTCGGCGCGGTCGGAAGTTCGCTGCTTTTTTGATACAGGTCTCGCAAATCTACTTTGGTCGATGGATCCACCAGCACGGATGGATCGAGATCAAAACTGTCGGTAATAATCTTTCGGATTCTTGGCAGATGTAAGTTTTCCCGGTCAAGCTCGTTTTCGCTAGCCCACTGGGCAGCTGCTACGATCAGGCTTGATACCTGCTCGGCGGTAAGCTTTTCAGTATTGATGATTATATCGAAGTCGCTCCGATCATTGATATCGATTCCGTAGAGTTGGAGGTAACGCTTCCGATTCTGCTCGTCTCGTTTTAGAGTCGAATAGAGTACGGCTTCGTAGCCGCTGTATTTGGCCGGCTCTCGCCGAAAAATGCGCTTCGCTCTTTCTTCCAGCGACGCGTGCAACCAGACCCGGAGATCGGCGGCAACCAACCATGCGGATAGACGAGAACCGACTACGACTTTTGACCGAAGCGAAGCGCGGATCTGAACGAGATCGGTAAGATAATCGAATATTTTAGTACCATTGGCTCGCGCATGAATTTCATCAAAAGTGATACCAAGATCGTCTCCGAGATCACGAAAGGTATAATTAACGACCTGCAACCCTAAGGTTGCTCCAACGTTCTGCGTTGCCGTCGTGTTGCCACAGCCGCTTTGGCTTGAGATAGCAATGCGTAGCTCTTTAGGATCAGATTTCACGGATTCAAGTGATCGTATTTTCTTCGCGGGCCGAGCCGATTGATCATAGCAAAAGTCATCGCCGATATCGATCAGTTAGTCGCTGGGCTGGTTTTCCAAAAACCATTCGTAAGTCCGCCGGAGGCCCTCGCGTAGGCTGATCTTCGGCTCCCAGCCGAGCTTCCGCAGCTTTGCTGTGCTCAACAATTTTTGCGGCGTTCCGTCCGGCTTGGTCCGGTCGAAGCGAACTTGGCCGGAAAAACCCGTTATTTCACAAATGATTTCCGACAATTCTCGGATACTCACGTCCTTTTCCCAACCAACATTGATAATCTCAGGTTGATCGTAGTGATCCAAAAGAAAAAGCAGCGCCTCCGCCAAATCGTCGCAATGCAGGAACTCTCGGCGCGGCGCACCAGTGCCCCAAACGATTAGCTCCGAAGCACCGCTAGTTTTCGCTTCGTGCGCTTTCCGAAGCAATGCCGGCAAGACATGAGAGCTTTCCAAATTAAAGTTATCTCCCGGTCCGTACAGATTGGTCGGCATCACCGAGATAAAGTTTGCGCCGTATTCACGGGCGTAAGCCTGACAAAGCTTGATTCCAGCGATCTTGGCAATCGCATAGGCTTCGTTCGTGGATTCAAGTGGACCCGTCAAAAGAGACTCTTCCGGAATGGGCTGGGGAGCGAATTTTGGATAGATGCAGGAACTACCTAGGAATAATACTTTTCTGACCCCAGCCTCATGTGATCCAGAAATCAGATTGTTCTGGATAAGCAGGTTTTGCAGCAGAAACTCTACCGGATAGCGGTCATTGGCTTGGATCCCACCGACCTTGGCCGCGGCAATAATGACTGCTTCAGGCTTGGTCGCCTGCAGAAAATCGCGCACGGCGGCGGGATGTTCCAAATCAAGTTCCTCGCGGGTTCGTGTCAAAATATTTGAATAGCCTCGCCGGTGAAGCGCGCGAAGCACTGCGCCCCCGACAAGACCGCGATGACCGGCAAGGAATATTTTCCCAAACTGCATCAGGTTGCTTAGCTAATGCTAATCTCCCTAGCGGTCAATGTGCACTCAATTGCATAATGCGAATTGCAAATTGCCGGGTATGAAATCGGAAATTCGCATTCCGAATTTCGCAATGGTAAGCTTCGCCTGGTAATTCTTTATGAGTCTAGAGTTCGATCCGATTGACGAAGTCCTGGAGTCGTTGCGCCAGGGACACCCGATTATCGTAACCGATGATGCGAATCGCGAAAATGAAGGTGACCTAATCCTGGCCGCCGAAAAAACCACGGCGGAAACGCTGAGTTTCATGATTCGCTATACCTCTGGGGTGATCTGCGTACCAATGGAAGGCAGCGACCTCGATCGGCTGGAATTGCCACTTATGACTCTGCGTAACAACGAGGCGATGCGCACGGCCTACACCATCTCGGTTGACGCGAAATCGGGTGTAACGACCGGTATTTCCGCTGCCGATCGGACAAGAACGATCCGTCTCCTTTCCGATCCTGCGACTCGCGCGGACGATCTGGTTCGCCCGGGCCACGTATTTCCGTTGCGCTATCGGGAGGGAGGTGTCTTGCGCCGTGCCGGACACACCGAGGCAGCGGTCGATCTTGCACGGTTAGCCGGGCTGAGGCCAGCTGGCGTTTTGGCTGAGGTCGTGAACGACGACGGCAGCATGGCTCGTCTTCCGGAACTGTTTGCGTTTGCCGAACAACATCAACTCAAACTTTGCTCCATTGAGCAGCTGATCGCTTACCGGCGGGCTCGCGAGAAACTCATTGTCAAAGAACAGGAGGTCAATCTGCCGACCGATTATGGCAATTTTCGGCTGCATTTGTACCGGTCCCTGGTCGACGATGTGCATCATTTAGCGCTTGTCCGCGGTACGATTTCAGCAACATCTCCGACGCTGGTGCGTGTACATAGCGAGTGCCTGACCGGAGACGTCTTTGGTTCCAGGCGCTGCGACTGTGGAAACCAGCTTCACGCCGCGCTCGAACAGATTGATGAAGCCGGGGCCGGAGTCCTCGTCTACATGCGACAAGAGGGGCGTGGCATTGGATTGGCCGCGAAGATCCAAGCCTACAAATTGCAGGAAGAAGGCCTCGACACGGTCGAAGCGAATGAACGACTCGGATTCGCTGGGGACCTCCGGGAATACGGAATCGGGGCGCAGATCCTGGTCGACATCGGGGTGAAGGAGATCCGACTGCTAACGAACAATCCAAAAAAAGTAATCGGTTTGGAGGGCTACGGCCTCAACATCGTCGATCAACTTCCGATAAAAGCCCCGGCCAACCAACACAACGAAAAATACCTGGAGACAAAACGCTTAAAACTAGGGCACCTGCTGTAACGAGTTGCAGGTTACAGGTTAGAGGTTACAAGTTGCAGGTCTACGATCGCGAGTGTACGTCCGGCTGCTTCCTAGCGCGACTTGCAACCTGTAATTTGTAACCTGTATGTCCCATGAGTTTCCAGATCGGCCACCAATTTATCATGATGCCTGGCGGGTCGCGATCGTCGCAAGCGAATACAATTCGACTTACGTCGACGGCTTGGTGAAATTTGCCAGCGACGAACTGAGCTTGCTTTTGCCAGAATCAAACTTCGCAACGCTAAGGGTTCCGGGTTCGTTCGAGATTCCGCTTGGCACCAAAGTAGCAATCGAGACACTCGACGTTCATGCTGTTTTGGCTTTCGGATTGCTTTTTGACGGGGAGACATTGCACGCGGAATTGATTGCTGGGGCCGTAACCAAAGCGCTACTTGATCTAAGCTTAGCCCACCGTGTCCCGGTGCTACATGAGGTACTGGTCTGCAAAACTCAGGATCAGGCAAAAGAACGTTGTTTGCTGCCGGCGATCAATCGCGGAACCGAAGCGGCGCGAGCGGCCGTGCGTATGTTGGCGGCATTACGCTCGCTCCGAGCAGTTTAAGAATGGGAAAAAGAAGAGAGAGTCGAGAAGTCGCGTTACAGCTCCTGTTCCATTGGGACCTGAATCTTCAGGAATCATTGACTGAGGACGCGCTTATCCGATTTTGGGAGCTTCGATCTGCTACCGGATCGATCCGCACTTTTGCCACTCAACTCGCACACGGGGTTATCGCGCATCAGAACGTAGTTGATGAGAAAATCAGCCGCTACACCGCAAACTATGAGCTCAAACGGATTTCGGCCGTCGACCGCAACATCCTTCGGCTCGCGGTTTATGAAATGCTATTTTCCGAGGATGTACCGCCGGTGGTGGCAATCAACGAGGCGATTGATATCGCAAAGAAGTTTGGCACCGAAGAATCGGGGAAATTCGTCAATGGAGTGTTGGATCGGGTGAAACTTGATCTCAATCGGCCGCTCCGCACCGCTCTGAGCGGAAAAAGGTGATTTAAGCCCGCGCAGGTGAGCAAGTCGCGCAACGATCTATGGCTTTTGGATTCTTTAAAGATTTGTTCGAACGCTTCTCCGGAAAGCCCGTTGATTGGGATGAGCTGGAAGAAACTTTGATTCGTTCCGATATCGGCGTCCCGATGACACTGCAGATCATCGAGTCCCTTCAGCAGCGGGATTCGCAAATTTCCGCCAAAGAGATAATCGAGGTCACTCGGGGCTACATCGAACAGATTTTGCCCAACGCTAATCCCAAACTCCGTCCTCTTCCGGACCGTCCCAAAGTCATTTTGATGGTTGGCGTGAACGGGACCGGAAAAACGACTTCCACGGCGAAGCTTGCTCACCTGCTTCGCCGCGAGAAACATACGGTGATGTTGGCCGCTGCGGACACATTTCGTGCGGCGGCCATTGAGCAACTCAAAATCTGGGCCGAACGAGTTAATGTGGAGATCGTCGCCAGCGAATACCAAGCCGACCCGTCAGCTCTTTGTTTCGACGCCTACTCGGCCGCCCATAAGAGAAACATTGAGTTTCTAATCTGCGACACTGCCGGCCGCCTGCACACAAAACACAATTTGATGCAGGAGTTAGGCAAAATCGTTCGAACATTACAAAAACACGATCCGCACGCGCCGCATGAATGTCTCCTGGTGGTCGATGCTACTACTGGAAGCAATGCCCTGGTTCAAGCAAAAGAGTTTCGTGAAGCGGTTGGCTTGAGCGGATTGGTGGTGACTAAGCTGGATGGCTCAGGCAAGGGAGGAATAGTCGTCGCGATCCAGAACGAACTCGGAATACCACCGCGATTTGTCGGCACTGGAGAGAAACTCGAAGATTTCGCCTATTTCAACAAGGAGGAGTTCGTGGGCGAGCTGTTGTAGAATTTTCGGTAGAGGCATGCCTTCTCTCCATCGGCCACGGATCGCGAGTTCGCTGTCACTAGGCTTTGGCGCATCACCAGCTAAATTCTACCTTTTGGATTCCTTCAGCTCATCTTCCGCTTTGCCCTCCGGAGCAGGCCGATCTCTTTTGAAGTGGAGTTGAAGAATTCGCCGTCCGTCAGTCTGGGTGATAGTGACCAGGTAACCTTGGATATGGACTTGCTCCCCCTGCCTTGGCAGGTGTCCGAGCAATTGAACAACGTAGCCACCGATCGTACTGACGTCCGCAGTCTCAAGCTCCAGATCGGCTAACTCCTGGAGCTCATAAAGATTTACTTGTCCCTGGACAACAAATTCCTCATCGCTGAGCCGGACGAACTCGCGCGTCTGTTCCTGATCAAATTCATCTTTGATCTCACCAACCAACTCACCCAAGACATCGTCCAACGTCACGATTCCGACGGCTCCACCATATTCGTCCACCACCACCGCGAAATGCGCTCGCTTCGCCAAGAACGCTTTTAATAGTTTTTCCAGCGGCATGAATTCCGGTACCGGCATCAACTCGCGTTTCACGCTGAGCAGATCCGGCTTGGGTTTCTTCATTTCCCGCATCAAATCTTTCACGTGAATCAGCCCAATCGTATTATCCAGATGGCCCTGCACCAACGGAAAACGCGTGTGGCCAGACTCGAAAGCAACTTCCAGATTTGTTTCGAAAGAATCCTGAATATCTAAATAGATAACGTCGCCCCGCGGCGTCATGATATCGCGCACAACGCGTCGCCGAAAATCGAGCGCATTGATTAGCAACTCCTTGCTCAAAGGGGTAACCTCAGCTTGTGACTCACTTTCGGTAAGGATGACCCGCAATTCCTCTTCGCTGTGGCTGAGCTCATGCTGGGCCACTGGGTTCACGCGAAAGATAACTTTTAGGACAAGCCGGGCCGAAACTTGGAGAAACCAAATCGCCGGCCGAAAAATCGTATAAAATAGATGCAAAGGTCCGACCAACAGCAAACTGGCACCGAGCGATTTACGGATCGCCAAGGTTTTTGGCGTCAACTCGCCCAAGACGATATGGAGATAGGTGATCAGCGAGAATCCGATGGCAAAGGAGATCCCACTGATGACCGTCGGCGAGCTCACACCGATGCGGAGCAACAACGGTTGCAGAAGTTGAGCTACGTACGGTTCGCCGATCCAACCTAGCCCCAGGCTCGATAAGGTAATTCCTAACTGGGTAGCTGAGAGATAAGCATCGAGGTTGGAGATAACGTGGCGGACAAAACCTGCGCGCTTGTTTCCTTCGTCTTCTAGCGCGTCAAGCTGGCTGGAACGTACCTTGACCAGGGCAAACTCCGACGCGACAAAGAACCCGTTCAAGAGAACCAGTGCCACGATGACTATGGCGTTCAGAATCACGACGCTCGGTGATGCAAACTCCACCTGGACATCAAGTAACTCGGATCCAGTACCGACCAGCGAACCAATTGTCATCAAAACTATCTGCACCCTCCTCAGTAAGGCCCTGCGACCGCCATTTCTAACCTCAAACCCAGCAGATCGACAGAGTCTTGAAGTAACAGATCCGGACCGGATCCGATACTTCAAAAACCTGTGCTGGCCTAGCCGATATGTTTTACCTGGTCAATAGAAGACGATGCACCAAGCGTCGTATTTGTCGACCCGCCGATAAAATGAGTTTATCAAGAGGCGCGACAATTCAGATCCGGAATCGATTCCGGCACCCAAGAGTGCTGAGATCACCAACTCGATTTCGTGACCCCGGGAATCAGCCCCTGGGATGCGCATTCGCGAAAGGCGATTCGGGAGAGGCGGAAACGCCGGATGAAACTGCGACGACGACCACTCTGCTCACAACGATTAACCAAGCGGGTGGGGCTGGCGTCGCGCGGAAGCTGGGCAAGGCCTTCGTAGTCGCCCTTGGCTTTTAATTCGGCCCGAAGTGCGGCATACTTCTGTACGGTCTTTTGCTTGCGCTTATTCCTTTCAATCCAAGCTTTCTTCGCCATAAAAGAGCAAGGAAGGTAACGGGAAATCAGCCGGTTGCAATGGAAAACTTAGGGCCGCCCGGAAAACCAGGAAGAGAGATCCTGCGGAACATAGGGGGCTGCCTCATACTGTGGCGTCTCTGTCGAACCGTGATAGTGCGTCTCTCCGACTAAGTAAACAAAACCAACGAGGTTAATTATCCCGATGGTGACATATGCGATGATTTGGACCTTGATTGTATTCATGGTCCGATCCTAACCCCGGAGATACACCTATACTAAATCGATAAATCACTCTGATATATCTGTATAATCGATGTTTGCCACACCTCGCTGCGTGTGAACCAACAGGTGACGAAGGCCCCACAGTCCGGCTTTTTTGACCGGTGGGCTCTACCAAGCAGAGCGTTTGCCGGACTGTTTTGCCCTAACCGCCATGGGCAAACTCACAACGTCTCATTCCAGAACTGGCGGAAAGCGTGGCTCCAGTTACGGTCCTGCACGCGTTCGCGCCCTCGTTGTCCCATCGTACGCCGGAGATTTTCGTCCACAATTAGGCGCCGCACCGCTTGCGCAAAATCTTCGACATCGAGCGAGCGGGTCACCAGTCCATCTACTCCATCCTCCACCAGCTCATGCGGGCCTCCCTGATCCGAAACGACGCAAGGCAAACCAGCCGCCTGCGCTTCAATCACCACATTGCCAAACGTATCCGTCGTGCTTGGGAAAACAAAGATGTCACTCGAGGCATATGCTGTCGCCAATTCCCTCCCTTTCAGATACCCGGTATAACAAGCCTCCGGCGCAATCTCCATCAACTCTTGCAAGTAAGGCCCATCGCCAACTATCAAAAGTCGCACTGCCAATCCTTCGCTACGAAGCAGACGCAAGGCAGCGACCGCGATGTCGAGATTCTTTTCTTTTGAAATCCGGCCGACATACAGCAGCCCGATATCTTCCGGTTCTTTTCCAAATTGCTTCCAGAACTTCGGATCACGTAACTCGGGGTTGAACTGGAGTTGATCCAAGCCGCGAGGAAAGATTTTCAGTTTTTCCGGAGCGATCCCTCGATCAATCCAGCGTTGGCGATAGTGTTCGGAGTTTACATAGACGAGATCAAGTTGGGAATAGAACCAGTGCATGAAGTTCCAAGCCAGGGTCTCCATGTAGTTGTCCTGGGTCAGGATCCGAACATATTGCGGAAAATCGGTGTGATAGATGCCGGTAGTTTTCAAATCGAGCACCTTGCCGGCAAGTAGCGCGGTCAGTCCGACAGGTCCCGGGGTGCTGATGATCAACTCGGTAAATCGCTCTCGCTGGATATAGTCAATCATGTGCAACACAGGCGGAAAACTGAGCTTCTGTAACTCGTATTCCGGAAGTTCAAATTCGCCGATTGGAATAAAGTTTCTGATCGGAATGTCGGTTAAACTGATCTGCTGGCGCGAGGTCACGACGATCAAATCGGCGCCGCACTCCTGACCAGCCGCGGTCATCTTGCGAATCGTAGTGGTCACTCCATTGACGTCCTCGAGGGTATCGGTAAACCACGCACGTTTCGTATTTTGGAGGACGTCCGGCACGAAGTTCACGGTGCCGGCACAGATATCGGTCAACCGACGGCGAGAAGGAGCCTGGCTATGAAAACCGTAAAAATAAGGACCAAGCAACATTCCCATGGGCAGAAGCGCGCTGAGCGTCTGCATGGCCTCCATCACGTTACCGCTGGTGATTTGTTGAACAAATTTGTCGAAAAAACGAAAGCCGAGCTGATTGAAAATCAAGGCAACGAGCAGAAACGCGCGTCTTTCGGGTTCTTTGACCCCTTCGGTCTCTCGAGCCAGTTGTGCCTGGACGTTGGCGCTACCAAAATAATTCGCAAGCTCTGGCCAAATGGAAAGGTTGGAGGGACGCGCAAGTTCAAAAATCTTACCGGAGAGGATGCCGCTGAACATGAGGCCGATCTTTTCGGCGAGGCTGAATTGAGTCGGGTTTTTTCCCTCCATAAAGCGGGAAAACACTACTTCAAGGAAATCAACGTTCGGACTAACCGCGGCCGAGAACTTATCCTTCGCAAACTGGTAGGTAGTATTATACAGGCCGTGCGCGATCGCGAGCGGAGTACCGCCAGGCCCACGAACAACGCAATCGCCATGCTCAATGTGTCGAAGGAATTGCGCTGCGTTCTCGCTGGTTGGAGCCTCGGTGTAAGCCGATGCGGGAAAAATACCGGCGTGATCATCTGAGCCGGCGATCAGGATCTTGCGCCACGGTTCTTTGTGGGTTGGCATTAACTTCTGTCGGTCGGCAAATCTCTCGATTAGTTCGGGAGTGAGCGATCGAAAGACGAACCGAGCGACATCGCTCAGCAGAGAATCGCGAAGTCCATTGACTCCTTCGAAATGCTTGAAAAGCAGGACCAATTTCTGAACATGATCAGCGCTCAATCGTCGGTCTTTATCGTAAAACGGATGAGCGATCGCGTGAACGATTCGTCGATTGGCAAGATAGGCCTGCAACTCGTAAATGTTGCGGCGTACTTGTTGGATCTCCCGGTGCTCTAGTTCCGTGATGTTCCATACCAGCACATGAGCAGCGACTTGATCCTCGGGAAACTCCGCCGTGACTTCACTGCTGACGAAAGTCTCTGGGTGGTCGGCGATCTCAAGGCAACCATCGATTCGGTTATGATCGGTGAACGTAACAAACGACATTCCCTTTTCCCGCAGTCGCCGGTACAAGCTTCGAGGATCGGAGTAGCTATCGGGAAATTCGAAACGTCGAAACAGCCACTCGACAGAGCGATCGCTGAAACGTGAGTGCAGATGCAAATCAACTTTCGCAGCCATGCTTGAATTCGAGCAGTGCCTAAGATTCGGTTGAATCGAGGTGGTTGGCAATGAACTTCTCGTAGGTCAGAGGCCTTCGGTCCGCTAGTGCCGATCCGACCACGCTTTTCACTTGCGACCAAACCATCGGGATCTCTCGATCGGTCGGATGGATGGCGATCCGCAAAAGGGGCCGCTCGCGCAAACGAGAGCTTAAACCTTGGTTCCAGGCCAAACTGACCACCCGACGCCAGGAAGATCTGGTACTCCAAACTAACGAGCGAGAGACGTAACGCTGAAGGCCATCAAATACGTCAACGGAGCTAACTGTTGTGATGTAGCGAAAACCGACGTGTCGCACGGCGGCTTCCGCTTCAAAACCAAGCAGCCAAGCCGGCGCAACAAATCCGGAAATCGGTCTCTGCAGAAATTCCAGGTCGTTCAAGCCTTGCCGCAATCGCCGAGATGCCTCTGATCGATCCAGATCGTAGAATTCTCCTTCCCCGGCAGTGTAAACCTGGTTGGTAAATTTTACGATCCCGGCATCAGTGTTTTTAGGGCTCCGAGCGTGAAAGTAACCGTGCAAAATCGGCTCATGACCTTCATTCACCTTAGTCTTCAACCAGCCCTGAAACTCCTCATATTCTGAGACCGGCGCACGTTCATGGTGATTGGGAATAATCAGGAGCGACGTTATAGGAACGCCAATCTCCCGCAAATCGTCCAAAATCCGAGCGCAACTTGCCTGGGTCAGCGGCGAGACATCATGGATGGAAACGACGAGGTTCCGCATAAAACTTCTTCAAGCCTTCACTCAAAGCTAAAAACAGCGCTAAAACACCTAGAGCGATCGGGAACCAATCGCCATAGACAGCGTAATAGGAGGAGTCAACACCAACTGGTGGATCAATTTCCCCTACGGTCGCTCCTTCAATCTCCGGATTTATTGATCCGGTCACTCGTCCCGAGTTAGCCATTAGGATCGCTCCCGCTCGACGCGAGTTGAACACAATCGGTCGACCGAGCGCAACCGCCCACACGCGGACATTCTGTTTTAATTGCTCCTCCTCCGTCGCGACCGCCGCCGGTTGATCAACGAGTACAACGAAGCATTGAATCTGTTTCTGGACCGCGGCTCGGAAAGTCTCGAGCGAGCCTGCATCATTCCCCAAAAAAGGGAAGACGGTGGCATCCTTACAGGTGATTGGCTGATCGTTGCGCAGCCCCCGGTCGGCCATCAGCTGAAAAAGCGGATGCGAAGCAACGACAAATACGCTCCGGACCGACCCAGGTGTGAACAGAGTGTATCCAGTGAGCGGCGCTTCCGGCGCGGCAGCCGTTCCCGCAATTAACGGGATGCTCTGCCCCAAGGAGGCTTTGGCTAAAACTTGGTAGTCACCGCCGCGCAATTGAGTTCGGCGCCAGACAACCAAGTCGCAGTGGGTAGCCGGAGCGACGAGTGACAGGTCGGTTAAGCGGTCGAGATCAGTCGCAGCGGAAGAAACGATACAAACCTTGAGTCCCTTAGGTTCCGGCGCGGATCGCAAGGACCAAAAACCGGCGGCGGCTATGAGCAGCAGCACTGCCAAAGTCGCGGTCACATCGAAGCGTCCGGCCCAATTCATCCGTCCAGGCTGAAGAATGAAACGCCTGACGTTGGCCAGAATAATCGTATTCGCAAATACCACAATAAAGCTTAACCCGGCAGGACCAACCGCCTTCGTGAGTTGAAGCAACGCGAGATTGTCGCTAACCGGAACGCCCGCTTGGTTCCAAGCCGGTAAGAGATAGCCTCGCGCCCACTCCAGAGCGGTCCAAGCGGAGGCTACGAAAGCTGCGAGACGAAGATGCGCCCCCGAAGCTGCCCACGCCGCGCTCGACCGTCCTGGTGCGAGCAGGATCGGTTCGAGTGATTTCCTCTTTCCGTTTTTTGTTTTGGGAAATTCAGGGAAGGTAGCAAATCGGCCAACCAGCCAAGCCCAAACTGCTCCGGTGACCATCAAGGTTCCACCATTTTGCGCCAACTCACTCCATCGCGTCTCCGCGCCCAGCCAATAGAACGCGATGAGTCCAAACGTCGCGCAAAATACCGCCCCCTGAATGAGCAAGACCGGCGCGGACCCTCGCAGAATCAACAAACCACACAGTACCGGAACGAAAGCAACCCAGAGGAGCCAAGACACGTTCCAGGGGGGAAACGCCAACCCCAAGAGCACGCCGCTTAGCAAGCTCAGGCCGATTTGCCAAATCAGGCGCATTTTCATCGCAGGATCTCCTGGTGAGGTTTTCTGCAGAACTCAATGGCGCACCGCCAGCCGAGCAAAATCGCCAGAGGATAAATGGCATGATGAAACTGTTGCGGCAACCAGGGTGACGCGACAAGAAACAGGGCAATCTCCGCCAGAGCGATTCCCAAATAGGCGCGCACCCAAGACCGCGATGATCGGTTCAGGAAAATCAGACCGATGCCGACCAGGAGATGAGTTGGCACCAACCAGCCAAGATTCCAATTATCGTAAGTCTCCCAGTGAAATGTGTTCGCCGCAAAGACAACCAGGAATGTCCCCACCGCGCCGAAAGCGAGAAAGACCAGTCCAGAAAGGACTGCTGATGCCGAATAGCCTCTGACCACCCAGCAAGCGATCCAAAATAGGAGTAGAGTCCAAAAAACGAATTCGGGCCGAAAATACCACGGCGCCGAAGGCAACGGTTGTGGCCGGTAAATCGTTATTGGTTTACGACCCAAAGGACCTGCTTCGGTTGAACTTTCCTGAACCGCTCGTTCGAGATTGAATGGCAAGAAACAGCCTTCGCGCGGAGTGACCAAACGATCAATGCGCGCACCCAACAGAAGATAAACCCCGAAACGGATCCAGGGGATTCGAAGAAAGTACGGGTCTAACATTTGCCGAAAGGTTACTTTTCCAATCGAAGGATCGGCCACCGGATGACCCCAAACTTTTTCAAATATGTCGCGGATCCGAGTTGAGCAGTTATCCAGGATAAAGTCGTACCGATAGAAACGGTTTTCCGGGAGGAGGTTTGTCTCCAACTCGGAGAACATTGCTTGCCGCTGATCAGCGTTGAAGTTCAAAATCGATTCGGTAACACCTTGCCCCAGGCTGCCTCGCTCATTGATCTCGGCAATAGATAATCCCACCGACAATTGGTAAAGCAGATCGCCCCGCGCAAACTTGATATAAAAAGCGTCCGTTTCGAAATCGAAAGTTCCATAATTATAAAGTCGATCGATCTCTTGGGCATCGTCTCGCACGCGGATCGAGCTATGACCAAACGCAGTATAAAGCTCGTCGCCGGGAGAATAGGTAACCAACGAAATCGTGGCATGATCGCTCAAATGAGGAAGGTCGAAACGATCAGTGGCGGAACCCGAGTTGGAGACGAATAGGGCCCAGGACAGAAGGAGGACAGCATTCAGACGGTTGGAGCTACTCCAAATGTTCCAATGTCTATTCATCATTCGTCTAACCGACTCAAGAGAAAGAGTCGACACTCTGCCAAGCCTACGCAGTCCCGCAAGCAAAAGAGCGTGCGGGCGAGGAGAAGTGTGAACGACTAACGTCAGGGTTCAGCCTCGGCAATGACGGCGAGATGCGCATCGCGCGGAGGAGAAAGCCGAACCGCTTTCGAGACTACCCTACCCGCTTCCTCGCATCGGCCTGCAACCATTCCCACAAGCGATTCAGCGATTCGCGCAGTTCTTTTTTTGCCGCGGGAAGCGTTTGTTGATTTAAGCCTTCCCTTTTGCCGAACAGGTAGAATTTGATCTTTGGCTCCGTACCGGAAGGACGAACTGCAATCTTACAACCATCCGCCAGCGTGAAGATCGTCATCTTCTCGCTCGGAAGCAGATCGCCTTCGCTATCGCGGATGTCGCCCGACGTGAAATCCTGGACTTGCGACACTTCTACCCCGTTGACTTCCTTCGGTGGCATCCGGTTGTATGAATCTGCCAGTCGGCGGATCTTGTCTGCGCCTTCTGCTCCTTCGAAGACCAATGAGCCACTCTGTTCGAGAAAATAGCCGTATTGCAGGTAAATCTGATCCAGCAATTCGTCCAAAGTAAGATCTTGCGACTTCGCATAGGCAGCCACCTCGGCGAACATGAGGGTTGCGGCATTGGCGTCTTTGTCCCGGACAAAGTCGGCACCACTGTAGCCATAGCTTTCCTCCCCCCCAAATACAAAGAAATAGGAGTATTCTAGCCGAGCTTTGCGCGATTCCTGCTCCGATAATGAGCGATATGAACGACGAATCGATTCCGGCAATGCCATCTCGTATTTCAGGAGCTTGGCTCCGATGTATTTAAAGCCGGTGAGCGTCTCCACGCAATGCAGTCCATCTCCTTGCGCAATCGCTTTTTGCAGATCGGTGGTAACTAGCGTCTTGATGATGACCCCGCGCGATTTGTTCTGATCGTTCAGAATTCCAAGCTCTTTGAAAGTTCGAGAGCGGTAGTAGGTCAACAGAGAGCCGATTTGATTTCCAGTGAGAAGGACTAGCTCTCCGGCTCGATTCCGCACTGCCACACCCATGCGATCACAGTCAGGATCGGTAGCGATGACCAAGTCCGCGTTTTCTTTGCGGGCAAGTTCCATCGCCATCGAAAGCGCGTCGGCATTCTCCGGGTTCGGCGATTTTACAGTTGGAAACAACCCATCCTGGCGGTCCTGTTCCGGTACCGTCAGCACGTTGAAACCGATCTCGCGCAACAGCGGTACGGAAATTACGCCACCGGTTCCATGGATGGGCGAAAAAACGACTTTGAGTTCTTTCTGTTGCGAGACTACCGCCGGTTGCAAGATCACTGATCGCAATCTCGCTTTGTAGATGTCGTCGAAATCCGATCCGAGAATCACGAGCTTTCCTTTTTGCTCGGCCGCGACCGGCTCATAGCCTTCGCTCGTAATCGCATTCACTTGCCGGATAATGGCGGTGGCATGTGGTTCGACCACTTGAGCACCATCTTCAAAATAAGCCTTGTAGCCATTATCGTGCGGGGGATTGTGGCTCGCCGTGATTACGATTCCAGCGGTCGCATTAGTATGGCGAACCGCAAAAGAGAGCTCAGGAGTCGATCGCGCCGATTCGAAAAGGAAAACGTCGCAGCCCAGCTCGGTCGCAACCTTAGCAGCAAGCTCAGCAAATTGGCGGGAAAAGATTCGGGTGTCATGAGCAATCGCCAGGCTCGGCCGGCGATCTGACCGGATAGACTTGAAGTAGCCTTTCAGATATTTAACCAGTCCTTGCGTCGCGCGACTGACATTATAGAAATTCATTGCGTTAGTCCCTACGCAAGGATGCTCCGGTGGTTCGGACTCAGGGTGCGATCCACGTTCGGCCTCAGTCACCCGATTTCCGATCGACCGGCCTCGCAATCCGCCGGTTCCGAAGGCAAGCGTCTTGAAGAAGCGGTCGTTCAATTCAGACCAAGCCTTTGCTTCCGCTAGCTGCGAAATCGCCAACGGATAGAGTGGATTGTTCCCGGCCGCCAGCAATAGGGAGATATTTTCGGCACTTGTTGGCAACAAGTGCCCTTCTTTGACGGCTTGCTCTAGAGTTTCCCGCAAGGCGCTCATATCCTTTGCATTTATGCCCACCTGCGAGGATACGCAAATCAGGATGTATCTGAGTGAAAAAATCGTCCACGCTATCGCTAGAAGGGCTGGGCTGCGTCAGACCGGGACGACTGCGTACCGCATTGTCGATGGCGACGGTGACAATCTCCCGGGTTGGGTGATTGACGATTTCAATGGAAACTGGCTGCTTAGCCTCGAACCGAGCCAACCGATGCCGGATCTGGACCTAACACTCGGCTATCGTTCTCTCTATGGAAAAATATTGAGGAACGAAGAGAAAAAGTCCCCGATCTTTTTGGCGGGTGAGCCAATTACGACGAGATTCCTCATTCAAGAACGTGGCCTGAATTTTTGGATCGATTTTCAAGCTGGCTACTCGCAAGGGATCTTTCTTGATCAGCGCCTTAATCGGCAGCGCGTCCAACAGATTAGCGCGGGCAGGAGCGTGTTGAATACGTTTGCTTACACCTGCGCTTTTGGGGTTACCGCTGCCGCCGGCGGCGCTTCGACCGTAAATGTCGATCTTTCGCGGACGTATCTGGATTGGGGGCGCGAAAATTATTTGGCTAACGATATTGACAGCCCAGAACACGAATTTGTTTACGGGGATGCATTCAGCTGGCTCAAGCGATTCGCAAAAAAAGGGCGCTGCTTCGATTTAGTTATCCTGGATCCGCCGACGTTTTCGCGAGATCGGAATGGACGAGTTTTTCGGGCAGAAACACATTATGCTGAACTACTCGAATTGGCGCTTTCCGTTAGCACCAAAGACGGTCGATTGCTCTGCTGCACGAATTCTCACCGCCTTCCGCTTGCTGACTTCGAAAAGATTCTACGGGCAAAGTTACCTAGATCCGCGACTATAGCACACATCGGGATGCCGGAAGATTTTCCGGGCAGCGATTATCTGAAGTCCTTCTGGATAGAACGGGCCCGCTGAAGTTTCGGTTGAATTCCACCGCTGAACCGCGTTAGATCTAGCGCAATTTCCATCCCTTCTTCATGATTCGCTTCGTCTGTTCTTGGCTCGTCCTGATCTCGTTCTGCCTAACTAGCTGCGACAACCGCACTCAGGAGGCGCGCCGCTGGGACACGATCGCCAAGAACCTGAGATCAGGTATAGCGACTCAGCCCTGGAGAGAAGCAGCAGAGCCCTGGAGCAACCAGAATCATCAAACCGGGGTCGCGTGGTAGGCGGGAGTTAGCGGTTCACGCAGCCGATGATTCTTACGCACCTTCCGTACAGCACTCCTGGATGTTTCGAAAATCAGCTATCGCCGAGCGATCGCTTCTCGATCGATATAAGTTACTTCTGTTCGGGTCGGCGCTTGTTTGGGTTTATCGCTTTCTCCGAGTCTCAGGGAAAGACAGCCATTGAGAACGACGGGCCCGCCGGCTAGCGGGGAGGCTGGTGAGCGTACCGGAAAATCCAATAATCCGGGGTTTCTCGGATCAGTTCTACAATCGAGAATTCTGATTCGTATTCCGGGAAATAGACATCGCCTGGATACTCGGCTTTTAGTCGCGTAATCAACAGCTCGTCGCATCGGCCAACCAGTTGCTGATAGATTTCGGCACCGCCGATCACGTACACCTCCTCCTGGTAATTGGCGGGATCAAATTGAGAGAGATCACGAATCATTTCTGCTCCCTCCCAAGTCTGACTTCGACTGACTATCAGGTTTCGCCTGCCTGGAAGCAGTCTACCGATCGAAAGATAGGTTTTGCTGCCCATCAAAACACAATGTCCCATCGTGACTTCCTTAAACCACTTTTGTTCGCCAGGAATTTTCCAAGGAATTGTGTTTCCGCGGCCGATCACTCGGCTCGGGGTCATTGCGACGATTGCCTTCATTCCATTCTGCCCTCCAGGCTCGAACGGAATAGCCAATCACCAATAGCCAATAGCCAAAATCTGTTGTTGGTCATGATCGGCACAATTGTGGCTGCGCTTCGCTTACATTCGCCGGCACGCCTCCTGACTTCTAGCTTCTAGCTTCTGCTAGGTTCAAACCGCAATCGGCGCCTTGATCGCTGGATAAGGATCGTATTTCAGCAACTCAATATCCTCGTACCGGAAGTCTTCGAGGCGCTCAGGAACCCGTTGAAACAATATTCGCGGAATTGGTCTGGGTGTCCGGCTGAGCTGTTCGCGGACTTGGTCGAGATGATTCTTATAGATATGCAGGTCCCCAAACGTGTGCACAAAATCGCCCGGTTCCAGCCCGCACACCGCAGCCGTCATTTGCGTCAGCAGCGCATAGGAAGCGATATTGAAGGGCACACCAAGAAAAAGGTCAGCACTGCGCTGGTATAACTGACAGCTCAAATGTCCTTCCAACACATAGAACTGGAAGAGAGCATGGCAAGGCGGCAGGGCCATCTCGCTCAGTTCACCCGGATTCCAGGCCGACACTATCAGGCGGCGGCTGTCCGGATTGGTTCGGATCATTTTCACGACCTGAGCAATTTGGTCGACCGATTTCCCGTCAGCCGCACGCCAGCTTCTCCATTGGGCACCGTAGACCCGTCCCAGATCTCCTTTTTCGTCGGCCCACTCGTCCCAGATAGTCACGTCATTGTCGGTGAGGAACCGAATGTTCGTCTCGCCACGTAAGAACCACAGGAGCTCGTAAACAACCGACTTAAAATGGACTCTTTTGGTTGTGATCAGCGGAAACCCCTGGCGTAAATCGAACCGCACTTGCGCACCAAAATATGATATAGTCCCGGTTCCAGTTCGGTCATCCTTGGAATGCCCTTTTTCTAAGACAAGACGGAGCAATTGATGATATTCCTGCACAGTCCGTAAACCTTTAATGAAGGGGAAAACTTTCGTCCCGCGTCTTCATGACAACACGAAAACTATGGAACAGCAAACTACTTTGATCGATACGCAGAATCTTCCCGACCACCGGGAGGTCGCTATCGACCGTGTTGGGGTGAAGAACCTGCGTTTTCCGATCCTGGTTCGGGACAAGGCACACACGTCGCAACATACCGTGGCAACCGTGAGCTTGACCGTCGATCTGCCTCACCACTTCAAAGGAACTCACATGAGTCGCTTCATCGAGGTGCTCAACCACCACGGGACCGTCATTCATGTCGATAATATCAAGGTGATCTTGCGAGAATTACAGACGCGATTGGACGCGGAAGCGGCTCATGTCGAATTCGAATTCCCCTATTTCATCGAGAAGCAAGCACCGGTGACCGGCGCGTCAGGATTACTCGAATACAACGTGCGGTTCAATGCCACTGCGCACCAGAAACATTCCGAATTTGAAGTGACGGTCATGGTTCCGGTAACCACCCTCTGCCCGTGCTCCAAGGCGATCAGCAAACAGGGCGCACACAATCAACGAAGCCTGGTGACGTTTGCGGTGCGGTTCAGTAGCCCAATTTGGATCGAGGACTTAGTCCGCATGGTCGAGACGTCAGCCAGTGCGGAGTTGTTTAGCTTATTGAAGCGTCCCGACGAAAAAGCGGTCACCGAGCATGCCTACGATCATCCGGTTTTCGTGGAAGATCTGGTGCGTAATATCGCGGTCAAAGCGAACGCTGACCCACGAATCGTCTGGTATAAGATCGAAGCTGAGAACTACGAATCGATCCATAACCACAATGCCTACGCGATGATCGAGAAGGGCTGAGGCCGCGCCGCAAAAGGGCATGCCCTTCGACCCGACCGTTCAACAGGGGTAGCGTCACGGTCACCCGAATCTGCAGAAAATGTGACTTTACCCGTGCCAGATCTGGTTAGAACTTTCGAGGGAATTGCCGCTCTTGGCCGCTCCGTCAATTAGAATGCTCAGGTAATGATCTTGAGAAGCTTCGGCAAGGTCATAAAAAGAATTTCCCGTTTCCAGATAGCGGGCCATCGATTCAAGACAGGTCGCGATTGCAATTTCGTCATCAGACAATCGCGCAGGTGCGAACGAATTCCGATACCACCATGCCGCGCCGGCAATGTAACCTTTGTGGTGGTAACCTTCCAGATTGCCGGTTTGACCAGCATCCATTCTCTTCAGTTGCATCTCCGTCGGTGTCGCGAAGTCGATTAAATATCGAACATCCAGATTGTTAATCTCTCCGCGGGCACCGCGCACCAGGACACGATGCGATCGAATCCAGGAAAAGTACTGATCTTCGACAAAATCGAAGACAGCGAGCTTGCCCTCGAATTCGAGGCTCGCGATGGTTTGTTTGGTCAGAATTTTTCGTTCTTCCCGCGGCGGTCCCGCGCGGGTCGAACCTGCAACAATCGGAGACTTGAATTCCAACGCGCGGATGGAGGCGCGCTCAAAACCGATGTTCAGAAACTTACGAATCAGCGATACGCCGTGGTACCCATGCGCAACCGAAATCTGGACCTCAGAAACCTCTCCAAGCAAGCCTGATCTAGCCAGAGCAAGCCTGGCCGCATGACAGGGCTGAAACTGATATTGCTCGGCCACTTGGACGCGCGCATTCTCTGGCAGTTCTTTCCACAATTTCGTCAAGGCCTCGAGATCCTGAGCAGGCGGGGTCTCCGCCAGAACGCCGACGTCATGCGACGCAAGTTCGAGAATGACCGGTGCCGATTCGGCCCAAGGCACCGACGTAACGACAAAATCGGGCTTTGATCTGACCAAGTCGCCTATGGAATTGAACGTTGCGATTCCCCAGTCACGCCCGATCCGTGAGCGTGTCGCCTCCGTGCGTGCGACACATCCCACAATTCGAAAACGGTCCGGTAAAGCCTGGGCGATTCTAAAAAAGAATTCGGCGCGCCATGCTCCGCCGACGATGCCAAATGTGATCGGTCTATTCATCAGAGATACCTGCCGTCTCGCGCATTTGCCTCCCCTAAATAAGGCGTGCCCGGCTGCCAGTCGCTCGGCTCAGGCAATGCGAACTCAGCAAAAGGAAAACGAACTTCAACGCCATGCTTGGCGGAAACATATGCAGCCTCGCAGATTTCAAGGGCTTTCAATGAGCTTTCCGGTAAGGAATAATCCGGTTCCTTTGATTGCAACATCGGAATTAGGTTTTCCAGATGACGCCGATGGAGGGAAACAGGTTGTTCCTCGGGCTCTAACAACTTTCCGTGGGGAAAAGCCGGGCTGACTAGATAATAGTCCGGCTGCCAGCCCCAGAATTCGATCTGGCCTGCGGTACCGAGAATTCGAAACGTGACATCACTTTGTCGACGCCCGTTCGAACGGATGGCATCCCCCGTATACATTACGATCCGAACGCCATTAACCAGCTGCACTGAAGTAACCGCCACGGTCTCGACCTTCATACCGTCGCGAAACGTTCGCGTTGTTTTATCGCAAGCCGCGAGGACAGACTCCACCGGGTGGTTCGCATTCAGGTTGATCGAGAATTGAAGCCAATGGATGCCGGCACTTATAATATCAAACCGCGGAGACTGGATCTCGACCAATTTTAGCTCCCCGATTTCGCCGTTGCTTACGCGCTCGATAATTTCCAGGGGGCACCGCTTTACCATGAGACCATGTGGTATCGCCAACGGGATCTTACTCTGTTTGATAAAATCGAGAATTCGGCGACCGGATGCAACCGTATCGGCGATCGGTTTTTCAACTAGAATCGCCTCTAGCGGAAGCTTCAATGCTTCGACAGCAATCTCTTCATGGGTAGGTGGATAGGTGCTAACGCAAACCACATCGGTCGGACACGTTGCGAACATTTCGCGAAAATCGGCGAAAATCCGAAGACCTGGAAATTTCTTCCGAAGCTCGTCACCAATTTCAGACCGGAGATCGGCGGCCGCGCTTAGAGCATAAAACTCAGACTCGGCAAGAGCCTGGAGACTCAATTGTCCGCCTCTGCCGCATCCGACGACGCTCGCCGTCAACTTTTTCACAGGCATCATTTTTTCTGCGAACCATTCTGAGCGCTGCCAGAGTTCCCGCAATAGACACTGGGTTGGGTGGCTGGGGCTCGAACCCACAACCAACGCCTTAAAAGGGAGCTGATATGCAACTTTATAAGTTGCTTAAAAACAGAAACTTACGGCTTTACCATTTTTTGGTTGCTCTCTTTTGCGTCCTTTTTTTTACTCCTTTTGCAGCGGTTTCGGAAGAAACGACTTTCTCCCCGGTCGGGCCCTAAGGCAATCTCTCGTTACTCATTCTCCTAAGCGCACCAAGGTTCGCCTAAAGTAAAACCACTCATGCAGCTTGTCTGGCCAGAAATGCATCGAACAGAGGGAGTCCGTTCGGGTGCCACAACGAACGAAATCACTTTGGCTTTAATCGTTTTCGATAGTCAGCAACCGAAACAGTTAGTGACTTTTTTAGCTCAGCGACAGATTTCTGATCGACTTGAGAATGTGACGATTTCGCAGCGCTCTCCACGACGCTGCAGAAATAGGTCACACGCATCGCGCCAACGTATCCGGCGGCGGCCTTCAGCTTGTGCGCCTCTGACGCAAGGACCTCCGGATTGTCTGCCAACTCAGGCAACCGGCGTGCCAACCGTTCGGCTTGCACAATGAAGAGTTGTAGAACGTTGGTAGCAAACTGGTCAGCTTCATCAACTTCCATAAGTTCTTTCAATCGGCGCTCGTCGCACACCGGCAAATCAGAGCCCAATGGGGGCGAAGGTCGATCAGGCGATCCTATTTTGCTGGTTGCCTCCAACACCTCTTTCAACTCATGAATGCGTACCGGCTTGGTGAGCTTATCATCCATACCTGCTTCGAGACATCTTTCCCGTTCCTCGCCGAGAGCAGTCGCCGTAAGCCCAACGATTCGCGGTTGTCTGGAATAAGATAATGAGAGACGAATCTGGTGGGTGGCCTGCAAACCGTCGATTTCCGGCATATGGACATCCATCAAAATAAGGTCAAACGCCTGGCTTTGCGCAGCAGCGATTGCCTGACGTCCGTCTTCGGCTTCCGAAATCTTCCGAACCCCGAGCTTTTGCAATTGCGCGACGCAAACCAGGCGGTTCACGATGTTGTCATCCACCACCAGAATGTTGAGCTCGGAGAGAATCGGATCTGCCTCCGAAACTGTTTCAGGCAAGCGACTGGCGTCGTTAGTATCGACTAACACCCCAACGGCCTGGAGGAACTGGCGCTTCTTAAGCGGAAGCGACAATACGGTTGCGCTCGGATAACGGTTTGCCAATTCGGAAATGTTCTTGGAACGACTAAGAAGAACTGTTCTTGGACTGAACTGCGGAATCCGAATCTCGCAGTGATCGGCGTCCATGATCAAGTAGTCCAGCGGAGCGTGATCGAGAGTTTCCGGTTGCTCGGATCGGACGGTGAATTCCACGGCAAGTTCTTCCGCCCAAGTGGCAAGCAGACGGGCGAGACGGGCGTTGCGGACCACCGCAATCATCCGCTTGCCGCGCAAATCCGGTCCTTTGTGCCTGGTCTCCCCAATGTCTGCGGCTGGAAGTGAGATTACAAAATGAAATTGGGTGCCTTTCCCGTCCGTGCTTTCCACCCAAATCCGACCTCCCATTAATGCTGTCAAATTTTGACAGATTGACAGGCCCAAGCCGGTGCCGCCAAAGCGCCGATTCGTCGACACGTCCACTTGGCTGAAAGCGCGAAAAAGCCGATCGAGTTTCTCTGGTGGGATACCCACTCCGGTATCTTCCACACAAAAATTGATCATGTTATCGAAGTCGCCGGAAGGCTCTACCTGCAAGTAGATTTCGCCGCTCGACGTGAACTTGATCGCGTTGTTCAAAAGATTGAGCAGAACTTGCCTCACCCTGGTGATGTCGCCGACCAAAGTGGAAGGTATTCGTGGGTCGATCCAGGCGCTGATTTCAAGCCCCTTGTCGAATGCCATAGGTGCCAATAGATCCAACGCCTGATCGACCACGTCGCGGAGCGCAAAAGGGATTGACTCCAATTCAAGTTTGCCGGACTCGATCTTGGACAGATCCAGAATATCGTTGATGATGTGTAAGAGAGTCTCCCCGCTGGTGTGAATGACATTAACAAACTCGCGCTGACGAGTATCGAGGCTCGTGTCAGAAAGGACCTCCGCCATCCCAAGAATTCCAATCAATGGCGTCCGTACCTCATGGCTCACATTTGCGAAGAAGACCGATTTGAAACGCGTTGCCTCCTCCAACTTTTGGTTGAGAAGCTCTAACTCGCAGTTTTTCTCCGTCAGTTCCCGTTGACTCGCTTCGAGAGCCTGAAACGCTCTCTGCCGTTGCAGCTCGTGTATGTACGCTTCGGAATGCAAACGCACCCGCGCGAGCAATTCGATCCGATGCGGCAATTTGACCATGTAATCGTTAGCTCCCGATTCAAACGCTATCTGTTTGACGGCAGGCTCCTCTTTGCTCGAAAGCACGATGACAGGAACCGCGCGAGTGGACGGGTGGTTGCGGTATTCTTTCAGCAGGTCGAGTCCGTTCACCCCGGGCATCACCAGGTCCTGCAAGATCACAGTAGGGGCAATCTTAATGGCCGATTCAAGCGCTTCCTTCGGATCGCTCACATAGTGGAAGGCGATCGCCGGATCGGCTTCCAGCATGCGTCGAACGCCCTCGCCTACCATCGCTTGGTCATCGACTAATAACACCAAGATCTTCTCTGTCTCCCTCTTGATATTTTTGATTGCCGAACTCATTTGTCGCCCGTTGCTAATCGTTTATTGGCATTACCCGTACGGACCCCTGGCAACCTCCGTTCGTGGCGGTGGTCTGTTTACCGATCAGCTACTCCTCTCTTGGATTGTATTGTTCTCGTTTGGGGACTAAAAAGTTCCCTTAGGCGTGGTCCAATCTTCTGCAGCGGCAAAATTTCACTCGCAGCGTTGATCGCGGCGGCAGCTTTCGGCATGCCGTACACCGCGCTGGTGCTTTGGTCCTGCGAAATGGTATGATATCCCGCATCGCGCAATATTTTTAAACCTCGTGCACCGTCCCGACCCATGCCAGTCAAAAGGACAGCTGCAATCGGTCCTCGAAAGAAGCGCGCTGCACTGCCGAAGAACACATCGACGGAAGGGCGGTATGGATTTTCTTTCGGCTCGGCGGTGTATCCAAGTTCGTGGGAATTCTTGAAGACAAGATGATCTTCGCTGCCGGCGATCAAAACGTTGCCAGAACTCACTGAATCGCCTTCACAAGCCAAACGCACGGGTAATTTTGAATACTCCTTTAACCACTCCACCAGTCCGGGCGCGAACAGCTGGCCAATATGCTGAACAATGACGACGGCCGGAGAAAAATCTTCTGGTAGAGCGGACAGAACCTCGACTAATGCGGCCGGGCCGCCCGCTGAAGCGCCAATCAGAATTAACCTGTTAGCTGTGCCTTCAACTTTTGGAACTAGGTCGCCGGCCACCTGCTCCAAGCCAGAGGTCTGACGCTCAATGCTCTTGATCTTCTGCAGCAACGCCTGTCCAGTCTTTTGCGATGGAATATCCGTCGGAGTGTGAATGGCGTCGATCGCACCTGCACTCAAAGCCTCAAAAACCTTCGCCGCGTTTCCTGCAACGGTCGCTGTCACAATCAATATCGGACAGGGCGTGCGACTCATGATTCGACGAGTTGCCTCAGCACCGTCCATGTACGGCATGATTAGATCCATCAAGACGAGTTCCGGCAAATCTCTTTCACATAGCTTGACCGCCTCCACGCCGTCGCGTGCGATCCAAGCAATCTGATGCTCCGCAGAAGAGCAGACGAGCCGGCGCAGCAATTCAGTCGCCATTAGCGAATCGTTGACGATGCCAATTCTCATGCCGTGGCTTCACCGATTAAATTTAGAACCGCCTGGAGTAACGCCTCGTCATGGAAACCTGCTTTCACCAGGTAATAGTCTGCTCCGGCATCTAATCCGCGTCGTCGGTCTTCCGCGCGATCTTTATAGGAAACAATCATCACCGGGAGTGATTTCAGGTTTGAATCCTTTTTGATGAGCGTCACTAATTCGATGCCATCCAAGCGCGGCATATCAATATCAGTTATGACTAAGTCAAAGTGGCCCGTCCGGGCAGCGTTCCAACCGTCCATTCCGTCGACTGCAACCTCGACTTCGTAATCTCGAGTCTGCAAAAGCTTCTTCTCCAATTCCCGTACCGTCAGTGAATCGTCCACCACCAATACACGCTTGGGCCTTTTTTGCGTCTCTCCCCTGCCCCCACTTTGCACTGCACCCGAGGTCCCGGCTTCAATCGATTTTTCGATGGAGCGAATCAGATCCTCTACATCAACGATCAAAACCGGTAAACCATCATCCAGAAGTGCTCCGGAACTGATATCTTTGATCTTTCCTAGTCGCGGGTCCAACGGCCTAATTACGAGTTCGCGCTCACCCAGAAATTTTCCGGTCACGACACCGTAAAAATTTGCTTTGTTGCCGATGACAACAACCGGGACCTGCTCACCCGAGTGATTGTCTTCCCTGCCTCCGAAAATCTGGCTAGCAGCGATAAGACCGATTTGCCGGTCTTCGAAGCGAAAATGCTGCCGTCCTGCTGTAACCTCAATATCTTTTTTCGCCACTTTGAGCGCACGATTGATGTGCACCAGTGGAAACGCATACGCCTCGTTCCCAATCTCAACGAGCAACGCTCTCACGATGGAGAGGGTCAAGGGTAGCTGCATTTGCAATGTTGTTCCGTGACCGAGATCCGTCCAGACGCGGATAGCACCGCGTACTTCCCTGACAATGGCCTGAACCGCATCCAAACCGACTCCGCGTCCGGAAATATCGGTAACCGTCTCCTTCATCGTGAAGCCGGGCAGAAGAAGAAACTCGAGCACTTCGCTATCGCTCATCTGTTCGGCCGCCTCTCGGGTTGTGAGGTTCTTTTGGACGATGGCATTTCGCAAATCGGCCAGATCGACTCCACTGCCATCGTCTGAAACAGTAATCAAAAGATTGCCTGCACTATGCTGGGCCTCCAGCCGTATGGTGCCTTCACCAGATTTACCTGTCGCGCAGCGCACCTCGGGTAGCTCAATTCCGTGATCTATCGCGTTGCGCAAAAGATGGGTGAGCGGTGCTTCAAGCTTTTCCAGAATATCGCGATCGACGTAGGTATCTGGGCCGCGTATTTCAAGCCTTACCTGTTTTCCAAGATTGCGCGCCAAATCGCGCACCATTCGCGGAAAACCGTGAAGGCCGTCCGCAAACGGTCTCATCCGACAGGCTAAAGCCTCGTCATAAAGGCGATGGGAGAGATTGGCCGAACGCCGGTGGAAACTCTCCAACTCAAGTAACCGTTCTGACAAATCCTCTCGACACCGCACCAATTGAACCCGCGCTTGAGCTACTTGAGCTTCTGCGTATTCGTTGATTTTTTCGCGGCCTAGCGACTCACGAATGCGATCCAGTATATGAGCCAATTCGTTGTGCTC
>JBEEIB010000631.1:0-12485 GCA_041167675.1 Verrucomicrobiota bacterium
AAATGCATTTGAGTTTTCCAGCTCTGCGATTAGCGAAACGACTCTACTGAACTCGAGAGTCGAAGATCCGGCGAGGTAGATTGCCGCGGTCTCCCCATTGGGAACGCGAGCCGGCTGAGTAACAACACCCATCTCCGTAAGGCGACTAATAACGAACGGTTCCTGATCGGTAGCCTCGCGATTAGCCAGAAGAGAGCGATTGGTTGAGCTCCGGTTCAATTCCAAGTTTTTCGTCCTCGCGACCGACTCGTTCAATCGGGCGAAGAGAGCATCGATTCGCGGCTGACTCAGCTTCAGACCATTGATCTCCGCTTCTAGCCTGCCATTTGCTTGGATCTGAAGCTGATCAGTCAATCTCAAGTCTTCGAGATAAGACCGACCCCGGACGAGGAGTACGGCCTCCCCTGCTAAGAAGAGGACTACCGAAAGGCCGAGCAAGACAACTATGCGAAGAGCTGGTTTCATTAGGTGCATACGACTCACAAGGAGTCAGGCTCAGAGATCTTAGTAAGCCCTAGATTCAAGTAGTTGCCGGTTGGTTTGATCGAGTACTGGATTTGAATAGGAAATAATCCGTCTGAGCGCTTATCGAGTTGCCAGGTTCGCCGCAGTTCTGAACCGGGCGGAAGTATCTTCGCTAGGCTTTCTTTGAAACGGTCAACCGCGCCGTCGCTACCTGACTTGGCAGTTGCTTGCAAAAGCAGCATATAGTCCTGGGGTACACGATAGGTACCCCCAACAGTTGAGATGGCCTGATAGTTGCCAGTCTCAACAAGTATTGAGTCGAGTGCCACATCCGAAGGGATTCCTTTTTGGATGGCCGAAAGAATGGCGCTGCTAGGGATACGATTCCGTAAAATTGGCTCCCATTGTCGGATTTGCCCGAGCTTTTGGCGTACTTCGCGAAGCTTCGCGTTCTGGCTTTGCAAATCGGCTGTTCGAATCCCAATTTGTGATTTGGCCGTCGACTCCGCTTGAAAACGGTTCCAAAGGAAGAACCCGAAAACGCCTAGGGGCAACTGCAAAAACGTCGCCGCGAGCAGCAAGGATCCGGCGACTCGAAACACTCGGTCATGCTTATATCTTTGTAGTAGGATTCTCTCTCGAGAAATAAATAGATGCTTCATACAATTTTGCTCTCCAGCCAACTCAACAGATACGCTCTGGCATCCCTAACCCCGTCGCGCGTTCCGCGACCATTGCGGACCGTCAATTCTGAACCGTGAAGCTTTTCCAAGGCTTCCTCGTCGAATGCTAGGCCGCCTAATCGCGACGCCAGGAGCTTCGGTGACCCACCGGAGGACCAGACGCAGATGTAGGGTTGCTGAGTCGTATCTAGTTCGGCAGCAATCGCGGCTAATTCCTTTTCTACAAAATCGACATCATTCTCGTGCTGCCGAATTAATGTGAGCGCCCGGTTTTGAACTGCCGCTATGACAATGGTTTGCTTTAATTGGAGGACAAAGAAGCCCGTGCGCTGGCCGATAGGAATTTTCTCGATAAACCAACGCAAACACGCAATCGGAGCAGGTATGATTCCAAATAATGATCCTTTTTGAGCCTCTGCCCATGTCTCGCATTCCTCGCAGTATTCTCTCGGAACCCCGACAATCATCAAATGACTGTGATTGCGGTCGATGCGCCCCGTCACCTCTTGGAGGTCGGAACTTAAAACCGACCAGCGGAAATCACGCCTGTCGTCCCAGACACCGATTACCTGTCGGGGTTCTTCGTGCAGACTCTCCAAAAGACCTTCGACCGAATAGTCACGAAGGTTTCTGGTATTGTGGATATTGCAGTAGAGATCCTCGGCGCCAAAGTCCGGGACGAGAGCGAGTTTCGGCAAGCCGTGGACCCGATTTCTGGCCAATAGCTTTGCCGCAAACGTCTTTGTGATTGTAACGGGCGCCCGGGGAAGCCCGGGTATCGGCGGATGATCAGCGATTTCACCAATTCTATCTTCGTAGGCTACCGGACAACGACGTCGAATGACTAGTACTGATGCAGTGTCAGATGAAAGAAAAAACAAGACGCTCGGTTCATCACGAGAAAGCAATCCACCAGCCACGTAATAGCGTAGCGGGAAATTCCGAAAATAATGAACAAACGAGTAATTCATGGCGCTTGGTTTCTAGCAGACACTCTTCGTATAAACAACATATTTCTCTTGTGTTCTATATATTTTGCAAGATTTGTACTGCGGGAAGAAAAGTCGCGAATACGATCCCGCTGATCACTACGCCTAGAATGACAATCAGCATTGGATCCAGGATTTGCCGAATCGCACCGAGGTAGCTATCAAGCTTTCGTTCGAGTAATTCCGTAAGTCTAAATAGTCCTTCGCTGCCGGCGCCGGAAGCCTCCATGAAGGTCAACCCGTTTACCACCAAATCGCCGAAGATCTCCATATCGTTGCGAAGAGCAGCGGCGAGCGACTCTCCTCGATGCACTCGCACCAGAGCACGAGCCACCGCAGACCGATACTCATAGTTCCATGAGAGATCCCGACAGAGCAGCAACGCCTGTGTAGTTTTTGCCCGAGCCGTTTTGAGTTGGGCAAACGTGCGACTGAAATTTGCCCGAATTAGCAACAATAGAAGTTTACCAAATACGGGGACGCGCAACACCAGGCCGTGCGAGCGGGGTGTTCGCTTCACCAGCGTTGGTAGGTGTAGGATCGCAGTTGTGACTACTGCAACTCCGAACAACAGCAGGATCGGGTGCTGCGAACTGAGTCGAGAAATCTGTAACAAGATTTGGGTTGGAAGCGGGAGTTCCGCATGCATTTCCGCAAGAACATGAATGAATTGCGGCACCACTTTGGTCAGCAAGAGCCAGACTACTCCGCAGGCCGCCAATAAAACGATGACCGGGTAGATTAGCATCATGAGCAAGCGATGTTGCAGATCATCGTTGCGGGCCCAGATTTTGCGCACATTGGTCAGCGCTTCGCTGAGAGTCCCTCCCTCCTCTCCGGCCGCGATGAGGCCGATAGCAACATCATCAAATATCTGCGGGTAGACTCTTATCGCCTGCGAAAAACTGGAGCCTCGCGAGACTCTATCTCGGAGCTCGGCGATCACTGATGCCATCCGTCGGCTGGTCTTTGTGTGCTGCGAGGTGGTGTTCAAACAGATCGTAAGCGCCGTTCGGAAATCCATTCCCAGATACGCGCTTGTCTCCAATTGCTCGATAAAGGTTAGCTTTGTCCGGAGCGATACTCGGATCGACTGATCGTTGATCTTCTGTCTCTCAGCCGACTCGACGTGAATTACGGGTCGATTGAGATTAATCAGACGAAGATTCAACTCAGCTGCCGACGCGGCGTCTATGCTCGCCCTTATGTAGGGCGCGCCTTTTGCCTTTTGCGTGACATAGTCGTATCGACCCATTGCCTCAGTACCGAAGTTCCAGATTGCGACCAGTAGTGTATCAATGCTACTGACCTGCCGGCGTGGCGGAGGGAGCACTGATCGGAATATTATACTTGGCTATGTACGGATTGTTGCTCGGGTCGTCGGGCTTGAATGAAGGACCCCCACCCCAAATCCCGAGATCGAACCTCCCTCCCGTACCCTGATCGAGGTCGCCCGGCTGACTGAGTTGTTGACCAAATCTCAGCAGGTACTTTCTCAAAGAGTTGAAATCTACCGCAGCCGAATCGGGAAAAGGTGTTGGCGAAGGCGAAACGGCCGCTTCAGCATCGAGTTGTTACTGCACTTTGGCTTTTTGAATCGCATCCAAGCGATCGGCGATCATCGCTGCTTGGGACTTCTTCATTGAGTCGATGATGGCCGGATAGATGATCGCGGCCAGGGTTGCGATGATAGTCAAAACAACGAGTAGCTCCACGAGCGTCAACCCTCGCTGCCGAGTTCTGCGTTTTGTTTGCATGTTGATCTTTCATGAGGCTTTCGCATTTTTGAAATCATTAGTTTACATTGCGATTTGGCGCTGCATCTCTGTTTTGGCGGCCTGTAACATAGGTAGATCGACTGTTGTTCTTTTTGATATCGGCTTTGTTGGGCTCGTCGCCTATGACGGGCTATACTGGTTAATGCGGCGTCGAGCTGATCTCGGGGCCAAGAAAATGTGGAACTTCTGAGAATTTGCCGTTTCTGCGTGCACCTAAAAGCGGCTGACAAACCTTCATAGTGTGGCTTTTGCGCCACGCGAGCCGTATTACTGGAAAAGGGGCGGTTCCATGAATTCTGCCTTCTACGCCAAGGTCCGGGACAGATGCGCTCGGCTTCGCGTATATCGATGGTTTCGCCACTCTGGACTAAGTCCATTCTAGCTGGCGAGAATCAAACAATGCTAATGACAAATACAGAACTGCTCGAAGACTCAGACGCAGCGGTTCAACTCCAACCGCTCTCGATCAGCGGCATACCAGACTTCGGTCCGCGTCAGCAGTTTGCGCGCAGTGATTAACACCGCCTCGATGTTTGCCGCCACCTCTTCTGACGCATGTGTCAAGATTAGCCGCGTAACTCTGCGCGAAGAAAGAAACTCAAAAAGCGTTTGCGGCTCGAAATGCGCGATCTCACATACCAAAAGGTCTGTCCCAGCTTTGAGAGGCTTGGCTAGGTCGGCCGGGGTTCCAATGTCTCCGGAGAAAACAAACTCGAAGATAGGATGCCGAATCGCCAGGCTGAAGGCGTGAAATCGCCCATTCCCGAATCGGTCGACCAACGCTTGCAAGTGAGTCGTCGGTGTCGGCGTAATCTCGCAACCACACACAGAATGGATCGGCGCGTCTTCCCAGGCATGAAAGAGAAGTTCGAAAGACAAGAAATCCGGACCGATATATGATGCGCTCAACCAGTTCCGGAGTGGGTCGATCAGTTCCGCTGGCAAAAATATGGGGAGCGATGCTTGTCGACCGACTATCCATGCCGCCTGGATAATCATCGGCAAACCGCCGGTATGATCCGAATGACCGTGCGTTACTACTATCGCGTCGAGATCGGCTGGGTCGACTCCGATTTCAATCAGAGTACGAGCACTCGGTTCTCCGGCATCGATCAAGATCTTCTGTCTACCTGTATCCAGCAATAAGCCGGTATGGTTTTTGTTCGCCGTAGGATATCCTGGCGCGGTGCCGAGGAAAGTAAGCGACGCCATAAGGATAGGTTAGGACTAATAGAAACCGGACTACCCGGCCCAAGTGAGGAGATCAGGAGCGCCGCAATTTATATTCGTAGCTATCCACCAACGCTAACCAACTGGCTTCGATTATGTTATCCGAAACACCAACCGTGCGCCAGTTTTCATGGTGGTCGGTTGAATCGACCAATACCCGCGTCCGCGCCTCGGTACCGATATGTGAACCGATAATCCTGACTTTGTAGTCGTCGAGCGTGATCTTTTGGATCTCAGGGTAGACCGGCTTTAAAGCCTTCCGCAGCGCTGCGTCCAGGGCATTTACCGGCCCATCGCCTTCTGCCACCATGTAGTAGTTCTCCTTGCCAACGCGCAATTTAACGGTCGCCTCGCAGGTCTCATACCGATTGCGCACCGAGCGGATATAGGTGCAGTGATACTCCAACAATTCCCAGAGCGGTTCCGGATTGCTAAGGACCCTTCGGATCAATAATTCCAATGATGCTTCAGCCGCTTCAAATTCGTAACCGAGATGTTCGAGTCGCTTGACTTCCCGCAAAATCGCCGACACCGCGGGCGAACCTTTCTCCAAGGCAAACCCGAGCTCACGCGCTTTGGCAATTATATTGCTCTGTCCCGAAAGCTCGGAGACGACAATGTGCTGAAAGTTGCCGACCGATTCCGGCGCAATGTGTTCGTAGCTCTTTGCCAATTTTATTACCGCGTTGGCGTGCAGGCCTCCTTTGTGCGTGAACGATGTAGACCCGACAAACGGAGCTCGGATATTATGCTGGCAGTTCGCCAGGTCATCGACCAACAACGATAGTTCCCGCAGTTTCCGCAGATCCGGCACTACCTCGATTCCGAGCTTGAGCTGCACGACGGGAATGACGCTCGTTAAATTGCAGTTTCCGGTCCGTTCGCCGTATCCGTTTATCGTGCCTTGCACCTGGACGGCTCCCGCCTGCAATCCAGCCAGTGCGTTAGCCACCCCCAGCTCACAATCATTGTGGGTATGAATGCCAACCGGCACACTCAGCGCCTCAACCACCGAACGCGTGATCCGTTCGATCTCGTGCGGAAGCGTTCCTCCGTTCGTATCGCAAAGTACCACCAGGTCAGCCCCGCTTTCGGCCGCAGCTTGAAGCGCTTTCAATGCGTGGGCTGCTTCGTCCTTGTAGCCGTCAAAAAAATGTTCGGCATCAAAAATAACCTCTCTCCCGCAGGCCTTCAGATAAGCCACCGTCTCGCGGATCATCCGCAGATTTTCTTCCACCGTAACGCCCAGGATTTCTTCCACATGAAAGCGCCAGCTCTTTCCTACGATAGTTACGACCGGGGTTTCCGCCTCAAGCAGCAACGCGACTTGAGTGTCCTCCTCCGGTCGAAGATTCGCTCGGCAAGTACTGCCGAAGGCGCATAATCTGGCCGTTTTCCATGGCCGCTTCTTCGCCTCCGCAAAAAACTCGATGTCCTTTGGATTGGAGCCCGGCCATCCCCCCTCAATGTATTGAATCCCGAAAGCGTCGAGTTTTTCCGCGATCCGAATCTTGTCCTGAACGCTGAATGAGATGCCTTCTGCCTGCGTACCATCGCGCAGGGTTGTATCGTAAATGCTGACCTTTTTGGGATACATAAAGCCGGGAATCTTCGGTATCCTACACCACCGTGGTTTGCAAAGGGTTTCCGCGTCTTGAAAATGAGAAGCCAGCTGGGAATAAATCAAATGCGAAATCTGTCTAATGCGGTAGACTGGTTGTAAGGATCAATAGGTTATGAAAAAGAATTGCCTGTGGCGCCCTCTGACGTTGTTTCTGGCGGTGACCGCCTCCTCCGCCTTGGCTGCTTCTCCGGCTAATGTAGTTATCACCTACTCTCACCCGGAGAAATTTAGCGGTACGTCGTCAGGATATTTTACCGATTTTGTTGTTCAAGATCGCAGTGAGCGAGAAACCGCCGCAAGATTTGCCCGCGAAATGCCTTCCAAGCTAGGGCCCGCGCTGGCCAAAGTAGCGCCCGGTTGCACGCTGACCTTTCAGTTCACCGATATCGATCTGGGCGGGCGGTATGAACCTCGGCTGGGCCCCAATTTTCGGCAGATCCGTTTCTACAACGGGAACGGCCGGGACCCGGTAAGGCTCTATTTCAACTACACATTGACCGACCCCAGGGGCCGCGTGCTGATGCACGGCTCGAGCGCGGCGACCGATGCATCGTATGTGGGTTTTAGCCCAAACCTCACTATTGAGGATATCCAGCTCAAATACGACGAGTTCTATTTCGAGCAGGAATTGCTGAAATCCTGGATCAGAACGAAGATCGACGTTTCCAACCCGGCGCCGACCGTCAAAGAGAAGCGATAACCGCCTACTCGCGGCTATCTGCGCACAGTAACCGGCGTGCCGACTTTGACCGCGCCAAAGAAACGCTTCGCTTTCGATCCCGGCATCCGAATACAACCATGTGATGCCGGGTAACCGGGAAGATAGCCTTCGTGCATACCAACTCCGTCATAGATACGGAGGAAGTACGGCATCGGCGCGCCCACGAAATAGGTCCCGGGCGGTTTTGGATCCTTCAGCGTGTTCACATCCTCTTTCACGATCATACCATCCCTTTCGTAGGCACCATAGACGCTCGATCGATGATTGATATCCTTCTCGATAATATGGTATTTACCGGCCGCGGTGTTATGCCCTTCCCGGCCGGAGGAGATCGGTGCGCTCAGAACCTGTTCCGGCCCCGCGTACAGATAAGCATGTTGATCCGTCAGATCGATCACGATCGCGACTTTTCCCGGCGGCAGACCGCGGACATCGTAAGCGGTATTTTCCACCACTGAACAACCGGTCAGAAACATTGTCGCGAACGCCGCCAAGGAATAAAGCCTGTCCATTACCGCTCTTTATGCCACCCTGCCAGCAGTTGCTCAAGATGATCGATTGATGGAGAACGATTTTGATGCGGATCATTTCTGGAGGCCAAACCGGTGTTGACCGAGGAGCCTTAGATGCGGCGCTGGCAGCCGGCTTTCCCATCGGCGGCTATTGTCCAGCCGAGCGCTCGGCTGAAGACGGCGTCATTCCCGATCGGTATCCGCTTACCGCGCTCGACCGGGGCGGGCCTTTAGAACGCACCTTAATGAATGTGGCAGAATCCGATGGCACCGCCATTCTCTATTTCGAGTCGCCGTCCGGCGGTACGGAGAAGACACTGCAGGCATGCCTCTTTCTCCAGAGGCCTTATCTTCTGATTGATGCCGAACTCTGTTTGCCGGAGGCGGCCGCCGAGCGCATCAGAGGATTTTGTAAGCTGCATCAGATCGAGGTCTTGAATATTGCCGGACCGCGCGCAAGCCAATGGGATGATGGATTCGATTTCGCCCATGAGACCGTTAGCGAATTGCTCTCACAATTGTGAGCCGTACCGACCATGACCGTTAAGTCATTTTGCTCTTTCGACGTTGCCCGCGGGACCAATCTCAATTTAGAGTGTCATTTTAGATAAGCACGATTTTACTAACCGTTGGATAATTCGCCGATCGATCCCAACCCCAGGACGGCCTCATCAGGTGTTGCGAGGCAGGTCCACTAACTCTCCTCGCTCAATGTCTTGGCTCATTCATCTCTGGCTCTGGGGATCAATCGGGATCGTGGTTTTGCTGCTGGTGCAATTCATCGCTAATCTGCCGGTCGTGGTTTGGCTTCGGTCCGGACCGGTTCCGGAAAAATGTCCGCTGGTGTCGGTCCTGGTGCCAGCCCGAAACGAGGCCAGGCGCATCGGCCCCTGTCTGCAATCCCTGCTTGCTCAGGACTATCCCCATTTTGAATGCATCGTTTTGGACGATCAATCCGACGATGGTACCGCCAACCTGGTGCAACAGCTTGGATTCTCGACCGTTCCAGTTGCTCAGTTCAGACTGATTGCGGGCCGCCCCTTACCACCAAATTGGATCGGCAAACCATGGGCTTGTCATCAGCTTTCCCAGGTCGCTCATGGCGAGTTCTTGTTGTTTACCGATGCGGATACGGTTCATGATCCCACCACCATCTCCGCTGCTATCACCGTAGCGCTCCGGGAACGCTCAGACCTCCTCACCGCCTGGGCCGGTCAAATTACCCGGACGTTTGCTGAAAGATTGATGATTCCGTTCCTGTTCGTGGCTGCTGCCGCGTGCCTCCCGCACTGGTTATTGTCCTTGGCTCAACGGAATACCCGGCTTGCGCGATTGATGGGAGCAAATTGGCTACGAAACCTCGGAACTGCCAATGGACAATTTATCTGTATCCGTCGGGAAACTTATCAACGCATCGGCGGTCACGCCGCGGTCGCCAATCATTTGGTGGAAGATATTGCTCTGGCCCGAGCGGTAGCCGCTGCCACCGGAGAAGGGCTACGCCTCACCAGTTGTGACGGTACGGCTCTGGTCCAGTGCCGGATGTACCATTCCTTTCCCGATCTCTGGGAAGGGTTCACCAAAAACCTTTGGCCGCTCTTTGAGAACGATTTCGTCGCGTTTACGATCCTGGTTCTCAGCCAAATCGTCGTGTTCGCCGTGCCTTTTTTCGCGCTACCATGGCTCGCCGGTTGGGAGCTCTGCCTCTTGATCGGTTTGATCTTACTGCTTCGCGTCTCGATTACTATCCGGTACCGCACTTCTTGGATCAGCGTGTTGTTTCATCCTTTCGGATATCTGCTCGCTTTAGCCATCGCCTTGAACAGCTTGCGCCGTTCATTAGGCAAAGGAGTCACCTGGAAAGGTCGCCTCTACCAAGTCAGCGATCAGCAAGAGAAACCGCAAACCGGTTGAAGTATATAAAACATTTTTGTTGTACGTTGCTAGTATTTCAGTTAGAAGCAACGCTCGATGCTGTTTTCGTTCGCGACTGTTGCTATATCGCTTTGGCTAGGTCTCGTTGCTGTCGGCTGTCTTCGCCGGCTTTGGCGAGCCTCAGCGAATGATGGCAGCGGGTATGGCGGCCGTGATTATCCGCGTGTCGCCGGCAGCGAAAATCACCATCGTCATCGAGATCTCGGTTCGGAAAGTTTGATTTCGATGATTTCTCAATCATTGATAGCTGTTTCGCATGTTCTCACCAATGTGATCCGAGCCGCATTGAGTCGAGCTAGAGAATGGATCTCGAAGATGTTTCGGCGTTCCGAAATCTCTCATCCTTTGGTCAGTTCAATATCAACAATTGCTCTTGGAACCTCAAACCCGCCGCCAGAGTCTCAGCCGGCTTCACCGAATAACGAGTCGGATAAAACAAACCCATCCGATCAATCCGCTGGAGCGACTAAAAGAAAGCGAGCGACGCGCGTATTGAGGCAAACTCCAGAAACTCGACTTAAGCTTTCCCTACCGCGGCAGCGCAAGGTCAATATACTTGCAAAGGAAACAATTGCGGAGCCATCGTCTAAATCGGGTAACGATCATTCCGAGCGGAGATCCCGTAGGATGAGTAAGGCTGGCGCAAGTGCAGGGAAGAAGAGCGCGCGCATAAAACCGAAGATCTCAGCAGCTTCTAACTCCTCATTGGCTCCAAAGACTAGCGTATAAAGCTCTGCTCGATCATTTGGCCGCCATTGACACATTTTTTGCAAAGAGAAGTTCGCCGATATTGTTCATGCTTCAATCAGAAACCACAAAAGCGAACACAAGCCAATGCCACCTAAATTTGGAAACTACCTCTTCCGGAACTTGAAAGGTCAGAGTGGCGCCGAGACCTCTAACCCGGCGAGCTTGGAAGAAGCGGCCGAATTGGCCGACCAAACGATCCTGTTGCGGCCAGAAGATTTCATCGATGGTGATTCTGGCAGCGGCACTCTGAATTGGCCGAGCGTCAATCATTCAGAAATTCGCGTCCAATTTAGAGATACCAATGGCCTGATGGAGGGGCGGGTGGTAATTGCCGCAGGTATCCTTCGTCGCAATTATCCGGCGCTGGTTCCACCGGCGATAAAAGATGATGTCCAATTCCCTGTTTCGCTGAAGACCGTTGTCCTTCAACTTCAGAATTGCTTGCGCGCTGCAAACACAGAAACGCCTACTGCACCACCGACCGATTTCGATACTCCGATTGCTCAGGTTGCACGCGAGGACGAAGGATTTTCTAAATTGGAGCGAGCTGCCCAATCTGATCCGGCTAGAGCTGAAACCGGGAACCAACCTCAGTTAGCCGAAGAACTGAGCCCGTTTCCGTTGATTCGGGAAAAACCTCAATCAATACCGCCGAATCCTCCGGCAGTTCAAGTGACCTGGCCATCCCCTGCCGCGCCAGAGTCACGCTCAGCGAAGATAGGCTCTGATCCGTTCAAGGACCTTCCAAACGTTGGTCCGCGTACCGGTGATAGAAAACTCGAAGTGAGCTCGCCAGATCCAGAAATCCGGACGAGCCCAGAAATCGTGGAATCGGTCGCGCCGAAGACCAGTTCTGAATTCGCCGCGCCAGTCTTGGACAAGCCGCTCCGCCGTGTGGGATTGGAGCGTCTTCAGGAGATCTTTCTCACAGATGATTTTCTTGACGCGCGCCAGGTAGCAAAGCTGCTGCGTGCTTTCCCTAAAGTGAAAGGCGCGTTGATCCTATTGGAAGACGGAACAGTAATGGGTGGAGATCTGCCGGAAGGGTTCAACTTGGGTGCCGCTTTCGCCGCACCCGACCTGCTCCGAGCAAGCCGGAAATTTGTTGATGCCCTGAATGGTTCCAATGTTGTTGCTGTTACGCTACTTGCCGACATTCCAATCAGTGTATTTCTGGAACACAGGGTCTGTATTTTGATTGCGCATGAAGGCCGAGGTCTGCTACCGGGTATGCGCGAACGCATTGGCGATATCGCAAAAGCGCTGGACGCGATGTACGCACCGAGTGAGGAATGAAAATTACAATAATAGAGCTCGCCGTGCTTGATCACCACGCGGCTCTATTTGTAAGAGGATAACTTCCGTCAATCGGAAACTCACTTACGCATGTTGGCCTACGTCTTTCTCATCCTATTAGTCAAGGCGGAAGCGGAGCATGCCCGGTCGCTTGAATTAAAACTCGCGAGTTCACCAGTAATTATTGAGAAAGCATCGCGAGAGGTATTGCTAGCCCCAACCCCCGGGCCAGGTCAGATGAGCTTTTTCTCTGTCTACTGCGGCCCCGACAGAGATCAGTCCGAGAATGAAATTACTGTTAGTTGCAAGGTCGGACGCGCGGTCAATAACCTAGACGAGAAGGTAATGATCGTCGGGAATGTTTACGAGGATGTGGTTGGGGCGGCTGGGCACATATTGATTCCGGCTGGTTCTAAAGTGATCGGGCGAGGGTTCTGTGATCCAGCAAGGGGTCGCATCCTTGGTCGCGGTCGCTGGACCTTCTACGTAGGTAACCGTCAGA
>JBEEIB010000632.1:0-10889 GCA_041167675.1 Verrucomicrobiota bacterium
ATGCATGTCGTCGCTCTTGTTGACCAACGCGAGTCGGTAACGGCGACCCTGGTGAATCTTGATCGGCTGACTCTGATCGTAAGGCTGGCCATTGATCGTCCAGACGTTGAATCCGCCTCTGCCGCCGGTGATTTTCGCAATCTCCATCGGAATTACTTCGTCTGGCGCGAGTGCTGATTTTGATTCACTGAACAGGAGGTAGTTCCAATCCGATTTGCCGGGAGGATGCCATTGCGGTTTGCCCTTTCGGCCCGCGTACTCCACGACGATCCCCATCCCGCGATTACGATCTTCGTCCATGGGAGTACCGAGGATCCAAACGCCCGGATTCTTCATCTCCACGATCGAGTCAACGCGTTCCGCAGATCCGAGCTGGAGCACTTTGACCTTATTCGGACGAGGCACCGGATTACCGTCCAGCGCGACGACGTGAAATTCGTGACCCGGCAAAGCCAATTCGATCGTCTCGGTGGCGCTGGCGTTAAGGATACGAAACATGACTCGCTGACCTTCCTTAACGCGGATTGGATCCCCGTACCCCAGGCATCGGCCATTGATCGTAAAGGTTCGGTAACCGATTTCCCAGCCGTTGGATTTCTGAGTCTTATCGGCATTTACTTCGGCTTCCAGAGCTGGGTCCTCTGGTTTGCCCTCCTCCTCTTCCATCTCGCTGGCGGTGTAGAAAGGGTCAAACTCGTGTGTGGCTAGAAACACTTCCTGATCATAGCTTCCGGAATCTTGATTCGCCTCGACGTAGACGATTCCGAACTGTCCCGTATACAACCCACCGTAGAGATTGCTTCCAGGCATCACATGCGTATGCACCCAGCGAATCCCGGCCGGCCGCGGAGTGAATTGATAACTCACTTGCCTACGAGGGGGCACAACGATGCTCTTCTCTTCGCCGGCACCATCGACTTCCGACGGGATGAATTGGCCATGCCAATGGACAAACTCGGGGGTGTCAGTGTCGTTAAAGACCTGCACCGAAACTGGTTGCCCTTCTCGTAACCGGATCAGCGGTCCTGGCACTTGGCCATTGTAGCCAATTGTACTGATGGTCTTGTCCTTAGTGACGTCGACTAGCACGGGCCCAATTCGCAAACTCACTTCCGCCGGTCCGGTCTTGACCTGAGGCGTTGATGTCGCAGACGCCATTGGCATCTGCATCGAACTCTGCGCTCTGATAGAGGCTGGAAGCATTAAACCGCCTCCGGCCAAGGCGCTAGTCAACAAAAATTGCCGTCGGGAAAAATGATTCTCGTCCTGATGTCTCATAGTTGGCAAAGCCTCTGTTTTTGCGGCTTTTTAGATGCCGTTCAGGCCTAAGACAGGCTCACAGATCCTGCCTTCGCCGGATCTGTTTCGCCCTACCCACTCCTGGGTCCTGGCTCCTGACTCCTGAATTCCGTGTTCCGTATTCTATCCCTTACTTCATCGCCGCCCAGACTCGATGGACATCATCATGATCTTCCAGTGCCTGGAGAAACTCGCCCACTTCTGTCCGCTGGGGTTCGGAAAGCTCCGGAAACTGCTTGGCCAGATAACCAGTCTCGCTGGTGACCACGGACCAGCCTTCTTTTGCTAATGCCTGGGAAACCGCATGAGTGGTCGATCGATCGGTAATAAAACGCGCGCCAGTCACCCCTTCCGGTACGCTGTCGTTTTCCAATTGGGAAAGGGGTTCCACTTCGTTAGCACCCGCTTCAATGGCCGCGGCTTCCACGTCAATGTTGTCTCCGGGATGAAAGGCCTCGACCAGCCCAAGGTGATCGAACAGAAATTTATTGCTGCCAGGCGATCCCAGCTGGCCTGACTTAAAGAGTGAGCGAATCTCCGGCGCAGTTCGGTTCTGGTTATCGGTCAGTACTTCGACGATCACCGGGACTTTGTGGGGTGCGTAACCCTCGAAGATGACGGAGTGCAGAATGAGTTTCTCATCACCGACTCCCGCTCCCTTCTTAATCGCCCGCTCGATTACATCGCGAGTAACACTCGCCTTTCTGGCCTTTTCTATGACCATCGCGAGCCGAGCATTTCCGGCGGGATCAGGGCCACCCAATTTGGCGGCCACCATGATTTCTTTGACCAGTTTACCGACGACCTGACCCTTTTTTAGGTGAGCTACTTCCCGTTTTGCTTGGAGCCACTGACGTCCCATAAAATCTAATTTTAAACCACGAATAGACGCGAATACACACGAATAACCGGTCTTTAATTCGTGTCCATTCGTGGTTTAATCGCTAACCGCGGGCTATCATTAGCGGCTTCCAGCAGGAACATAAACGTTTCAAGTTGCCCGGCCGTCCTCTCATCGAACTCGCCTTCCAGTACGACAACCACCTTCCTCAGCCACTCATAACGGACATCCTCGGTGCCGAAAACTAGCGTGAGGTTCGTTTGATACTTTTCAGAGCTGCGAAAGCTATAACCTCTGCCATTGAATCGGATTCGAGCTCCGTCCTGCGTTTCGATGAACCCCGCGGGATTGATGGTGCAAAGAGGGAGGCGCTCGGGCACTGACTGGCCGCTCCGCACCAGGGGATAAAGGCAGTTCCCGGACCATAGTGACCAACGAACTGTTCCGCGAAGCCGATCACCTGTCGCCGTTCCATCGCCACTTCCGATGTAAACACCTTCGTGTCCTTCGCCAACGACAACAGCGTCCGATTGCGACTACGATCTGTACTGGAGATCGGCCTGGAAAAGCGGCTCGAGTTATTCAGCAGCACAACCGGGCCGATTTTCATCCTGCATCGGCGGACATTTTACCGAACCGTAAGAGCAAAAAACGCAGCAGTCGCCAAGCTTAGGGCGCAGCAGCGTTTTGCAGTTAGAGCATTCGTAGAAAAATTGGCATGCGTCGGTCGGCATTGTTTCTCGCTGAGCGAAGCCGCAAACCGGGCACGCTAGCACGGATTCAAGAAGAACTTCGCTCATACCCGATTCAGTTATGGACGGTGGAAGGATAGCCCGCATCTGCAGTCGCTTTGGCCAGTGCAGCGGGACTCGCTTTATCAGGATCAAACGAAATGCTCGCGGTTTTCTTATCGAAGTCGACTTTTGCGTCCGTTACCCCGGGCACTTTTTCTAGTGCTTTCTTAACTGTGATCGGACAAACCGCACAGGTCATATTTTGTACATCGAGAGTGACGGTTTGCAAGGTTCCAGCAGATAGGGTGAAAGGGAGTACGACGAGGGTACCGAGTAAGACAAAACGATTCATTAGGATTTTTTAATTAATAAAACAGCGGGGCAAACCAGGGTACAGCGATTAGGCCAAGGAGTAGGATCGTAACGATCCAGAATCCCAAACGTTGGCGATTTAGAGTGCGGGGACTCGCGCAGGCAGATCCAGGTGAACAGACCGGGCGCGCCAAATAGAGGCGGTGAAAGGCAAACGCAAGGAACAGCAGCGTGAGCCCGATGAAAATCGGACGGTAAGGTTCGAGTGCGGTCAGAGAGCCTATCCATGCGCCACTTACCCCGAGAGCAAGCAAAACAAGGGGACCTAGGCAGCAGGCTGATGCGCCGATTGCCGTCAACATCCCAGCAACCAGAAACCCGATTCCGTTCTGGGTAGTAGATTTTCTCTGTGTAAACATTGAAACTTCCGTTCAGCTTTGAACAGCCGATTTTGGAGAGCAGCAGTCCGGCGCTGTTTTTTCGGTTTTCGTTTCTTGGTCGTCGGGTTTTGGCCGGATCCCCTTGGCGACTGCTTCTTGGAAGGCGACGACCTCTTTTTCGTCGAGATTCTCGTGCGCGATTGTCGACAGTTCTTCAACGAGTTGTTCTCTTTTGCATTTTGGATCTGAGTTGTTAGAGCTGCCAATAAATCGGCGTTCGAAAACATTGGCCACACTAGCCTCGAGCGTTTTGGCTTTCTCCTGCGCTAGTGGAATCTTAGCCTGAATGCGATGCAGCAGTCTCGCGGCAATCGCCCTAGCTTCCCGTCTGCTGAGACTATCCACCTCGGCACCCCGATACCAGTCCTTTCCCGAAACGAAACTTTCTAATTGGACCGCACGAGTTTCGGCCTCTAATTCGGTTCCCGTCGCTCCGTTCTTTCCCAAGATTGTTTGAATCGCCTTGGACCGGGAATCGCTGGTAGAGCCATCCGTCCCAACGACGGCTAACACCGTTCCGGTGTCGTTGAGCCAAGCTCCCGTGATGATGGGTTCACGCTCGAGCTCCAGCAGAATTGGCTTGGAACGGCTGCCACAACCGATCTCAGGCGCTGCTTCGCATCGTAAAGGTACTTCGAACAGACTAACGCGATCCGTCTTCGCCGCAATCTTGGTATCTTCGGCGAAGGCGAATGACGTGCCGAGCAAACTTAAAACGCCAGCAGTTACCATCGTTCGTTTCATAGGATGAATTTCTTCGACAACCCATCCTACGCTCCGTACCTAGGTACGGTGTCAACGGCTATCTTGATTCAGTGAGCGATTCGATGACCGGACACGGCTGGTAGCCTTTGCGTTTTACGCATTGTTCGAGAGTCTTAGTCAGGACTGATTCGATCCGTCGAAGCTGGCCGAGTTTTTCCTGAACCAGGTTCAGCTTTTCCGCGGCAAGTTTTTGAACCTGCTCGCAATCGGAACTCGAGAGCTCCAGCAACGCGCAGATATCGTCAAGCGAGAATCCCAGGTGCTGGGCGCGACGGATGAAACGCACTCTTTGCAAATCTTCAGTGCCGTAGGAGCGTATCCCTCCGTAGGGCTTCTGCGGAAGCTCGAGCAGACCGATCCGTTGATAATATCGGATAGTCTCGACGCTCACACCGACCGATCTCGCAAGTTCGCCAATTCGCATGCTTAGTGGTGCAGGGTCTCAGTATCTTATTTGTTTCACATCGTCGGAAAGCATTTTTTCCCACGATAATCGCAAAGAATCTTCAATACTTCAGGAGCCGAAAGGTGCCGGTTTTCATTAAGATTAGGATCCCTAGCCCAATCAGCACGAAAGGCACCACGCGGTGGGCATGATGGCGAATCGGCGCGCCTAGAGCCCTATGACTCACGAGCCAGTGAGCGGCGAGACACCAGAGACCCGTCATCAACGCGAACACGATCACCAATACGGACACCTCATGACCGTTCCGGGTGGCAAAAAGAGCGGTATAGACTGCGATGTTATCGCCGCCGTTCGCCATCGTCACCGCCGCTACTGCCAAGCTTTTGCTGAGTGCTCCGATGCTGGAAACGGGTTGCGAATCCTCTTCCTTGTTCTCCTTTCCGCGCCATAGGTTGGACAGCTTTTTGGCTCCAATCCCAATCGGAATAAGGCCTAGCAGACCGATGTACGCCGGTGGAATCACGAGGGAAATCAGCGCGGCGATCGCACTCACTGCACAAAGTGCACTAACACCGGCATACTGGCCAATAACGACATCGCGTACGCGGAAATTTTTATCGGCCAGGAAGCCAACCAGGACGAACGCGTCGTCGATATTCGTCGACGCGAAGACGATGACAGCGAGTCCGATGAGGCTAAGACCTGATTCCATTTGCTATGGGACTAGCACTCGGATCACGCAAAAGGGCTGCTTGCGTTGCCGACTTCTTGGCTTTGCCGAAGGACGGAGGCCCGATTTGCGGGCGGTTTCACCGATACTCATTCCGGACATAGAAAAATCTCTCTCGACTTAAAGTCGACTTCAACTGCTACGGCGCTACGCCGAAGTGCAGGGGCAACAGAATGGGTTCCCACACAAGAACATTCAGGGGAGAATTTAAGTGATAAGCTAATCGAATTTGTAGCTATTGTGCCGAAGGGAAAATCCGGCGACGCCGAGCACGAAATTTCATCCCATTAACCACCAAGCGAGCCGATCGAACAAATCCTCCGAATCAGGTGGACTACGCTGTGCATCCTCCTGAGCTTCCTCTCGACCTAAATTCTCCAGCACAAACATTATACGTAGAATCCTGCAGGTAACGGGTTACCCGGTCTCAACCTCGAACAACCGCGCGCACCCGCTGTAGTCCAGTCGCTCCCTGCGGCACCGTCCCGCGTTCCTCCGAAATCTGCGGCGCGCCGGTTCCGTCAGTGGCACGGACCGCGACCACGTATTCTCCGGGAGCGCCGGGTCGCCACTGATAACTCCACGTACTCCAAGAGATCTTCGTCCCTGTTTCGACGATGGTTGTCTCCTGCCAACTCTTTTCCCGGTCGAAGCTCAGCTCCACTTTTTGGATGCCGCGATCCCCGCCAAAAGCAATGCCGCGTAGCTCTGCTGATTGACCCACCCTGATTTCCTGCGTGAACTTTCCGTCCGTGACTTCTGGGGCGTCGATTCTCGATGTCGTCGGCACCACGAAGTTCGGACCCCAACCCTGTTCCTTATAGAAGCCGCAGCCGTGTGTTTTTTTCAGCCGCGGGTCATTGGCCGTGAGCAGCTCGATCTTAGTCAACCATTTCGGGTTCTTCTCGCCGTAGAGACCAGGTACAATCAGGCGGAGCGGAAAGCCATGAATGTGTGGGATTGGTCCGCCATTCATTTCATGGACGAGCAGCGTGGTGGGCTCGAACGCTTTCGCGATCGGGAAAGTCTCGTAGTAACCGTCGGCAGCGTGAAAGAGCAGAGCATCCAACCCCGACTTCGGCTTTGCCGCATTCAAAATAGTCGGTAACGGAACTCCTTTCCAGCGGGAGTTACTGATGAGGCCGCCACCTACCGGATTGCTAATGCAACATAGTGTCGTGAGTTGTTCGGTAGCAGGTAAGTTTGTCAATTCGGCGAACGAGTAGGTACGGGGTTCGTCCACCGCTCCGGCGATTTCCAAGCGCCAGATGTTTCGCACCACATTTGGATCCACCAGGTTCTTGGTGACGCTGTAGAAATCCTCGTTCGGTGTGATGAACTCGACTTCCGGGCCGGCATAGGCGTTGCCATCGTAGTCGATAGTGCTGGTACGACGGAGGCGACGGAACAGACCACCAAATGCGGCAGCCCCTAAAGCGGCCACCGCCAGGTGAATGAAGGCGCGACGGCTTTTTCGCCCTGCCAACAGAGTAGACGCACTTTCCTGGGCAAACTGCGAGCGATGCGTCAGGTATCCGTACAGAACCAGGATCGCGGCGGCGCAGATGCTGAAATCAATTAGCAACCCGAGGCTGGTCAGAAAAGGTGCAATCGCCGAGGGCACGCCGAAATATTGAGTACCCAAGGTCGGCCACAGCAAAATCAGGAAACCGATCCAAACGACTAAGAGACCGCCGAACACCAATTTCCACCCAAGCGGATCGATCCAGCGTCTTTGGCTATCATTCCGGCGCCGCTGAACAGCTTCCAGGATGATAGCATACACTAACCCTGCAAAGGCGGCCGCCAAAAGTTGCCCACTCAGGGACGCGACGACTCCTGCGATTTTCAAAGGGACGTAGCCCCCGAATCGATTAATCTGTTCAATGAAGAAGTCGACTGTGACCAGGGGGAACGACCGGTCGAAAATCAGTTCGGTGGAACTCGGTGAACCAAGGTACGTCCGCAGAAAAGCCGCGCTCGCTAGCATGAGAATTCCGCCGGTCAGACCGGCAAAGAAACCACCCAAGGCCACTTTCCAGAGAGGAATCTGCGCTGTTCGCATTGTGGGTTAAATGATGTGCTCTGGGCGGATCTTATTCCAAGAAAAGCACCCCTGACAGCAGGCTTCGGATTCGTCGAAAGATTTCTCTCACGGGTTTACCTGGCCGGCTTCGCTGTGAAAGCAACCCGGAGGAAGGTGGAAGCGATGCGGACGCCGGCTAAAAGGGTGCCGCGGACCGTGCCGGATACCTTGGAAACTCCTCCCTGGCGCCGCCGATGATTCACCGGGATCTCCTGGATCCGCACCTTGGCTCGCGCCACCAACATCTGCATTTCCAAGTTCCAGCCGTACGTTTGCTCCCGCATGGGAAGCGCCTCCAGAACCGATCGGCGAATTGCTCGGAACGGCGACATGTCGGTGAATTTGACACCATACCAGGCTTGCAACATCCAACCGGCCAAGCGCCCGGCGAACATTTGTTGAAAGGTTAAACTGCCTGGTTCGCGTTCGCCCCGGATGCGTGAGCCAATAACAAAATCATATTTGTTCCGAAGAATCGGCGTAACCAATGCCTCCAGAAACTCGGGGCAATCGCTGCCGTCCCCATCGATGAATACGATGATATCAGCGCCGGCCGCGATTGCCGCGTGCATCCCGGCGCGGCAGGCCCGCCCATAACCGCGGGCCGGCTGCGCCACCACCAGTGCTCCAGCCTCTTCGGCTCGCTTCGCTGTGTCGTCGGTACTGCCATTGTCGACGACAATGACCCGATCGACGAGTGCCGGAATAGAACGCACCACTTCGCCGATGATTTCGCCTTCGTTCAAGGCCGGAATGACCACCGCGACCATCAGCTTCTCTGCACCCGTTGCAGAATCCCTTTCTGCCGGAGAATCGGCTCGGCTGCGGCAAAGTAATCGCGAACGCTGCCCTGTGTTTTGATCCATGCCAGATACCGCGCAACACCTTCTTCCAGGCTGACTCGCGGGGCGTACCCCGCTGCCCTGATCAGTTTCGTATCGGAGATCAGATGCCGTATTTCTCCCGGTCGAAATTCTCCGTTGAGAATGGCTGCACGCTGAATCTGTAACGCTTCGGAGACCAGTTCGGCCACTCGCCTAATCGAAACACCGCGGCCACTGCCAACGTTGACCGCTTTTCCGTCCAATGCGTCCGAGGTACCGGCTAGAAGGTTGGCTCGCGCGATGTCTTCCACAAAGCTGAAATCCCGGGTCTGTTCGCCGTCTTCATAGATCACCGGCGGCAAGTCGTTCAGCAACCGAGTACAAAAGATCGCAATCACGCCGGTATAAGGATTGAAGATCGATTGTCGCGGCCCAAACGTGCAGGAGTAGCGCAAGGCAACTGTCGGAATGCCGGTCTGACGTCCCCAGGAGAGCACCAATTTCTCCTGGTCAACCTTCGTAATCGCATAAACAGTCTCGCCGCCGAGCGGAGCGTTCTCCGGGGTCGGAACCGACCGCGTCGGCTTCTGGCAAAACGGGCACCGAACCGAAAAGTCACCGCGCCGAAGCTGCTCGACCGGTCTCAACCCGGGAAACACCAGGCCATGTTGAGGGCATTCTCCCGCACCTTCCGGATAAACCACCTGCGAAGAAGCTACGATGATCTTTCTGATTCCGAGATTTTTCTCTCGAACAATTTCGAGCAGCTGCGCCGTTGCGAGACTATTTACTGCCACATACTTTGAGATTTCCGGCATGTAACCGCCGTAAGCTGCTTCGTGAAACACCACGTCGATTCCAGCCAGCGCCGACTCGACGACTTCTCGATCACGAATGTCGCCCTCCACGAATTCTGTTCCGTTCTGGATGGCGGCTTGCAACCAAGGTGGCTTGCCATCCCGATGAGTTTGCACTTCGAGGTTGTCGAGAACGCGAACAGACCAACCTTGCGCCTGCAGCAGGTCGACGATGTGCGAACCAATGAGTCCAGCACCCCCGGTGACGAGTGCCCGTTTTTTTTGAGGGGATAGTGACATGAATTGTCCGTTAACTCCTCGTCACTGTGCTCGAACCGCGTTTGCGCATTATCCACATCAGAACAAGGAGAGCAAAAAACGGAAGAAATACCCGAGACTGGAATCGAAAGAGGTCGTCCGCCGATTGATCGAAGAGTGAGCGGTAAAGAGGCCAAGTGATCAATGTCAGGGCAAGCGCGGCGGAATTGGGAACGAAACAAAGGAAAAGAACTAACCAGCTATAGTACCAAGGATAATACGAAGAGAGCAGGGTCGAAAACGTGAGCGCGAGCATAAATGCAGAAAAGATCCACTGTCCTTGAGTTTCGCTGTTTTCGCTTCGGAAAGGGGGCTGTCGATAAAATGCCCAAATGGCGATCGCACCGAGAACGGCCAACGCCATCGACGTGAAGATGGCCGGCGGTAAATCGTGCACGACTCCGCACCATCCTAATATGTAATCGATCAGGACTAGCAGATAGTAGCGCCCGCCGCTCTGTAGCCCTTCTTCTTTGGCGTATTGCGGCAGGAACCCAAGAACACCAGTGCCTGCACCAAGCACATAAGGAAGATAGCAAACGACGAGGGTGATCGTGAAAGCGATTGGCAATTTCTTATCCCATTTCTTGTAGATCGCTGGTAGCAGAATAACAGGAATGAATTTGACTAACGTTGCGGCGCCAAGCGCAAATCCGGCGATCCCAAATTTCTGATGCGCGCGCGCGAACAGGGCAAGGGCGATGAAGCAGATCATGAGCGCATCGATATGTCCCGAACCACCAAATTCAAAGATTGGTAGCGGGTGCCACGCATAGGCGATCACTCGTTCCGCTGGCTGACCGATCGCTCTCAGAGTGGCCGCCACCAATCCCACCGTCACAAGATCTATCAGCACGAGCACGCCTTTGAATCCAGGAATGCTCTGGGTCACCCGCGTCACAATGAAGAAGAAGAATTGCGCTAAAGGTGGGTAGATCGTGTGTGCATATTCTTTGCGGTTAATGTTTGGATAAATGGAATCGTCCCGCAGCCCGGCAAGCTGAGGATCAACCGGCAAATGGAGATACGGATTGATGCCTGCTCCCTGCAGCCGTCCATCCCAGATATAGCGATAAATATCGGTTGAGAGCCGGGGAGGATCGAGTGGCACGAGGATCAACCGAAACAACGCGCCTCCGATTAGAATGATCAAGAGAGCGCTTCGTGGAAATCTCTTGCGCTGGAACGTCCACCAGACCGCAAAAACAAAAGGAATCCCAGAAATCGAAAGCAAGAAGACTACCGCATAGAGGCGGTCGTGACGATGTGCCCCAAAAGTATACAGCTCGATGATTAACAGCAGAGCGCCGAGTCCGATAAGTGTCACCGGCGATTGC
>JBEEIB010000633.1:0-3184 GCA_041167675.1 Verrucomicrobiota bacterium
TTTCGAGGCCGAGGGAGCAATCCTAAAACAGGCTTTGAGCGACTGTCTTCGAGATCAAAGAGCGGCTCTGGTGCAACTCGCGGATGCCGCGAGGCAGGTCGATAAAGCTGCTTTTGGATCGACGGCAGATTTTGGGCCGGCGCACCAGGCTCTCCTCAAGGCCCTCAACCGAGCAGAGGTTCTGTTGCAAGGTTGAGCCATGTGCGGCCGTTATCACAGAACGACCAGGGAAGAAGAACTAGCACGGATCTACAGGATTCCAATCCCGTCTCAGTCGGGCTTGCCGATAAGCTATAACATCGCGCCTAGTCAGGAAGTCCTCGCGATTCGGTTCAACCCAGAAACCAAGCAACGCAGCCAGCGCTCAATCGTTTCGTAGCGCCTTCAGAAAACGGCGGTGCCTGATCCACACAGACGGTTTTTATGAGGGAAGAAAGTCATTGGCGGGAAGATCCCGTATTCGATCGAGATGAAAGACGATTCACCGTTCGTTTTCGCAGGTCTCTGGGAGGGTTGGCAGAACCCGGAAACTCAGGAATGGCTGCGGACCTGCGCCGTTATCACCGGCCAACCCAACGAGTTGGTCGCAGAAATACACACTCGAATGCCTGTCATTCTGTCGACAGAAACCCAAGATCAGTGGCTCTCCGGAGAAGCCGGGAAGGAGGTTTTACGACCGTTTCCGCCCGAAGACATGAAAATAAGACCTGTCTCAACACGGATAAACAAACCAGAAAATAATGATCCAGGACTACTCGAAGAAGGTGAGATGGAGCAGGTGGGACGGCTGATCTAACTTGAAAGTTCGATGATGATCTTATTGAAGGCAGAGGCTTGTATTAAACTTTGGCCGTTGAATATATCGGTAAATTACGATATATCGATCTTGTGTTGGAAATTGTTGCCATTGCTAGAGCCCTCGGCGACCCGACCCGTGTTCGCATTATAGCGGCATTGAGAAAGGGCGAGCTTTGCGTGTGCGAACTGGTGGATGCTTTGGACATCAGCCAGTCTTCGCTGTCCAGCCACTTACAAATCTGTCGTCAAACCGGAGTGGTGACTACGCGCAAGGAGAGCCGTTGGATTTATTACTCGCTCTCGACTCGCTACGGACCGCTGCTCGAAAGAATTTTCTCCGAACTGCAGACAGTTGGCAGCGACCAACAGCTGCGCGAAGACGCAAGGCGACTCAAAACGAGGCTGCAGATGCGGGAAGGAGGTCGATGCGTCGTAGGAATCGGCCAACTGAAACCCGAACGGGAGCTAGCAGATGTCGGCGATTAAGACAGCTGTACCGGAGCGTGCGGCCCCGGCCTTGCATGAAATCGAGCGCGGAATGGCGCTTCGCAAATGCCGCAAATGCGGTTGCATGAAGGAAGCTTTGGAAGCCGCCAGCCGCACTTTTCGGAACGCCGAGGACTCGGAAATCCGTCAACTTCTACCAACAATTGAGGGGCACCAGACCGCGATGGAACAGATCGCTTATGATTGCATTGGCTGCAAAAAGTGTTGGGGTGCAGATGCCATTGTTCAATTGGCCAATCATTTTGAGGAAGTCGCACCGGGCGAATGTTCTAGCGATGACGATCGCACTGCTAAGCGAGAGCACATGTCCGTTGCGGTTAATGGTCAGCTTGAGAATTCTTGGCCACCTCATCCGGGCGAGTACATCGTCGGCAATCCGGTCGGTTCAGTTGCGATCTGTACCCTCTCTAATAGAGAGCTACCACAAAAGCTCATCGCTACGGCGGGACCTGATTTAGCTATCGCCGGAAGATGCGACACAGAAAACATCGGCATCGAAAAAGTGGTTCTCAATTTGCTGGCAAACTCTCATATTCGTTGGCTGCTACTTTGTGGAGTTGAAGCACCGGGACATCGAGCGGCGGATGCTTTTCTGCGGCTGAAGGAGCGAGGTGTTGATGCGAATATGCGGGTGCTGGAGTCGGCTTCGTGGCGACCAGTACTGAAGAACTTGACCTTGCTCGACGTTGCCCGCTTTCGGGAGCAGATCGAACTTGTAAATCTGATTGGAGTGACGGTGGTCGACGAAATCGTTGAAGCAGCCCACGAAGCCGCAAAAAAGACCGCGGCGCCATTCACTGTCCAGACACCAAACAATTCCGATAAAATCGCATCTCGTGTTGAACGGTTACAGGCTCGCGCCCCGAAGACCCTGCGCCTGGACAAGGCCGGATTTTTTGTTGTCTTACCGCAGGCTGCAACCGGTCTGATTATTTGTGAGCACTATGAGCATAGCGGCCGCTTGGCGCATGTGATTGAAGGACGCCAGGCGGCGGTAATCGCCGCAACAGTGATTGAGCAGGGACTCCTAACACAACTCGATCACGCGGCTTACCTCGGTCGCGAGTTAGCGAAAGCAGAAATCGCACTGAAGACGGGGTCGCATTACGAACAGGATGCCGCCTTGGGCATCGTGCCTTCGAAAAAAAGTCAGAGTACCGAACCGTGCGAGGATTTAGCTTGTTCTTGCCATGGAGCATAGCCTCTACCCAGGACATGAAGAAAGAAATTGTCACGCTCGCTACGACGGCATTCGGCATTCTGGCTACTTGCGTTCACGCGCAGCAAGCGATCGACTCCACCTCACTAGCTTCCAGTCATGCGACATCGGTCGACGATTTGGCGTCGGATCCATCTGCCTATCTGGGACAAGTTGCGGTAGTTGGCGTCGTGGCTGCGGTTAAGGTTGGGCAAGGCTTTACCGTCGTTGATAAGCGTGAATATGCAGCCTGTGGCCTTTCTTGCTTTAACGAGCCTGATACTCGAAAGATCCCTGTACGTTGGGACGGAGTTCCTCCGAAACTAGAGCAGACAGTTCAGATAACCGGAGTTCTCGAAAAATCAGATCGCGGGCTAGTCTTTTCTGCCAGGAACGTAGCGGAGGCTGCTAAAGAGTGAAAGGAAAGCAACAAGGGACCGCTCCTCGTCTCATATGGCTACTGGGGACAGCAGCTTTCGTCGCGGTATTTCTCGGTCACGTGCTTTATCTTCGGTACCTGGCGAGCGCACCGCAAAGAGGTTGGGCAGACAATTTCAATCCATCGATCAGTTTTTGGCAGAGCTATATGATCAGCCAAGACTATTTCGTAAGCTTTTCTTATGCACTGAGCGCCAGCTTTGTTGTTTGGGCTATCGCACGTTTTGTGTACTCTCGCCGACG
>JBEEIB010000634.1:0-4035 GCA_041167675.1 Verrucomicrobiota bacterium
GAGACTTCGAGCCGCGCGAATAAAGGCGCTCCATGCTACCAATGCCAAGCCCGAGCCAACCGAAATGCGCCGCACGCCGAGGTCCGAAAGTTGCGAGACGGATAGATGATGATTGAAGCTCGATACGAGAACGTTGACCGGCTTCGGAGCGACCGCTCGCACAATTTCTGCAATCTCCTTCGGCTCACTAACCCCAGGCGCATAAAGACAGTCGGCACCCGCCGCGGCGTAAGCTACAAGTCGCTCGATCGCGACATGGAAAGGATCTGATTCTCCAACGAGCCAGGCTTCGCAACGGCCTGTCAGGACCACCGGAATTCCCGAGGTATCAATCGCGTCACGTGCGGCCCGGATGCGCTCGACGGCCAGATCAGTTTCATAAAGGGGTACATCAGTGCGCCCGGTATTATCTTCAATCGACAACCCGGCGACGCCTGTCGCAACGCAAAGCTTGACGTTAGCGGCCACACCTTCGGGCTGATCGGCATAACCTGACTGGAAGTCCGCATTCACCGGCAGCAGCGTCGCTTCAACTATCTCCCGGATGTGGGCGAGCATCTCATCGCAAGGAACTGCTCCGTCCTGCATTCCACGGGAAAAGGCGAAACCCGCGGAGGTGGTAGCTAACGCTTCGAATCCAAGATGGTGCAGATACACTGCCGTCCCCACGTCCCACGGATTTGGCAAGACAAAACATCCTGACCTGTGCAAATCGTGAAATTTTGCCACAAGGGACGCCTGGGCTGGTCGGTTCATAGCAAAAATCTAAAGGTTCAGCAGCATTTAGCGAGAGGTGAAGCTTGGGGGCCCCGCAATTGGGAACGACTAGTCGGTGACAGTTTCAACACTTCCGGATCTCCTTTAAGCTGAGAAGTCAATTTTCGTGTAAGCTCGACCCGTGCGATAAAGGCGGCATTAAATTGCTCGTACGCTGCCGTGTTTACAAAACAGGAGAACCAGGCAAAGACATGCTCGCCTTCACGCACCGGCAAGGCGGGGAAGTTGTTCGCGCTGTTCTCAGTAACAAAGTAGGCCAGGATAGGTGTACCGATTTCTGTCACTGCGGGCTTTAGCTCGTGCTCGAAGAAGTCAACGAAGGCTTCGACGACAGGCGCATTAAAATAATAGATCGTCGCTACGACAAGCCCTTCCGATGCGTCGCTCGCACCTGGCGCGAGGCGGACGCTAGTATCCAACTCGAAACCGGAGTTCGCGCGTGCCGAGTGTAGTAGCAGGACATTATCCGAGTCGATCATCGTGGCATTCGCCGCATTGCGCTGTGCCTTCCAAACAGGGCCGCTGTAGAAGGCCTGTAGCGCCTGCGCGCGTGTAGCCATATCGGAAAAGCCTCTGAGCCAGACAAACCGATCGGGATTATCGAGATCTCGAAATTGGCCGATGATTCGCATTCCTAAGGCTTCCTGGCTTTCGATGAATTCTCGATCAAAAAGGTCAATGAGAACGTCCCGCTTGCCTCGATGCAAAGTATATTGCCGCAGCTCAACGATCGGGCAGCAGTTCACGGCTAAATAATCGGTCATTTCCAATACTTTCCTGGAAACGGCTGCGGCTTCTTATTTATGCTCTCCGGCGGAAGTGGGCGTGGGCTCGATGTTTCCTGCGAGACCTAGCCTTGCAGCATCCGCTTGTAACGCCGTGATGACTCCGGCGATTAAATCTTCCAACGGTATTCCTAATTCGGCCGCGCCCCGCACGATGTCTTCACGATTGACTGCCCGGGCGAATGCCTTGTCTTTCATCTTCTTTTTCACCGATTGCACATCGACTTCGTGAATGCTTTTCGATGGGCGGACGCGGGCGACGGCCATCACGAACCCGCTCAATTCATCTACGGCGTAGAGCGTTCGTTCAAGCGGCGTCTCGCGAGCTACGCCGGAATAATCAGCGTGGGAAAGAATGGCGCGACAGATTTCTTCGTTCCAGCCGTGTTCCCGCAGCCAGGCCACCGCGACAAACGGGTGTCCTTCGGTCGCGTTCTGCTCCTGATTCGGGTGGCGTTCGTAGTCCATGTCGTGCAACAAACCGACCGCCTCCCATAGGTCGGAGTCGGCGTGATTGAGTTGCGCGAAATGCCGCATCGAGTCAGCGACTGCGTAGCAGTGTCGGCGAAGACTCTCCGACTGAACCCATTCATGCAACACGGTAAGAGCCTGGTTAGTAAGCATGACGATGGAAATGGTGTGCGGTGATTATACGCGTTTGAATTGGCCCGTCGCCTCGGATTCCGAGCGGGCCCAGCTGACCCTATGCCGTTGGAGGCAATCTTTAATCTGTTCTAATTGCATGATAGCCGCGTGGTGTCACCTTGCGCGATGTTTGTCTTTTCCCTCATGCCATCGGCTCAACGTTCGCTTGCCAGATCGGCTCTTGGATTCTGCTGCTTCATCTTCGCAACTTTCATCGCGGAAGGCACGACGGCCGAGGAAAGGCGCAATATCACCGAAAAGGACCTGTTCGACTTTGTCTGGATCGGCGATCCACAAATATCACCCGATGGTTCCCGAGTTGCGTTCGTCCGAGTGTCTGTAAACGAAAAGAAGGACGGTTACGACACCTCGATCTGGTCGGTGCCGACTGAAGGCGGAGAAGAACCGCATCGCTTGACTACCGGCAACCATGATAGCGCGCCACGATGGTCGCCCGATGGAAAGTATCTCTGTTTTTTGCGCGCGACAGAAAAGGAGGGGAAACCTGAGCCGGCCCAACTCTTCATGTTGCCACTGACCGGAGGCGACGCTTTTGGATTCACGACTCTGCCAAAGGGCGCGAGTGCCGGTCTCTGGTCTCCCGACGGGAAACGGATTGCCTTTACCAGCAGCACTAATCCCGACGACCTAGTCAAACAGGAGAAGAAAACACGCAAGGAAGAGGAGCTGAAGAAAGTCGCCGCCGAATCTGCGGAAGCCGCTAGTGGGCAGTCGCCACTACCATCGCAATCTCCTCCAAGTAAAAGCACGGAGGAAGGTGCGCACGAAAGCGACATTCACGTTATCACCCGCGCCGTTTACCGATCGAATGACGAGGGTTATCTCGACCCGAAGCATCCCCAGCATGTCTGGATTATCCAGGCACCGGCGACGGCGGACGGAAAAGTTCGGCCGACGCAACTGACTACTGGCCGGTTCGACGAGTCGGATCCAATCTGGTCGAAAAATGGTGAGACAATCTATTTCGCTTCATTGCGCGTAGACGAGCCGTATTACGAATTACCGAAAAGCGAGCTGTATTCCATCTCGGCTGCGGGTGGTCAGCCGGTAAAGCTGACAACGATAGACATGGATATCAACGATCTGGCATTGAGTCCGGACGGGAAACAGATCGCGTTCGTCGCGTCGAAAACTCAACCGGTGAATTCCTATACCCAGCCCGATCTTTGGATTGTCGAGCTTCAACAAAACGCGAAGCCCCGTAACCTGACAGCTGACTTCGACTACGATATCGGCTCCGGCGTTTTCGGTGATAATGCTACTCCACGTGCCGGCGGCGCCAACCGGCCAATTTGGAATGCAGACGGAAAGAGCATCATCGAGCTTTTCGGGAAGGAAGGCCGGACGAACCTGGCAAAGTTTGATGTAACTACCGGGTCGGTTACTGAAGTAACAAATGGCAATCAGGCTGTCATTCACTTTCGCGCGTCTGATGATGGTTCGAAGCTGGTCTATCTCGCCTCAACTCCGACGCGAATAGGAGACTTGTTTACACTGGACCAAAGCAGCGGCCAATCGCGGCAAATCACCGATGCCAACCGTGAGTTGCTCAGCCGTCTGAACCTGACAGAGCCGGAGGAGATTTGGTATCAGAGCTTCGATGGGAAACGGATTCAAGCATGGCTGCAGAAGCCACCCGGCTTTGATTCGCATAAGAAGTATCCGCTCATTCTAAACATCCATGGCGGTCCACACGCAGCTTACGGCTACATTTTCGAACATGAGTTCCAATGGATGGCGGCGAAAGGTTACATCGTGCTATTTCCAAACCCGCGCGGAAGTACAACCTATGGACAGGATTTCGGTA
>JBEEIB010000635.1:0-4167 GCA_041167675.1 Verrucomicrobiota bacterium
AGGGGCGAGGTGCCGCTTCCTATCTCGAGAATCGAGAGCGTCGCGGGATCGGGATAGTCCTTGAACTGATCGCGGTAAAGTTCGCGATACCAGAAAAGGAGATTTCTATTGGCGCCGAGACGAGCCCGATTGCGCAAAGTTGCCGCTCGGTCTTTCGCCTTTTCACTCGCCCAGGCGGTCGCGCTGCTCATTTGACTGCACGGATGTAAAGCGAGCCGGCAAACTCCGAAATGACCGGCACGTTCTCGAGCAAACGGCCGAGTGCGTTTAATCGATCGATCAGAGGAACAGGCGTTTTCGGATGCAGGAAGTCAAACGGATCGATCCGAACATCACAATAGCCTGTTTGTTCGAGCAGCCGGCGGAGAGGCCACCGGAAGAATGCTGTCTCATCAGGTGAATCGCCCAGCCTGCGTTTGATCCAAGGGATGTTCTTCTGCATTGCGATCTGGGGATTCAGCATGTTTGGCTCGGTAAAGTAAATAGTGCCGCCAGGTTTCAATACCCGATAAATTTCGCGCAATGCCTCTTCGATTTCGAGGTGATGCAGAATCGAGCTGCCCACGACGGAATCAAACATTGCGTCAGCATAAGTCAGCGCGTAGGCATTTTGGATTTCGTAACGAACATTTGGCGCAGAATATTTCGCTTTCGCGATTTCCAACAGGTCGGGTGAGACATCAATCGCGACGATATCTGCCCCGCGCTGTGTCAGTTCGCGAGTGAAGTAGCCAGTGCCACAGCCAATCTCGAGAATGGTCATTCCCGGTCTCAGGTGACCGCTGAGCATTTGCACGCGCCGCTTCCAGCGCTGTCTGCCGGCCGGACTCTCCCAATTCCAAATCTCCCCTGCCCCCTGTTTCGCCAGGAAACGCCCGTGTTGAATCTCCTTAGTAATTCGGTTTGTCATCGGCGCTTCCCGAGACAGTGGCGATCCCGAATCCCTGCGGCCAAATCAATAACCTGCAACGAGCAGAGCGGCATGAGCACCCCCGCGATTGGTTTTTCCGGTGACAGCTCCATTAATTCCTTTTAGCCACAGATGAACACAGATGAAACACAGATTCAGAAAATGAGACGCTTGTACTCGACCTTGTACCGGCCGAAATTGAGCAAGATGCCGACCTTTAAGCCGGTAGCCTTCAGTACATTCAGCAGCTGAGCTTCGTCCCGTTTATCATATTGCGGCGCAATTTTGACTTCGACCAGAACCGAATCGTTCACGATCATGTCTCCGTCGTACTCGCCGACGATTGATTCCTTTTAGCGAACCGTTGTTCTCTTCTCCAACTCTGCGCTGAAACCGCGCCGCGACAGCTCGACCTGAAGCGCCCGTTGGTAGACTCGGTGCAGAAAACCGTAACCAAGTTGGTTGTGGACCTCGAAAGCGGATCCAATAATTGCTTCCGTGACCTCCTTATGCGGAAATGGACTTTCATCTTCCGGTTTGAATTCGAGCATCTTTTATCCGTGTTAATCTGTGCCCATCTGTGGCTCGTCTGGATTTTCTTTTAGCTGGCGGACTATTGCGGGGTGAACCCAACTTAATAACCGAGTTTCAGCTTCAAGAATCCATGCCAGCACATTTTCAGCATGATCAATCCGTGATGAAACACTTTTGTCATCTTGGTGGAACCGTAAATGCGCTCCTGATAATGCACCGGCAAATCCAAAATCTTGAGGCTTAACTTTGCGGCGCCAAACAAGAGCTCATAATCGCCCCAACGGTCTTCGGTCCCCCAGCTACCCAGCATTGGTCTGATCCGCTCCCAGTCACTTCGCCAGAGGACCTTCGTGCCGCACAAAGTGTCTTTTACCCTTTGGCCGAGAAGATAGGTAAAAGCGACGCTGAAAAATTTGTTGCCCAGCATGTTTGCTTCGTTCATCGCTCCTTTTGGCACTGGATAGATCAGCCGGGAACCGTTTACAAACTCCGCCTGACCCGAAACAATAACATCCATAAAATAAACCAGCTCCTCGGGCATCGTCGTCAAATCGGCATCAAGAATCATCACGATGTCGCCCCTGGCTGCGTCGAACCCGGTCCAGACGTTTTTGGACTTGCAAATTCCCGGCCCGTGCTCAAGTCGGATATGCCGTTCCGGATAGCAGGACGCCACCCGGCGCACCTCCTCAGCAGTACCGTCGGTGGATTGATCGTCGCAGAAAATTATTTCTGTCTGGCCACCTAACTGCGGCATGCGCCGTACGGCATCCTGCACGTTTCCTTTCTCGTCTTTACAGGGAACGATCACCGAAACGGACAGTTCCTCCCTGGGAATTGTTGGAGGCAGCGCCCTGGCGACAACGACCTGCGTCATGCAGAGCCTTTTCAAAAATGGCAGGCGCGCGCAAAATCGATTTAAGAAAGCCGACACCAGCGGCAGATACTTGGGTAACAGCACAATTCGGTGCGTCTCGAGGGCCTCGAAACCGGCCAGTTTCATCAGGTTTCGGATATCAACCCTGGAAAGCCAGTTCTGCTCGGTGCGCGGGACCTTCATCCCAATCCACTCCGCAAAGGTGACAAGCGGTTGCCAAAGATGGTTGTAAGTTGCAACCAGCAGACGAGTATGCCGCGAGCAAAGAGGCTTTAAATTGCGCAGCGCTTGAAGGACATCCACGGTGTCGCCAATATCATTGAAGAGGATGTAATCGAACTTCTCGTCCCGACTGAAAACTTCCCGGAACTCATCTTTGTCCGGGAACGCGACTACAAAATTGAAGGATGGATTGCGTTGCTGCGCGATTTCGACTATCTCGGCGCAAATGTCGATACCTTTGCCCTCGCCTGGCCGAACAGCGGCTAAAAGGTTGCCGGTATCGCAGCGAACTGATAGCACCTTTTTCTGTGGCTCGACCAGAAATCGAAGGAGCCTGTGTAGCAGTTCGTAATAGTATCTGTTGCGCTTAATCCAGCCCTCGCGCCGGGAAGCAATGCCCGCCAGATGCTTGCGCGTACGCTCGCGCCTTTGCTCAAGGGCGACTGGTCCCCAGACCTCTCTGTTCACCTGCGACTCGTTCAGAACAGCTTCCATATCGCCGTAGTCGATACCATTATCTTATTGAACACTCCAAGAATTCCTGCAGGAGGTCGATGATGTCCGTCATGGCCGGGTAAATTCGCTGGAGAAAAGCAGCCCTTGTGCTTGAGTAGATTGTAGCCGTTCCTCGTCAGAATACCCGCGCGACTTATAAAATGCGCGCAGGATGACTGGCTGCGCGAGTTGGCGAAAAGGAGGCAGCGAGATTTGATCGATTCTTCGGAACCGAAATGGAAAAACAGATTCTAATGCTGCAAAGCTCTCTTACCCCTGGGGAGTTACGGGATCGGTTAAAAGAGTGGGAACCATGGAGCATTCGAGTTGATTTTAATAATGGAGTTTCGACAAAGGACCTTAGACGCCGCACTCCGTTCAACGAGGATCCGTTGAACAAGTTCGGTGTTGTCGAAGCCGCCATTCCTTTTGCAGAGCTCTCCGGGGGGAGAATGCTCGATATCGGCTGTAACGCCGGATACAATTCGATCAATGCAGCGGCGAAATACGGCGCTCGCTGCACAGGCATCGATATCGTCCCACGACATATCGAAATCTCGCGTTTCTTCTCAAAGCTTGCCGGCGTTAATACAGAATTTCTTATTGCGAGCGCAGAGACCTTTAGTCGTCCAAAGGAGTTCGATGTCGTGCTTCACTTCGGGACGCTTTATCATCTTCCGAATCCGGTCCTCTCATTGCGGGCGACTTTCGATAACCTGCGGCCTGGCGGTTATCTCGCTTTGGAAACCCAAGTATACGATCATCCGGAAGACCCGAACATCTGTTACTTTCTGCACATGCAGAACAACGATCGAACCAACTTTTGGGCTTTGAGCACGAGCGTGCTGACGAAGTGTTTGGAATTGGTAGGATTCCGGGACATTCGAGAGCTAGTAAAGCGCGTGCCCGCAGAAGGGTTGGCCCAACACATGGCGCGGATCATCTTGGTCGCGCAAAAACCCGAAGGACCCTTTACTCGACCTTACGCTTTACAGCATATAAATGAGAGGCGGCCTGATGGAGATCGCGAGCTCCACCACTGACCTGCGACGCGTGATAATGTGGATTATTTTCCTAGTTAGAGATCGTGCTGAATTCCGATCGGGCCTTCGTATGGTGCGCGCCTCTT
>JBEEIB010000636.1:0-12540 GCA_041167675.1 Verrucomicrobiota bacterium
CATTAGGGGATTAGGAATGCGGATTGCGGAATGCGGAACGCGGAATTCAGACTCCCTGATGCGGACTCGGCAGCTGATTTCACATTCCGCAATCCGCGATCCGCAATCCGCATTCCTAATCCCCTAATGATTGGCCTTCTTCTTGTCTCTCATTCACGCGCTCTTGCCAACGCTGCTGTTGATCTGATTCGACGTACCGTGAGCGCTACGATTCCGATCGCTGCGGCCGGAGGTGTTGGCGAAACGCACTCGGAAATCGGCACTGATGCGATCGATATCCAACAGGGCATCGAGTCAGTCGCTCGACCTGATGGCGTACTTGTCCTGATGGATATGGGAAGTGCGATCCTGAGCACCGAGATGGCGAAAGATCTATTGGGTGATTCAATCAATGTCCGGCTTTGCTCTGGTCCACTGGTGGAAGGAGGAATCGCCGCCGCCGTGCAGATTCAGGCTGGCTCACCGATCGCCGATGTGGTCGCCGCAGCTCAGCGCAGTCTTCTCCCAAAGCAAGAACAACTGGGCGAGCCGATGCAAGCGTCCGAGCCGACCGGCGCTCCAACCGTTGCTGAAGAAAGCTTCGAATCCGTTTTAGAGAATATCTATGGTCTGCATCTAAGGCCGGTTGCTGCGCTGATTAAGACGCTCGGCGCCGACGCGAAAAACGTTCAGATCGAGAATGTCACGGGCAAACGCGGACCGATAGTTGCCGCCAGTCTTGTCGAGATCGCGCGCCTTCAGGCTAAGAAAGGTGATACGATCCGGTTTCTATTCTCGGGACCGAACACCGCGCGCGTCAGGAAAGAGATCGAAAGCTTTTTGGAGCGGTTAAGAAACGAAGACGTGCATCCGGCCCAACCAGCGGCAGAAAAAGACAATTCGGCAAGCCCCGCACCAATCGCGGTCTCTTCTGGTCTTGCGGTGGGCCGCATCTTATTTGCCAATCGGCTCGATCTGAGGATTCCCGATACTCGACCAAATACTCCCACCGAAGTAGAGGCCGAATGCCAGCGATTGACTGAAGCGATTGGCGCCGCCCAACAGACCGTTGCGCAGAGAGTCGCCAAATTCAGCTCTTCATTAGATCCCGCAGAAGTAGCTATCCTCGAGGCCCAAGAACTCATCTTATCGGACGACATACTCTTAGCTAAGGCGCAAGAGCGCATACGATCAAAGCCGGCGAATGCCGCTGCAGCCTGGTTTGAAACCCTTACCGAGGTTGCCGAAGATCAAGCTGGAGCGGCTGACGAGTATCTCAAACAACGAGCAATCGATTTCCGCGAGGCGGCATCAGCAGTAGTACAGCAGTTGATCGGCCAGACGAATCAATTCGCTAATTTGAATGAAGATTGCGTGCTGATCTGTGCGGAATTAAATCCAACGCTGATCGATCAAATCCAATCGACTCGGATTACGGGCGTCATCGAACTTGGCGGGGGCTCCCTTTCCCATGGCGCGATACTTGCCCGCTCAATTGGCCTCCCGGTGATCGCAAACGCCGCCCGATCAGAGTCGGTGCTTCGCTCAGCCGAAATCGTTGCGATTGACGGGAGTACCGGACAGTTGCTCGTGAACCCTGCTCCGGAGGTGGTTCAGGAGTGGCGCCAACGGCAGGCGGATTCCCAAGAACTCCAGAAGAGAGCGGTTCAACTCAGCCAAACGCCGGCGATTTCCGCCGATAACATCACGTTCTTGATAGCAGCCAACGCCGGAAAGCGACGTGACGTAGAACTCGCCCTGGCCAACGGCGCGGACGGAATCGGATTGTTTCGCTCGGAATTCCTTTTTGATCAATTCCATACGCTCCCGTCGGAAGAGGAACAATTGGCCGCCTATCGGGATGCCCTCGAGCCGATTTTGGCCGATTGCCGGTGGAAGACCGCATCGGAATCGTCCACTTCGAACCCAAGATCCTCCGGGGAGTTCTCGGTTACATTGCGGTTGCTCGATATCGGCGGCGACAAACCGCTGCCATTTCTCTCACCCGGCAAGGAGAGCAACCCATTTCTCGGGGTACGTGGGCTACGTCTTTTGTTGCGCCATCCAGAATTCTTTGAATCTCATCTCGGCGCGATCCTGCGCCTGGCGGAACGTTTTTCAATCAAGCTGCTGGTACCGATGGTCACCTCGGTAGACGAACTCTCTCGACTCAAGCAACACCTGGAGATGGCGCACCAATCGCTGAAAGCACGGAAACTCTCCCATCAATGGCCGATCGAAATCGGTGCGATGATCGAAACCCCAGCTTCTGCGGTCGCCTTCGACCAGATGATTAAGCACCTCGATTTTGCTAGTATTGGAACGAACGATCTTACCCAATACGTGTTGAGCGCCGAGCGTGGCAACCCGCAGTTGGAAGAATTTGCCGATTCTCTGCATCCGGCTGTGCTGCGTCTCTGCCGCGACGTGATTGCGCTAGCGAATCAGCGAGCATTGCCGATCTCGATTTGCGGTGAGATCGCATCGGATCCAGTTGCGGTTCCGTTGCTAGCCGGCTTAGGCTTGCGTGCCTTCAGTGTCGCGCCAACTGCGGTTCCCACCATCAAAGCCACCATTCGCACTCTTTCCTTATCGGAGATAACACCAGACAGGGTCACGCATCTGCTCGGATATCAAAACGCCGTTGAAATCCGGCAAGCGCTGCAAGATCGATAGACAGCAATTGTCTTAACCAACACTTTCGGTAGGGACCGGCTCCTGCCGGTCGCAAATTTGTCATTTGTCATCTGTCATCTGTCATTGGTAACTGACCTATGGCCTTACGGCGAGTCTGCAAAAAATCGGAGGTAGCTCCGGGCGAAGTGAAGCGTATCGAAAATCCGGCCATTGCCGTATTTAACGTCGAAGGAACTCTTTTTGCCATTAGTGACACCTGTACACACGCGGAGGCTTCGCTGTCGGAAGGTCGCGTTGACGGTGAGACGGTGGAGTGCCCGCTGCATGGCGCTTGTTTCGATTTGCGCACCGGTGAAGCGCTAACGCCTCCCGCAGTCGAACCGGTGCAAACTTTTCCAGTGATTGTGCAGGAGGACGAAATTTATGTCGAAATTAAGTGAGTGCCGAGCCCAACCCGTTGCCGTTCCGTGCTAAGCCTTTGGAACGATTTCGACCGGACCATGATCGTCACAGTGGTCGCCGTGAGGATGATGTAGATGGCCCTTAACCAGATAATCGACGTGGTCACCGTGGGGCACTTCCTCGTGTCCGCAACTGGGACCGTGGTGGTGACCGGGTTCGTGGCCGTCGCAAACGTGCTCGGGCGTACAGCGTTCAGGATTCTGCGCGCTGATTTCCAGGGCATGCTCCTCGACGATGGTTGAGCCCGAGGTGCCGGCGGGATGATGGAGGTGGCCGTCGTGAAGATAATCGATGTGGCCGCCGTGTTTGATGGCGGTATGGCCGCAGCCCGGGCCGTGTTGATGACCGTGGTCGGGATGACCTACTGGATCGCTCATAATTTTAGTGAATTAGGATGAAGCTGGCCGACTTCGATCGAAAACGCAACGGTAAGGCTTATATTTGGAAAAAACGGATATCGGACAGCAAGCAACCCTCATCGGTCAAACCGTGATGGAACCCTTTCTGCTCTTCCTGCGGCTGGGATTAACTTCGTTCGGCGGACCTATCGCTCATCTTGGTTATTTTCGGCAGGAGTTTGTGGAACAACGAAAATGGCTTACCGAGGAAGCCTTTGTTGATTTGGTGGCGCTCTGCCAATTTCTTCCTGGCCCGACTAGCAGTCAGGTTTCCTACTCTATCGGTATGACGCGCGGCGGGATTCCTGGCGCCATCGCCGCTTGGGCAGCGTTCACCTTACCATCGGCGATTATTATGTTACTTGCTGCCTATGGCGTTCACTGGGTTGGCCAAGAACAAAGTTGGCTGCATGGATTGAAAGTCGTCGCGGTCGCGGTAGTTGCCCAAGCAGTCTGGTCGATGGCCACAAAACTCTGCACCGATCTCACTCGAATCACTTTTGCGTTTGCCGCTGCGGTCATCATCCTTTTGACCAATAACGCTTGGATGCAGGTACTGACCATTGCTCTTGGCGCCTTGGCTGGCTGGAAGTTCATACCCATGGAATCTACCGGCGGAGGGTCTGAGCAGTTCACGCGTTTTCCTAACCGATTCCAATCGATCGTTTCATTAACACTCTTTGCCCTTGGACTTCTCCTCCTGCCGGTTCTAGCCGCCGGCCAACGAGACGGCTGGCTGGCGCTCTTCGACAGCTTTTATCGTTCCGGTTCTCTCGTTTTCGGCGGTGGGCACGTAGTCCTCCCGCTGCTCCAAGCCGAAGTTGTGCCAAAAGGCTGGGTGGACAATAACACCTTCCTAGCCGGCTATGGCATCGCTCAGGCGTTGCCAGGCCCGTTGTTTTCTTTTGCCGCGTATCTGGGTGCAGCCAAGAACGGATACCCGAACGGTTGGCTGGCCGGCTTGTGGTGTCTTTTCGCGATTCTTCTGCCACCGATTCTATTAGTCACCGGGTTGCTGCCGCTTTGGAGTCGCCTCCGCGCTTCCCCGAGTGCGCAAGCCGTCCTGGCCGGAGCTAATGCGACCGTCGTGGGCATCCTTCTGGCGGCCCTTTATCAGCCGATTTGGACAAGCGCGATCGACTCAGCAGAAGCTCTTGCCCTCGCGCTCCTGCTCTTTGCTGGTCTGCAGTTCTGGAAGATCGCTCCGTGGATTCTCGTATTGATCGGTGGAGTAATTGGCGGCCTTTTTCTTTAAATCTCTGGTGGTTCCGTCAAGTCAGGGCTCTGTCCGCGGTTCATTTTCTAGCTGCCGACCGATGGTGACTCTCGTTTATTTCTGCGACCCCTTCAGAGCAATTGGCTGCGCTATTCTCCATTCCGCCAGTCGGAATCATGTGCTATTATGCGGCATACAATTTTAGCCGGAGTTTTCTATGCAAAGGTTTCCCTTGAAGAACGGTGTTTATCCCAACCAAGCCCACGTTCGAATTCCTGAGGGCACCTACGAGATGGAATATGGGCGCCAAGGTTTTTTTGGCGAAGCAACCCATCTCTATACGCGCGAGATGCCTTCTGCTTGGAAACGCATCGAGGGACCGTTAAAACCGATGGCACTCGATTGCCGTCAGATAACCACAGAAGATAGCGTCGATCCACGCGGTACCCCGCTGTTGCTTATGCAATCGATGGCAGCATGCGCCAAAAAATCGATGTCAATCTTTTTGACCCGCCGGCGTGAACCAATGCCTTATCTCTACCGGACCGTCGATGGCGACGAACTTTACTTTTTTCATCAAGGTGAAGGCGTTTTTGAGACCGAGTTTGGGATCCTCCCTTATCGGCCAGGTGATTACGTCATCGTTCCAAAAGGATGTATCTATCGTCTAGTGCCGCACTCCGATGACACGATGGCGTTTATTGCCGAATCCCGCACGTCTTATGGTATTCCTGATCGGGGAATCCTCGGGATGCATGCCCTGTTTGATCCCGGCGTAATCCAATATCCTGACTTCGATCAAAAGCGGTCGGACTTAAAGGGTGAAGAGTTTGAATTGCAAATTAAACGGACCGGATTTCGAACTCGGCTTTTCTTCGACTACAACCCGATCGAAAACGTGGTGGGCTACAAGGGAACCGTTCTTCCCAGTAAGCTCAATGTTCGCGATTTCCGCCCGGTAGCGAGCATGCGTTATCACGTCCCCCCAACCGCCGGCGCAACTTTCTCGAGCGACGAAGTGTTTGTCGGTACTTTTGCCCCGCGATTGCTCGGCGACGACGAGGTTCTCCGCCTCCCCTACTATCATCGGAACATCGATTACGATGAAGTGATCTTCTACCACGACGGGACATTCTTCTCCCGTGGTGGAATCGAGCCAGGAATGTTGACATTACATCCGATGGGTATCGATCACGGTCCGCATCCCCAGGCCTGGGAACGCGATCGCCAAGGTTTGACCAAGCAGACGAATGAGTATGCCATCGCCCTAGACACTGTTGAACCGTTGTTCATTACACCGGAAGCGTTAAAAGGCGCCGTCGAAGCCTACTCAACCTCCTGGTATCACCCGATCGAGATGGCCCAACCGGCCACGGTGGACCGGTAGCGGCACACTCCAAACTACGCGAAACGCTTCGTCGCGGCCCAGCCCTATGCTGTTTCTCAAAACCGACACCAGGGCGCGCCGTAGCGTGCGAAGGCGGCCGGTGTGTCCCTCCTTACCGGTAATTTCGACCAAGCCAACGATCGTGGCCCGTCAGAGCCAGGCCCTACCGGACTGTCATGCCCAAGAAACGCGAATCCGACGCCATCGGTACGCTTAAAAAACTCAGCCGCATTCTCGAGCAATTTGATCTGGAGCATCCGGTACGCTCGTTGGCAGAGCTGACCCGCCTTTCAGGATTGCCGAAGACATCGGTGTTCCGAGTGGTGAAGATAGGGGTGGAATGCGATTTGTTGTCCGCTGCACCCGATGGCTATCGTCCCAGCCTGCGCCTTTTTGAGCTCGGGATGATTGCCAGAGAAGGTTTTTCTTTTGGCAACCACCTTAACCGGTCCGTCGAATCCTTGGCTGAGCAGCTAGGTGAGACCGTTCTCGCTGCAACGGTTGAGGGAAAACAATTACTCTACCTGGCGGTAGCAGAGCCTAAGCGTGCGTTGCGCGTTGTCGCGCGAGCCGGTTTTCGTCGCGAACTGCTTTTTGGAGCGACCGGACTCACGTTGCTGGCAAATCTTCCGATCGAAAGCTGGTCTAGCTATCTGCCAAAGAAGCTACCTAAATACACCAGGTACACGATTGTCGATCGCGCAAAATTTCTGCGGCGACTTCATCAGGTTCGCCAGGCGGGACACATGATCGAGCAGGGCGAATATACCGAAGAGCTCGTCGGCATGGCAGTGCCGGTCAGTTGGAAAGATACGCTCCACCGGCGAGAGCCCTTAGTCTTGGTCACAGTTGCTCCAGACACCAGAGTGGACCGCCGGAAAGCCCTCAAGATCGTATCAACACTAAAGAAAGCGGCGGAAGGGTTAGTTCGGTAGGGATCGGCCGATGTTCCGGAACAGGATTCCAATTATCGGAATGCCAACCGAACAGCCCTGCTTTTCATTTGCCTCAGAACCACCTCAGATCGTATCTTTGTGCCTGCCATTGAGCCCTTAAGCACTTCGGTCCTGCGGATCTGGGACCGACCACCTCCATTATTATGAGCTCTGATCCTCTCGAATTCCTCGGCATCGATTATGTCGAGTTTTACGTAGCCAACGCTCGGCAGGCAGCGCATTTCTATCGGACTGCTCTCGGTCTCGTTCCCATCGCTTATTCCGGACTTGAAACAGGAGTCCGCGATCGAGCTTCCTGGCTCGTTGGACGAGGGCAGGTGCAGTTTCTTCTCACCTCTTCACTCGCGCCGGATGCCGCGCCTGAAATATCTCGGCACATCGCAGCCCATGGCGATGGCGTCCACGACATCGCGCTGCGCGTGCATGACGCGCGAGCGGCATTCGACGAAGCGACTCGCCGCGGCGGCCAAGCCGTGCAAGAACCGCAGGAATTTGCAGATGGTTTTGGACGTTTCGTTCGAGCAACGATCGCCACCTATGGCGACACTGTGCACAGCTTTATCGAGCGGGATAACTATCGGGGTATCTTGCCGGGTTTTAAAGGGATTGAGAATCGGCCACCCGCTCCCGAAACCGGAATCGCGGCAATCGATCATATCGTCGGCAACGTCGAGCTTGGTAAAATGAATGAATGGGTCGCCTTTTACCGAGACGTAATGGGATTTCGCCAACTCACCCACTTCGACAATAACGATATCAGTACGGATTACTCGGCCTTGATGAGTAAGGTAATGCAAAATGACTCCGGTAGAATCAAATTTCCCATCAATGAGCCGGCGGAGGGAAAGCGACGTAGTCAGATCGAAGAATATCTCATCCATTATGGGGGGCCCGGGGTGCAGCATATCGCATTAGCGACCAAAGATATCATTGCGACAGTTGATGCGCTGGCCGCGGCCGGTGTCGATTTTCTGCGCATACCTCCGAGCTACTATGAGGAATTGCCGACTCGGGTTGGTCCGATCGATGAGGATATCAGCGAGTTAGCTAAGCGCGGTATTTTGGTAGATCGCGACGACGAAGGTTATCTGCTGCAAATCTTCAGCCAGCCAGTCCAAGATCGTCCGACCGTATTCTACGAGGTGATTCGACGACACGGCAGCCAGGGATTCGGCGTCGGCAATTTCAAAGCGTTATTTGAAGCGTTGGAACGCGAACAGGCACGTCGCGGCAATCTCTAGGAATAGTGCAACGGTTCACCGGATAGCCTCTTTTTGCGTAGACTTCGGCGGCTCCGCCACCTTGTCGTCGGTGCCAGCCGTGCGGAGTCGCTTGTGTAATTTTAATCTACCGGCGTAAGCTCTAGATCAGCCAGCATGCTTTGAGAGACAGCCTCTAGTCGGTCGAATACCCAAACATTGCCGCTCGACGTCGTCGCGACGACCTTGCCATCGTCATACAAATGGATGAGCACTCGCGTCGAGCCACTCATACACCAGACCTCGCAATACCCCTCTTTGAGCACAGGCGTTCCGGAGACGCATAGCCCCAAGCAGAGCCGAATTTTTTGACTAAGGAGTAAAGGATCCATGTTTCTGTTGTTCGCATAATCGGCCGGATTTCCCCAGGGTTGAGCGAATTCAGTTACTCGGATTTTTTGATTTCCGTAGTTTTTATAGCCTCTCTCGTAGTCGTCCCCGGAGCATCTCGGTTTCAATATTCTTATGTCTGGCGGCTACGCTGCGACAATCGGATACCTTAAAGTCCGGCCGTGCCCGCTGCACCTTTGATTGGAACCAAATCCAACTTGCGAAGAAACGCCTTCGAATGTAACTATCCACCCTTTCCCAGACGGGGGTATAGCTCAGTTGGTAGAGCGTCTCGTTCGCAATGAGAAGGCCAGGGGTTCGAATCCCCTTACCTCCAAGTAGCTCGCAATCAAGTACTTATGCCTAGCAATGGGACAAATGGATAACGCATTTGAAGAAACTTGGGGAGATTTGAGAGTATTTGAAGCGAGCAAATACCCCGTTGCGGCTCCTCAAAAACTATCCTAGAGACTCTTAATCTCTGGGTTGAGGGTTCGATTCCTACGCGGTGCAAATCAAGTTCTGGAGCCGATTCAGAGGCAGTCTATTCCTCCAAACGGCTTCTCAAATTTCTCAGGTATATCCAGGTGATACCCATTTTTGCACTGGCGCCGTCCGGCGAAGGGAGCGCGAGCCTGGTAGCAGCAGAAGGACGTTCGTCAAAGCGGTGGTCGGCATAATTAACCGGAGCCGTAGAATGCTGACTCTCTACTCCTGTTTTGCGAGGCATAAAAAAGGCTTTGAATGAAGCGAGCATCGTTATTGTTTTCAAAGGACGACTTGGAAACTGCCTTTAGTTGTCAAACGACTAGTCTTGAGATAAGCAATGGTTTGCCGTCGCTTTTGCGGAACGTCGCACAGGAGATCGAGAAACATGTATGACGGAAGAGGAAGCATTCCAAGATTGGTTCAAAGAACATTGGCGGTACGCCTCGAGCACGAACGAAGTGCGAGCGCGGCAGGCCTGGCTCGCAGCGAGGGACGCTTTTATCACCAGTCAATTGTTGGATGATCTCCATATTGATCCGCAGCGCGCCGTTATGGCGGAGAATTTCCCGCGCACCGGGATTTTTGTTCGAGCCAAAGATCAAGGCGGGAAACATCAGAGCGTTGATATTGCGCTACTGAATAAAGCGAGCCTCCTCGCTTTGCTACGCAGTCGCGGCGGACAAAATGAATGGGCCGAAAACACGGTCGGACTCTTGCTCGGACACGGAGCTTTTCACGATCGCTTGAGTGAGCGTTACGGGCAAAAGAGAAATAAATGAGGTTTGCGCACTATGCCGGCAGCCCAAGAGACTGGTCGATTCGCACCTCGTTCCGAGATTCTTTCTCCGAGCCGCGACACCCTGCCCAGCTTTCAAAAACTACCGGTGGTACGCAGATGCGTTCGGGAAGGGATCATAGAGGCCACGGCTATTCCGCTCCGGGGCGTACACAAATCCGTAGAGATCTTTCTTGATATCGACCGGCTCGAGGAGCAGGCCTTTGTTACGAACCTTCTTGGTGTATTCGATCAAAACTCGTGCGGTGCCATTGATGCCCCACATCCTAAATCCCGTCCCAAGAAATCCGCCGTTAGGGTAGAGTTCTTCCAGACCCGCCATCGCATGGAAACAATTGATTGCAACTCGATCCTTGCGGGTAAGGCGGTCATCGGCTCGATAACGGATAGTTCCTCCATCGAGCAACTGCTTCCGTTTCACGGCAAGATCAAACGCCTCTTTCTTGATCTCGTAGGGTCCCCACATGCCGACGGCATTTTTGACATTCACCGCGAGCTTCAGTGTCTTATCCAGCCTGAAGTCTCTCCCAACGGAGATAGGACATTTGTTCCATTTCGGAACAACGCGGCTGCCGAAGCCATCGAAAACGCACAGATGCATATTAGTATCAAAATCGTGAGGCACCCAGCTGATTGTAAATGCTTCAAAATCTCGGTTCTTGTATCTCCCTCGTCTGAATCCCGGTGTGAGGCTGGGCTGCTTGCCGTCGGCGAGCACGCGTATCACTGAGATGAACGAGTGCGACAACTGCGGCTTAATCCATCTGTCCTGGAAAGCGAATGGAACAATAAAATAGCGGTCCTGTGTATTTACGCCCTCTCCCAAGCGCGCTGCAACCTTGGCCTTGATGCGGTTGACGATCTGCTGGAATAACGGCGCATCATAGTTCGAGAAGTCGACATCCCCTTTTAGCTCTGCGTGAATCGGAACGCACAGGCTGAAAAGCAAAGCGCATGTTGCGACCCAACTAGCAAGAGGTTTGACTCGTCGGCTGATTTTCCGCTGCACTCCGCGGCCGCTGGGGAGCAGCCACTTGCCGTCATTATTCACGAGCCCATTGGTGAGCCGGGCACGGCTCGCCGTGCGTTCGTCGGTGTTATTGATGCCATTCATTTCCGCTAAGTTCCGAGCCATAATCCTTCCAAATCAATGACTTACGTCGTGAATAAACCCGAATTTGCCAATTCCATAGCAAAATCCATAGCAGATTTTTGGGGAGGCTTGAAACTAACTTTGCGTGTAGTGTAGGACATGAAAGCCACTCGAACCGCCACGATCGCTAGCCCCGGCAGCTCCGCAACCCACGCTGTAAAGCTGGTCAAGCTGACCCGCACCGATCGCGCCGTGCTTAAATCGATGGCTACCCGTCACCGGGTTAATAATCTGGCCTATTTTTTGGAAGGTATCCTTGCGGCCGAGGACCAGAAAGCGAACCCAGATAGCGTGGCTCAGTTTAGCATTTACGAGCAGTGATGCTCTAAACGATTACCTCCCAGGACATGAAAGCCAAGCCCATCCCCAAATCGTCTCCCATCGGAGAACTACCCCGAATCGTTGGAACCCGAAGCAGCAAGCCGGATAAGACAGCGAAAGCTCGGTCTTTCAATAGTTTCGGCGCCACCGAAACCCACCGAGTTAGTGTCATAGAATTAGAACCCAATGACCGGGCCTCGCTCCAGATGATGGCCAAGCGTTACCGGGTCAAATCATTGATCCATTTTTTGGAAGGCTGCTTATCGGCCGAGGAAAAGCGAACCTACCAGGGCAGCCAAGTCTTGTTCCGGGTCTACGAGGATTGAGGCTCGAAGCGTTGCCCTGCGCGGATGACCTAGTTGACTGCGATTCCCAAAGACCAAAGAAACTGCTGGACCCCAGGTGCCGACTCTCGAAGAATGAAAGGTAAGCTATGGCTTTATACAGTAACTGCCGTATTCGAGTTAAACTACCCGCGGACTATCCGAAGAAAGTTGAGCTAACGAAGGTTCTTGAATCCGAGTTCGTCGGTTGTGAAATGAATTTTGAGGAATCCACAACCGACAATGAGCCGCACATTGAGGAGGTCAACGTCCCGGAAAGTCCTCAGTTGGGCGGTCTAACTGCCAGCGAATGGGGGCCTTTGGGCGGTACCGCGTCGACGGAGAATATCTCCGGCGAATACTTAGCCCGCTCTGCGTCGGAAACCATTCGAAAATTCCTGGAAAATTCTAAATAATTCCGAAGCTCCCGGCGTGGTCCTATTCCTATCGAACCGCCGGAACAGAAGTGGGCGCCGATTCTGATAATAAAGATCTGGCAACCGACAGCACTCAAGGCGACGAAACCGAGTCAAAAAAAACCGAAAGATAGGATTGTTGCTCACACCAGATTTGCGCTTTCCGAATCACCTCGGTTTCATCGCTATCAGCGAAATGACGAAGAAGCCGCGGGCCGGCCTTCTCGTAAACAAAGGTGGCAAAGGTCGATTGATCCGCTTTCTGCCAAAGGTGCAAATCAATTACGTAAGAACAGTGCTCGATACTACGTTAGAAGGATGAAGAATTCCGCACCTTTCCTCCGAAGCGTTATAGTAGCCGCCGGCGCCCCGGATGGCGAGTAAACTCTGAACCGAATGCGTAGGGAATGCCCCCGTT
>JBEEIB010000637.1:0-6895 GCA_041167675.1 Verrucomicrobiota bacterium
AACATCGACATCCTCACTCACACCGAGATTCGAAAGATGTCCGGCGGAGACATGCTTGAGGCGGTTGAGTTGGAGAATACGAGGACGGGCGAGCGGCGCGTCGTGAGTACTCCGGCCATTTTTTCCATGATCGGTGCGAAACCGTGCACCGATTGGTTGCCGGCGGAGATTGAACGTGACGGAAAAGGTTTCATCAAAACCGGACCCGCCGCTGCTAATGCTCCCGGTTGGAAAGAGAGCAAACGCCCGCCCGGTCCGCTCGAGACCAGCCTTCCTGGTATTTTTGCCGCGGGCGATGTGCGCTCCGGCTCGGTGAAACGTTGTGCTGCCGCTGTGGGCGAAGGCGGCATGGCGATCGCGGGAGTGCAAGACGCCCTGGCGTTTTGGTCTGTACGAGGTTAAGCGGTGATTCGCCGCCGCTCTTCGAGCTCGCCTCCGCCCGTTCCCATCCGACCTTAAACGTTAAGCTCTACTTCCTTGCTATACGTGACTCACGTATAATATGGCATGGCATCGATCACGTGTCGTCGGTGCTGCAAGCGTTTCTACAAAGAGAAGAACACCGATAGCTGAAATAAGGGTTGAGGGGAGTGGCTTCTTACTGGCCAACAGTGATCGGATAAAAAAACGCCAGATGTCGATCTGATTTTAACTCGAAATTCCGACCTAAAGCTGGTAGGGCTATCTGTTATTTATTCTCGGTTCGGTGGGCAAGGCGGTCCCAACCAGGCTTGCGCGGAGGCCAATGGAGTTCGTTGACAAATTAGCTCCGGAGCTAATTTGTAGTATGAACTCAACATCTAACTGGACTAGCAGGATCTTTCTGATTCTTGCTCTTGCTTGCGCAATGTTCGTCGGCGGCACTGAGATCCAGGCGGCCAGCACCAGCCACAGAGGCGGTCGCCTGATTGTGCAAAGAGCTCCGAACTTTGGAACTGACCTCAGCATCCATCTGTCGATCGACGGTAAAGAAGTCGCCAACATCCCACGCGATCAGCGCTACGATGGTTACGTGTCCGCCGGGCGTCATATGTTAACCGTGGTCGCACTGCCAAATACCTACATTCGGCAGCCAACCTCAATGCGTCTGACGATACGATCGGGCCGCACCTACGTATATACGGCGGGATGGGACGCAGATCGTTTGGTCCTCCGGAGGTCGGCTTTATCCAATGCTACTCTGGAGACGCCAACCGTCGGTCGGTCGAGGCGTCACTAGGCGGACACGACAAAAAGGCGCCGAAGGGCGTCGATCCTCGCTCTTGACATAACAGTCAAAAGGAGACCGTAGCTAGCTGGTTTGGTGTAGAGTCCGCTGTCTCAACGGATAAGCCCGGTAAAATTTCGCCCGGGGAGGCAGAGACAATGTCGGGAAACGTGGGGCACGCTGGAGAAAAGCCGAGGGCATCGCCCTCCCGGCCAGGAACAAAAGGGGGCCGAATTAACTTCGCCTTCCCAAGCCCGATGTAGTTTGCGGTTGGGAAACGGGAGAACTAGAAGAATGCCGCAGTCAAAGCAGCCAGTCACAGTATCAGGGGATTTTGGAACTGATCGGGTAAGGAAAAGCGGACGTTTTAGAGCACCGCAATCCCTGGTGATTTATCACCGCGGACCGGTTTTCACTATTGGCCGAGCTCCCTTCGTCGCCGGAGCGATTCATGTTCGCAATCAGATGCGAGCCTTCAAACAGCGGGAGAGAGCTCGGAGATGGAAGGCATTTGTTGAACGAGTTTGTCTGCTCCGTGGGGCTCTCTTGTGGCGTTTGTCGATCCGGCCCGGCCGAACCCTCGCCGAGGCAAGCTCGCCCGCAACGGCCCACGCTTAGCAAAGCGGATACCCCGGCGATCTGTCCCCACCGTTAGAGTTCCCACTCAGCGGTTTTCTCTCCGCGCACAGTTGAACGGTCGAGTGCTAACACGGTCGAAGGCTGCATGAAAAGAGCACGAATGTTCGGTCTCAACTTCGGCATGGTTCTTGGCTTCGCTGCTGTGACTTTCGCCGCGCAACCAAGCCAAGCGGAGTTAATGAAGCAGGCGAAGATCACAAAGACGACGGCCGAGCAGATCGCGCTCGCGAAAGTTTCTCACGGGGTTGTGAAAAGCGCGGAGATCGAGAAAGAGAAGGGTCATCTTGTGTGGTCGTTCGATATCGCACGGGCCGGCACAAGAGATATCACCGAAATCCTGGTCGATGCGAACACGGGGAAAATCATCTCGACCCAGATCGAATCACTGCGCGACCAAGCCAAAGAAGCCGTTGCTGACAAGAAGCAGAACTAGATTCGTCAGTTGTCGATGTGGTTAGTCTACCCACCTAGCTGAAGAAAGCCTCGGCATCACCGTCGCCGAAATCGTAGAAGACCGCCAAGCTGCATTATCACCGTTTGCTACCATGGTAGATTTTAAACACTAAACTTGTTTCGTCTGCTATACGTGATTCACGTATAGCGTGTCATCCGCCGTTCCCAGCCGGTCGAATCGTTGCAAGACCTCCCAGCCCCGGCCTGCTCAGCCTCCCCGCTGTGGTGGGCAAACGGTTTCGGAGTCTTCCAATTCACTGAGATTGCAGCGGACTTTGAAGCATTGATTCTCCGAGTCGAAAACAGCACAATCTGAGTCGGCAGCGCTGAGGCAATGATCCGAACAAAATCAGTTTCCTCGCCGATTGAGCGGCAAATCGACGGCCTGCGCGTCCTCGCAACGCGCCTTCGGGGCCGGGGACTTCCCAAGGAACGTTACGACGTATGGATGGCGAACCTCGGCCCGAGCGAGAAACTGCTCCGCGAGATCCAAGCCCGAAAGCTCACCTGGAGGGAATTCCGCCGCCGCTATCGCGCGGAGCTATTTGAAGGCGGCACGATCGACAGTCGCAATCGCACCATCAAAAATCACGGCCAGAAGTTCACGCTTCGCTTACTTCAACACCTCGCGAAGCAGCAACCGGTGACACTGCTCTGTCACTGCGCCGAAGATGAGCCGCACTGTCACAGGCACATTCTGAGATCGATACTCCAGGGAATGATCTAATCGAACGCACGTCTGCTACTCACCGAGTATCCACAGGACTCCAAAGCTTATTTCATCGCAGATAAGATAGGATTTCGGCTGGGACCCCGAAAGCCATGAGGAAACGCGCGCAGGACGGAGCGCCTCGCCCTCGCCAAGAATAAGAAAAAGCGGCAAAATAACGCTGCGAACTCGACGCCCAAAATCAAAAAGGGGCAACAACGCTAGGTTTGTACAAGCTTGAGATGTACAAGTTCCGCCGGTGCGCGCACGCGCAGGGGAAACCAATTACCTACTCCATTCGAAACGATCAGATTGCTCGTGCCTCTGGTGTAAAGCCCGGACCAGTAGCGAAACAACGCCGGCCCAAACCCCCATTGGTCGTTTAACATAAGCTGTCCACCATGGGTATGGCCGGAAAGCGTGAGCGGGAGCAACGCCTCCGCCGCGGCATCGAAGGCATGCGGATGATGCGCTAGAAGGATCGGAAAACTCTCCGGCTGGCGCTGGGTGATTAGTCGGTGCACCGAGGCGGAAATCGCGGCATCTCTATTCTCCCGCACTCTTGTCCAACGTAGTCCAAGTAGTTGCACCGGGGCGCCGCGAACGGTTACCACAGTCGATTCGTCGAGTAGAAATGGAATGCCTGACTGTTTCACCCGACGCTCGAACTCCGCGCCGTTTTCTATCAGATCGTGATTACCTTCGATCAGGTAAACGCCCGACCGGCCTTCCATCGATCTCACCAGCTCAAGACCATGGTTAAGATCAGCGAGGGCGTCGTTAATTAAGTCGCCGGTGAGCAGGACGAGATCGGCACGGAACTCGTTAACGACCCGGACTACCTCACGCAAGACGCGGCCGGAGGTAAACCGGCCTACATGCACATCGCTCACTTGGGCAATAGTTAACCCATGAAGATCGCGCGGCAGACCAGCGATTGGGAGGATAAACCGGCGAACGCGAAAGTGATCAAGCTGTCGTATCGCAATCGTGGCAAGGCTAAGATTCAACATTGGCGGCGCTGTGGCGAGAGCGACCCCGAGAAACTGCCGGCGACTTAACACTCCGTCCGCATCAGTTGGCGCCGAGTTCGAGTTATGGCGGCGCCGAGCCATCCGGACGACAGCCGCCACGGCGAGAACCGGCAGGAGCGCCACTGCGACCAACAGAAGCAGAGGCAGGATGATCATGTGCCAAATAAATACGATTGTCAGCGCGAGCTTTGTGAATACGGCCGTCGAGCCCGGGTGAGAAAAACGCTGACTTAACAGCCAAAGCAGGCCGGTTAATTGGGCCAGGCTGAACACGGCAATAGCAGTTCGCGCGGCGGTTGCCCTGGCAATTCGCGTCGACGCCGCCCACCATAACGCGTCCAGCGCGAACATAGATCCAATCAATGCGAGGATGAACCTCATATGAAAATATAGCAGAACTGATTGACGTCTCGTGCATCAGGCAGTTCGCGATCCTTCAGAATCGGAAATCTTTCCCTCTGAAGACGTGATCTTTTACTGCTTTCACAAAATTGCGTCGGCGCTCTGTGAACGCGAAACTCATTCGCTTTCAGCTGCCGATTTTGCATGAGCGACCTTCCGGCAAGTCTGGGCTGGAGACTCCGAAAGTATTCACCCTCCACGGCGGGCAGGCTGAGCAGGCAAGCCGCCACAGGTGGCAAACGTAACGAGCGAAAAAGGTGCGAGCGCTTTGAGACGAAGCGAAACAGCTTGGAACCCTCGGTAGAAGGGTTGAGCTGTTATGGGAACAGCCACGGCAGAGACGAAGTTGGGAAACGCGTCCCACGCCGCAGAAGATCGACCCCCCTTTTGCGGTAATTATTTCTTCTTCCACTCTGCACCACCGAGCAGCGGCAAGACAAACAGATTTGCCAGGATGTCGATGATACAGCCAGCAAGTACGACCAGGCCAAAACGCTGGGTCGGCGGAAAATCGGATAGCACGAAAATGGCAAAACCGGCGGCGATAATCACGTCGGAATAGACAATCCCGCGCCATTGTTCTTCGCGCGCCGCCACCCAGGCCGCCCAACCTTTTTTGCCGTTGCGTTGTGCGCGACGGACGCCGAAAACAAGGTGAATCATCGAGTCGATTGCGATCCCGATACAGACATTCGTGGCCGGCGCCGAAATGACATCCATCGGGACATTCAACCACCCGATTCCGCCAAGCATACACAGCGGCACGAGACTCAAGCTCACGATCATCGCCAGTGCCCCGCGAATAGACCGGGCGACGATCCACGCGATCACGACAAATAAAAGATTTAGCCAAAATAGGCCCGTGACCAGGCTGGAAGCGACCAGCTCCGCCAGTCGACCTTGCAAATAGTAGATGCCGCCGACCAGGACCGGCTTGAATCCGTACCTCCGGACGATCGTGCGCAGCTCGTTCACGACCTCGAGCCGGTGTTTATCGCGGCGGGCTTCGATCATTCGAACGAGGAACACGGCTTGGGTGCGATTCTCGTTGACGAAACTCCTGCCGATGCGTGCGTACTTGGGTTGCTCCAGCATCTCCATCATCTTCTCGTAACTGATCAGGAACGAGAATGGGGTGCGGTCACCTTCGGATAGGAGCGTCGGAAGCGAAATCACCGTGCCAACGTATTTGTTATTCTCGAGCGCGCCGTGCAGGGTCCACATCTTCTGGTAGGCCGCGTCCGTATTCAGTTTGCTGCCGTTGGCAGCAGCGACGACGAGCGTGAGCGGGTTCGAGCCGCCGTCGCGGTCCACGTACTCCAAACCCTCGCGCAATTCGGTGTGTGGCTTGAAATAGTCGAAAAGACTAGGATCGGTGTTGACGCGTCTCAGCCCAAATCCCAAAGCGGCACTGACCAGAATGACGCCTATCGATAGCGGGACGAACCGGCGCGACCAGAATGAGTGGGGAGGTCCTTGCTCTACAAGCTTGCTTTTACGCGGCACGGCCCAGCGCAGGAAAGGCGGATACATCACATACGCGCAAATGAACGCCACGATCGTCCCGAGTACGCCGCCGAATCCCAGTTCACGCAAAGGCTTGGCCTGCACAATTAACAGGCTGCCGAATCCGAGGGAGGCGCAAACCATCGACCAGAACGAAGCGGGAAAGGTCATGCGACGCGCAGCGGTCGCGAGGTCAGGCGATTCCTTTCCCAAGCGATGCATGCGGTCGGCCAGCGTCTGCCAGTTGAAGGTCATGTAGACCAGGTGCGATAACGTCACCACGAAGATAATCGTGCCGAGGTTGACTGTGAGGATCCCGATCTTTTTGCCGAACATTGACTGGAGCAGCAGCGTCAACAAAACGGCATTGGTGCAAGTCGCGAGCATTCCGAGAAACACGCGAGCCGACCGGAACAGCGCCGCCATGGTCAGGCCAAACACAACAACGGCGGTGAGACTGAAGTACCAAAAATCGTGAGCCAGGCTACGCCGGATCATCTCGACGACATAAGGCGGACCCGCGATATGAATTCGAAAGTCCTTGTCGTCGAGCTCATGGACAATTTGCTCGATTCGCTTGATGAGCTTCTCGGTATTCTTGCGTTCGACGAACACGATGACGTTGCTCGACTTCCGGTCCCGCCCGATCAGCAGCCGGTTCCAAAACGGACCGGCAAGCGCGTCCTGAAAACTCTTCGGTCCTTCGGTCAGACTTTTGACCGTGCTCACCTCGTCGATCGACTTGATTTGTTGCGTGAGTTTTTGGATTCGGCCCAGATAGTGCGGCGAGGAAATATCGTGGGATGACACAGTCAAGATGAGTTCCGGCTGGGATGGGAAATGCTGCTCGATCTTTTTCGACTGTTGGAACTGAGGATCGCTGGTTGAGAAAAAGAAGTTCTCATCCACGACTGGCTTCAGATCGACAAGAGCCGCTACTAGCCC
>JBEEIB010000638.1:0-4274 GCA_041167675.1 Verrucomicrobiota bacterium
AGTCGACGTCCTGGTCAACAACGCCGGCATCATGCTGCTGTCGAACGTGGCGACGACGGATGACACGGTCTTCGACCGGCAAATTGCCGTCAATCTGAAGGGAACATTCAACGGACTTCGAGAGGCAGCCAAACGCCTTCGCAATGGCGGACGCATCATCAACTTCTCCACGAGTGTTGTCGGACTCAAGCTCGAAACCTATGGCGTTTACGCAGCGACGAAAGCCGCCGTCGAAACTCTCACGGCAATCCGTTCGAAAGAGCTACGCGGGCGGTCAATTACGGTAAACGCCATAGCGCCTGGGCCCACCGCCACGGATCTGTTCCTCCACGGAAAATCGCAGGAACTCATCGACCGGATGGCGAAGATGAATCCGCTTGAGCGGCTCGGCACGCCTCAGGATATTGCGGCGGCAGTCTCATTCCTGGCTGGTCCGGACGGGAGTTGGATCAACGGCCAGGTGCTTCGCGCAAACGGGGGAATGATCTAAAGCAGGGTCATTCTGCTGCAAGTCTTTCTTAAAAAAGCAAACCATTACTCGAAAGGAGAAGAACTATAAGGAAGGAAATTGCCGTTACAACAAGGGCTTCCAGCGGTTTCGGTGCGCTTGCGGCACGGGCACTCGCTAAGCAGCTTCTGGCATTCCGGAAGAATTTCATAAGCTGTCTCGCTTCTTGCCGGTGATCGTGCTTGTTCCGAAATCGGCTGTTCATGATAAGACGACGACCCAGAAAAACCCGGGACCCAATAAGTCCTTCACTGGCCTTATTGATTCCGAAGTCTGCTTACCGCTGGATGCAGAGAAGGCCTGGTTGAGAAATCCCACCGCCGCAGACACGCTTGAGTTGGGGGGCGTGAAAGGTGCCTCACGCTGAAGACAGGTTCTTGTTCTAAATTCATATATTCAATTTTGCACGAGGAAAAACTAAAGAGATGGCCATGTCCAAATCGTCTATCTGACGCTCTGAGTCTGCCGGCTGAGTATTTTCCTGACGAGGAACCCGTCGATCAATTCGCAAAAGGAGCAACAAAAATGAGAAATTCAATGAAGGGTATGCGAGTAGCAAGAGGAATATCTCAGTTCCTCTTCGTTTTATTGCTGTTGACCTGTGGCGCGCTCTCAGCACAGAACCAACAGCATCGCATTCGGAATATTGTTCTGGTCCACGGCGCCTGGGCCGATGGTTCTGGCTGGAAAGGCGTTTACGACATCCTCGTCAAGGACGGTTACAACGTGAGCATCGTCCAAGAGCCGGAAACTTCGTTTACAGATGACGTGGCCGCCACCAAGCGTGTCCTGGCTCAACAAGATGGATCTTGCATTCTCGTCGGCCATAGCTATGGGGGAGCCGTAATTACCGAAGCTGGCACGGACTCATCCGTCGCTGGTTTGGTCTACGTCGCGGCCCACATGCCCGATACCGGCGAGAAAGAATCGGACGACGGCAAGCGCTTTCCGAGCGACCTCGCCAAATCGGGCGCCATAAAGAAAACGCCGGACGGTTTCACCTATGTCGACCCGGCGCAATTTCATGAATTGTTCGCGGCTGACCTTCCCGCCGGCCAGGCCGCATTCATGGCGCGCTCCCAGGTGCTCAACTTTGCGGACAATTTCTCAGCGACGATCACCACGGCTGCCTGGAGAACCACACCGAGCTGGATGCTAGTGGCGGGAAGCGATCGAACCATCAGCCCGGACTTGGAACGTTGGTATGGCAAGCGGGCCAACAGCCACATGGTTGAAGTCGCAGGCGCCAGCCACTCAGTCTACGTCTCGCATCCCAAGGAAATCGCAGAAATAATTGAGAGTGCAGCGCGCGCGGTCTCGAAGTAGCTCGGACTCCGCAAGAAGAATCCCTCAAGCTCTTGGAGAATCTTGCGGCCCGCAAGGAGAATTCAATGCAACGCGGAAACGATTTGCAACAGAAGCGAGTGGTCGTGGTGGGGGGTCGTCGGGGATTGGTTTGGCAGTGGCCCAACAGGCGGCCGCGCAAGGAGCCAAGGTCGTTATCGTCTCCAGCAATGCGGAACGAGTTCAGAAGGCCGTTGAGTGTATCAGTGGTGAAGCACAGGGGCAGGCGGTCGACGTCTCGGACGAAGGAGCCGTTGCAACCTTCTTTGCGAAGCTTGGCAGTTTCGATCATTTGGTATTCACCGCCGGCGACAGCCTGCATCTGCGCGACCTTGCTACGACGGATCTCCAACAGGCCCGACGCGCCTTTGAGTTGCGCTATTGGGCCGCACTCGCCGGGGTCAAGTACGGAAGCCCCCATATCCGCAAGGAAGGTTCTATCGTGCTCACAACCGGAATCGCCGGCCAGCGCCCGCAAAAAGGATGGATAATTGCGGCAAGTGTCTGCGGTACTATCGAAGCACTAACACGTGCTCTAGCGGTCGAGTTGGCACCAATACGGGTTAACGCAGTATCTCCCGGTGTCGTTCGCACGAACCTCTGGCAGACCATGAGCGCATCGGAGCGGGAACGTCTATACGAGAGCGTGGGCAACAGCCTCCCGGTTGGCCGAGTCGGCGAAGCTTCCGACATCGCGCAAGCCTATCTGTTCTTGATGCAGGAAGGATTCGCTACTGGGCAGACTGTTGTGGTTGATGGCGGCACGGTCCTGGTTTAGCGCCACGACGGTAAACCGCTTTTCTTCGCCGACAGAGTGTCAGAGCACGAGATAACTTAGCTGGTCGAGAGCGAACGTTGGTCCTTCTTGCAGTATCCACCGGCTTGCGGCACCGCGAGCGGTTCGGGTTGAATTGGGGCGACATCGATCTTGTTCAAGGCAGGATGAATGTAACGCGATCGATAGTCTACGGGGTAGTCGGCAAAAATATGTGCGACCGGTCGGGCAACGAGTCGGAATCCAAAAATGCATCGGCTGGCACACGTAGGCTGAGGAGCAGTTGATCTCCGCGATAGACGTGCAACAGGCCATCCAACTGATGATTCTTCCACACTGGCCCGTTTTTTCCCAAGATCCCCGGGGCACATAAAAACACTTGGATTAAGACAAAGGTTGATTTATCTTCAGTGCCACATCTTGGCGTTGCCCGAGACTCGGTCACTCCCGCTTTTTTGTTTGCGGGCCCGCCCGCCAGTTTCGGCAGCGTTAAAGCGATTCGTCCGAAAAGGATTCGGACAGGGCTTGGGCCATGAAGTACTCTTTTTTTGTTTCTGCCCTTTTGGCCGTGTTTTTGTGTGCGTCCTCTTACGCTGCTCCAAATGCGCGGCGCGAGGCTCAGTCGGACTCTGCGCCATCGCGGCCGGCGCCAGCGCAATCTGCCGAAGCCGTCACCGTCGCCATTCCAGGTCCGCTGCGTTCCTTCCTGCGCATGGCCGGCATTAGTCAGAAGATTACGCCTGAAGAAGTGCTGCCTTTATTGGCTCGCAATGTGTTCCTGCGTGGTTACGAAGGTCCTCACCATAGCAATCAAACCGAATTCCTGGTCCTGCTGATCCGCTACGTTCGGCAGGCCAAAGAGTTGGCAGCGTTGGCCGGACCGCAAGGTGTACTTCACGTCTCTAATTGCGTGGAGGCCAAGCCCCTACTGAAAGTCTTGGGTTACCGGCCTCAGCCGGATTGCGGACAAAGCAACGCCTCCTTGTTAACAGATGACCCGGAGAGAGCTTTTATAACCATCGATTCAGGATTCCCTCTGCTTGAGTTGGAAGCGAGTCTCCAAGAAGGAAAGCCATTCAACTGCACTTTCGCGAGTTCCTACCTGCCTGCTTTGCTTGCCGAAAAGGATTGGCGTCAGAAAGGAATCACCAAAGAATCGGATTTAATCGCCGCGATCTTGCGGGACCCAGCTTTCGCGCACTTTTACTGGGCGATGTCTCGAGTGGACCGGGAAACACAAGTTGCTCTTCGGCAACCGCAGTCTATGAAGAAAATGATCCCTTTGAGCGCTCATCTGGACTTTTACGGGACTCACATCCGAGTTCGATCTGGACGTGTGATCGTCCCTGGGGGACCCGTGATGGAAGCTGGATGGAAGGATCTGGTTGGAGCCAGTCCAGAGTCGCCCGTAGAATTCATCCCTCGACTGCTTGCCAAGGACGGGGGCTGGCTGGCCGCCTACTTCGACGCCTTGTGCCGCGTGAGCCAGACTCAACAAGCGCACTTCACCGACCCGCATCACTTGCGTCGTTACTATGAGGCCCTTCGGGGTAAAAACATTTCACCAGACGCTGTCACGGGAGTGTTTCGCCCCGATTCGGGCCTTTTGCTTCTGGTGACTCGCTCCTGGTTTGAACCCAACGGAGA
>JBEEIB010000639.1:0-2740 GCA_041167675.1 Verrucomicrobiota bacterium
ACCGCGACGGAAAGGCGGCTCGCCGCCGAGAAAGAATGAGAGCAGTTATTGATTGAGCGATACGAGGACTACGTTAGGAACGGGCGTAAGCGGGAGGAGCGACCACTTAAGGACAAGATCAGGACGGAACTGACCGAGCTGATTCCGAACCTGTCCCGGAGGAGCTTCGACAAGTGCTGGAAAGGGACGGCGGTCGCGCAGTGTTGGGACTGGACGCTCCCTGGACAACGCTAAGCCTTTGAAAATCGCACCTGAGAATATCATGTCACCTATTTCTGGGTGTACCGCCCTGCCTTTTCCCGTAAAAAAACCCCCTCACGAATCCCCCTCACGAATCCCCCTCAAAATATAATCGGGTGACTGGGTTTTTACAGCTCGATTGGTGTGCCTAGTAGGTAACCCATCTGACCGAGCGATTCGTTTTCGCGTTGGCTCGGTCGTGGTGGGTCCATGTCCGAGCTACCTCCCCACGAACCCTCTATAGCCGCCGCCGGAGCCGATGCGGGCGGACGTAAGGCCGTAGCTCACGAGGCGCGCGGCGCTGCCGAACCTGACCAGTTTGGCAGGGGGGAAAATCGTGAGCTCATCGAGGCTTGGCGCGCTGTCGCAAATGCGAAGCTCGTTGAATTCCGCCAGCAATCCCGGCGCCTCGCCGTGCTCGGAAGCCGCGGTGTTGTGGGTAAGATTGCAGCCGTTGATCGACTTTGGGAAATTGCGATTGCGCACGCATTGGTTCGTGCGCTCGGGGAAGTTCGTGTCCAGGCGATCATATCCGAAGCATTTGCCGCTACTCATCAGGAGGCGGCATGATCGAGCAGATCGGTGGACCCTCTACGCACCCGGAAATCGGGGTGGATAAGCCGAATGGTGGCGGTGACGATCAGCAGCACGGCCAGGGTCAGAGCGCGTTGAACTTCAACCAGCAGGAAAACGTCTCTCCAAGCATAGACGGTGCTGTCTACCACGGGGCTGTTGGAGAAACGGTCAGCACTATCGCGCCGCATTCCGAGGCGGATCGTTGGTCTGATCCGGGTTGGGTGATGCAGCGCGCCAGTATCACGCCGCTCGCGGAGGCCGCACTCCTTGTAGTGGAGATACAGCCGGAGCGGCTCGCACGGTTTCGTCAGTTGCTCGGCGATAACACTTCGCTCGATCGTGTTTGGCGCGAACTGAATGAGCGTGGGGATCGGCCGGCCCCCCAGGCCACATTCGACGCGCTGCTTTACGAGCTCCGCACGCTGGGTGTTGCCGCGCTCAAAAATCCAAGCTGTCGCCGCCGGCTCGCCGACCTGTCGGACCCACAACTGCGGGAATTGCTGGCGGCGCTTATTCGTACACGCGCGAGATATCCAGCCATCACGGACGAACTCCTTATCGCACTGGACGAGATCAGACGATGAGCGACCAAATCGATGTCGACGAACACGTTGCCGAGATCAGGCGAAGGCGCGCCGAAAAGAACGGCGGCAACGGAGGAGATCGGACTGGAAACGGACGAGATGGCGGTCTCGAAATAAAATGGGCCCAGCCCAAGCCCCTTCCCAGCGGACTCGCGCCCGTTGAGCCATTTAAATCTGAGTTTTTGCCCGACGCTCTGGCGTCATGGGTGGATGATATTGCCAATCGCTTGCAGTGCCCGCCGGATTACGTGGGCATCACGGCGATGACATCCATCGGCGCCGTGATCGGGCGCCGCATCGGCATCAAGCCTCAGACTAAAACGGACTGGACCGAAGTCCCAAATGTCTGGGGCGCGTTCATCGGTCGTCCGGGCATGCTCAAATCGCCTGCCATGACCGAAGCGCTGAAACCTATTCATCGTTTGGAATCCGAAGCAGCAAGGGAGCATGAAGTTGCGTTACAAGCCTACGCCAACGGTCTGGACATCTTCAAATTAAGGAAGAAGGTGAACGAGAGCCTTGTTAAGGAGAAGTTGAAAGCCGACACAAACGCTGAAATTGACCTCGACTTCGGCGAAGAGCCGAAGGAGCCCACTCTGGTTCGGTATCGAACAAATGACTGTACCTACGAAAGCCTCGGTGAACTGCTGATAAGCAATCCCTCCGGTATACTCGTCGAGCGTGATGAGTTGACCTCGTTGCTTAAACACCTCGACCGCGATGACCAGGCAGTTGCGCGCGGGTTTTATCTGTCGGGTTGGTCAGGAACGCAGCCTTATACTTTTGATAGGATAGTACGAGGGCGTCGGCATATAGAAGCAGCTTGTATTTCAGTCCTCGGTAACACACAGCCGGCGCGCATTATCGAATATGTCCGCTCCGCAAATCTGGGAGGCGCCGGAGGCGACGGCCTAATCCAACGATTTGGGTTGATGGCTTGGCCGGACGCGCCTGCGGAATGGCATGATGTTGACGAGTACCCGAACAGTGTGGCGCGTGAGAGAGCGTGGCAAACGTTCGAGCGCATGGCAAAACTCGACAGCAAAGCGGCATTCAGCCTAGGAGCGGAACAAGGACAGTTCGAGAAGGTCCCGTTTCTGCGCTTTAACGAAGAGGCGCACGAAGACTTCCTGGAGTGGAGGACAGATCTGGAGAGACGGCTGCGGTCGAGCGAAGTCTCGCCGGCGCTAGAAGGTCACCTCGCAAAATACCGCAAGCTGGTGCCATCCCTCGCCTTGATTAACCACTTGGCAGACGGTGGTACTGGGCCGGTTTGCCACCGTGCGCTGCTAAAAGCGCTCGCAGCCGCTCATTACCTAGAAACCCACGCACGCCGGGTC
>JBEEIB010000640.1:0-10596 GCA_041167675.1 Verrucomicrobiota bacterium
ATAGCCTCCTTTTTCTTATCCGATCGGCCGATATAGCTCACGCGACCCGGAGGAGTAATGCGGTAGAATACTTTGGCCCCGGGCACGAATCGGATGCCATTGCTCGCAAGAATGACTCTGCAAAAGTACTCGCCATCGTTATCATTCAAAAGGCGGACGTCCCATGGTCCTGCGGCTTCTGTCAGTTCACGGCTGACCAGCCAAGTTGCAGTCTGCATGTGCAGATTTTCTCCCATCTTTCGAAGGAGCCACTCGGCCGGTGAAAGATCACACCATAAAGAACTTCGACAAAATTTGGTCCGAGCAGTTCGGTACGCAAAGTAACCCCATTCCGACGAGAATAGCGTTCGAGTACTTCGGCATTCCTTTGAAGCCTCCATCTGTTTGCCGACTTTGTTGGGCGAAAGCAGATCGTCGGCATCCAGCCATTGGATGTAATTCCCTTGGCTAAGCGACAAGGCATGGTTTCTCGCCGCAGACGCACCTTGACTTTCTTGAGTGATAACGGTGACGTCTCTTGACGCAAACTGTCGGGCGACTCTCAGGGTTTGGTCGGTCGATCCGTCATCGACGACAATGATCTCCTTCCGACGCCAGGTCTGCCGAATCGCCGACTTAATCGTCTGGGCGATCCAGGCTTCAGCATTGTATGCGGGAATGAGGATGGAAACTAACGGCTCCATCGAGTTGATGCCTTCCTACGCGAAATGCCTCCTCGGCTCGATTTTTCGAATTTGTACATTATCTTCTCCCACGACCTCAATAGGTTGGCCTTGAGCTGAGGCAGCACAAGTTGCGCGTACTTGGCTGGGCCCCACCCGAATAACGGTTTAATCCAGGCGTACTTCCAACGAAGTCGCGGCACCTCCAGCCGGCCTCCCAGGCTCACCGCGAGCCTCTCCAACTCCTGGACAATATCCGGTCTCTCCGGATAAAAGTTGATCATCCAGTTTCCCAGGTACGTTACACACGCCGTCCGAACCCGTTCGCTCTCCTCCAATGATCGAATATACTTCACATGCAATTGCATCGAGAGAAGCTGGGCATCCTTCTTTTTGTCTGACTGCCCGATGTGGCTCAAGCGGGTCGATGGAGTGATGCGGTAAAAAATTTTAGCCCCCGGCACAAATCGGATACCGTCGCTCGCCAGAATGACTCGGCAGAAGTACTCGCCATCGTCATCACCAAGCAGGCGGACATCCCACGCTCCTGCCGCTTTCGTCAGTTCCCGACTGGTCAGCCACGTAGCCGTCTGCATGTGCAGGTTTTCCCTCAACTTTCGGAGCAGCCACTCAGCTGGCGAAAGATCGCACCACAGCGACGTTGGAGAAAACTCAGCCCAATCGGTTCGGTACGCGAAGTAACCCCATCCCGAGGAGAATAGCGTCCGAGTATTTTGGCATTCCTCTGAGGCCTCCATTTGTTTGGCGACTTTGTCCGGTGACAGTAGATCGTCGGCGTCCAGCCACTGAATATAATCGCCTTGGCAGAGGGACAGAGCATGGTTTCTTGCCGCAGCCGCGCCTTGATTCTTCTGGGTGACAACGGCTATCTCTTTTGACGCAAATCGCCGGGCGACCGCCAGGGTCTGATCGGTCGATCCATCGTCGATAACTATGATTTCCTTGCGCGGCCAGGTTTGGGCAATCGCCGACTTGATAGTGTCGGCGATCCAGGCCTCAGAATTGAACGCAGGAATGAGAATGGAGACAAGCGGTTTCATTAGTTTGGTCCATCGTTATACGGCGCATGCGCGGAGCACAGCCCGCCCTACTTGAAGTGGCGTTCTGACTCTGAACACACCTAGTACAATTACGGCGTACACCGCGGAATAAGAAATCACTAAGAGAATCGCTCTCAATATCATCGGAGTATGCGCGAAAACGGTGTCGCGCAGTACCAAGCCTGTGGCAACGGCCGCCAGGGCTCCTAACGTCTGAGGTCCTACCACTGCAACGACTTGCCTAACTCGGATTCCCAACGGCCAACCGGAGTAGGCTATTGCAGGTAAGAAAAGAAGATAGGTGCTCAGAACAAATGCCCAGGCGACACCCATCATCCCGAACGGCAATCCTGCGAATAGTGCCAGCAGTTGAGCGACACTCGAAATCACACCCCAACGCATAAATCGATCGGCCCGGCCGGCAGCGTTATGAAGCCAGCCGCACGTCCGCTGCACAACATGCGGAATGCCGCGCAAGGCGAAAATACTCAGCAAAATGCTCGCGTTAGTCCACTTCTCGCCAAGCGCCAGTACAATAATATCTCGGCTGGTTATCGCGAGTATCCCGAACGCCGGCATCGCGAAAAACGCAACTGTCGACAGAGCTTTCGCCCACGACTTCCAAAGCTCCTCCGGATCATGCCGAAGCTTACTCAAACCGGCCATGGCTACCGACTGGAGAGGTGTGATTACCAGATCCAGGGAGTTGTCGTAAACAAGGCATGCCTTCTGATAGTACCCGAGGCCGGTCGCTCCGCTAATATGTCCGATGGCAATGCGGTCAGCGAACTTCCCAGCGAAGTCGGCCCCCGAAAAACCAATCCAATGAAGACCAAATTTAAGCATCTCTTTAACACCGGTCGTGAATGCGGGGCCACCCGGCAACCAACGGCACTTCCACCAGACCCCAAAGGCCGTAACGACACTCACGGTAACGGGCCTTAAAACCAATGCCCAATACGCGCATCCCTTAAAAGCCATCGCAATTGCGATGGCGGTGCTAATTACGCTTGCGCCGATCTCAACTACAGCCAGTTCCTGGTACATCATCGCTCGGCGCAAAAGAGCCTGATGTTGGTAACTGAGCGAAAGCGCAACGAGGGACAGAGAAGAGACAAGCGTAACGATGGCCAGGCGAGGCTCACCATAGAAGCGCGCGATAAGAGGCCCGCTGGCGGCCCCCAGCGCCGCGAACACGCAGCCCAACGCGACTGTGATCCAGAATAGGGTGCTAATCTCCTGTCGAGTAATGTGACGCTGTTGAATTACTGCATCGCGAGTCCCAAGATCAATCAACAGCGGCGCGATACCAATAATCGCACCCACCATGCTCACCAAACCGTAGTCCTCCGGCGAAAGAAGGCGCGCCAGGACAACAACGGAGACGATCTGTACTAGAGCGTTGATGGCTCTGGCTCCAATGGAGACCACACCTCCGCGCAGCGAGCGCCGCCCGAAGTCTTCCCGCGGCTTGTTTTCGCCGAAGTAATCTATCACTGCTTCGATCTCTCTGGATTGTGTTCGTACGCACCGATATCCCAGCCGTCACCAGCCAGTCGACGAATAGAATTAATACTTCTGTCGAAGTCGCTGCTTAGGGCCATCCCGCGATTTATCCCCGGTGAACCTTTCAGGAGACTGAATCCGTCCCAGTTCGGCACCATGTCCACCCGATAAGTTCCGGTAAACCCTGTCGGCAGATTTGCCGGATTGCTGAAGAGCGGATCGCTGCTCGAAGCTGTCGGCTCATAACCACTCACCAGATCGCTCGAACGATAGTCGACACCGTCGGACCTCACTAGGGTTCCGCTATTTCCATAGAAAATGTTATTCGAATGCGACGTAATCTGGCCCTTAGAATCCGTCAGCGGCACACCTCCATTGTAGTGGATAATATTGTTCCTAAACTCAAACACGATCATCGTAGCGCTGTTTTGAGAGATAATCACCGGCGCGTTGTAGAAAGTATTGTTATACACGAGTAAGCGGAGGGTATTCCCAAGGTCAGGACCGATGTAAAGCCCACCTGTGGCGGTTGTGTTATAAACCAGATTTCCATAGATTTTGAGGTCCTTGGGATCCTTACCGCTTCGGCCATCATAAATTCGAATCGCTCCGTGCGTCGTATTGCCCGCGAAGATGTTGTAACAGATGTGAATGTTGGTCGGCCCAATGCCGTAGTGTCTCTGTTCGTTTCCGTTCACGAACATCATCGCACCCTTGGTATCATGAACGTAATTGTATTCAATTACGGCATTTTGGACGTACCCTTTAACGACTATGCCTGCCCCGGCGCCATAGTCCGGGTCTTGTCCGGTGTTGTAAACCTCGCAGCTCCGAACAGTGATGTTCTTGATTCGGCAGTTCTCGTTCTCGTCCCCTGGATACAAGCAGATCCCATCTCTGGATGTATCGTGCACGGAGCAATTGATTATTTCGACGTTTTCGGCGTATCCGGCTGTGCCGCCGAAATTACTGACAATTATGCCGTACTTGTACTGTCCAAAGGCTTGCTTGCTCCAGGTGTGATGTACCTCGCAATCCTGTAGTCGCTTCGTTGCTCCATTCATCAGCGACCAGTAACGGTGGTTGATGTCAACACCGGTTGTTACTTTGGCATTTCCATCGACATTGAAGCCTTTGAAGACAGTCTCATCGGTCGGGTGATCTCGGAAACGCACGACACCTGCGTCGAGGTCTGCATTGGCACAGATCCGTGCTTTGCCGCTTCCCGTACCCCATGAGTTCCCGATATACGTGACCCCGCCGATCAGGTAAATTCCCTGTGGGCCCGAGACAAACCAGGTCTCATCTCGGTTGAAGTATACAGTGTCGCCACGGCCAAGGGCCTCAGTTCCCGAATAAGCGGACATTCCAGGACAGTTCTTCCACGGCGCGCCAGGGTTTGTCCCGCTGTTGCTATCGCTTCCAGCCGTTTGATCGACATAATAGGTCGCCCCTTCAGCTGCAGACGAACCGGCGGCTGAGAGCATTGCCGCAAAGCAGATACCCGCGAATGAGCGGTTGCGCCGTCGAATCGAATACTCCATCCCGCCGGTCTGGTGGTATCTCGACCTTCCGCAATCCGATGTTTGCTTAGGAGGACAGTGCGGGCCCGGCAAGGCTCTACCTGTTCGCCGGTCCCGTCATTTTACTATCCTCAGACCTGTCGGCGGTGGTGGCAATCCCCCTGACCGCCGCGGATGCGGGTATTGGTACGGGGTGTACCCAGGCTTGGCTGCACCAACGATGTAATCCCTATTTCGCTGAATAAACTGAGCGGACTGGAGCCCGTGACCGCATTGATCCGGCTCCCAGTCATTTGTTCCAGGATTATCGTAGCTCGTGCCGCCCGTGTTGCCCCAAATGTAAACCGGGTCCGGAACCAAGCCATTAGTATAGCCTTGGCCGACTTGATGGAGTGCCGGCCAGTTCGTCTGGCAAGGGATATAGGCGCTCGTCCTGCGGATGTTGAAAACCGTGAATAAAATCGAGGCCTTACTGCCCCATTCCTTGGAGTTAATGTCGGGCATCAAGTTGTTGAATATAACCCCGGTGCCTCCACGGCAGTAGAACCACCAGTTGAGTGGCAACGGGAAGGGGTTGCCAGCCATGCTGGCGCCCGAGGTCGAGAAAATGAAGGTGTTATTATAAAGTTCCCATTGGCGCGTGCCGTACGGTCCAGTGTCGAGTCCGTGACTGGAGAACCCAGAGTTATTAAAGGTACAGTAGCGGACGACTATCCTGGAGTTGTCGCTGAAATCCAGAGCTTGTAGCTGCATCTCGTTGAAGGTGCAATTCTCCACATAGGTATTGGCTGATCCATCGGTGTCAGCCATCCCCATCGTATCTCTGGTGGTCCAGCTCGAGCTGACGCCGTTAGCGCTTCCGGTAGAATCCTGAAAAGTTATCGCCTCTTCGTTCTGGTCGTTATCGTAGAAGGTCCAGTTCCACATCACTCCCCCATTTACCTCGAACCGCACCATATCAAGGAGACCTCCGTTGGAGTTAAAGGCGCAGTCATGCAGAAGTGCCGGAGTGCTGATCAAGATCCCGATTTGGTCGTTTCCTGACGCATTGGCACCGTTAAAGCTAATCCCACTTACCGTACAGGCAAACGGCGTTGGATTAGAAATAACCAAAAGACCGTTGTTGCCGGAGCACGCAACCGTCGTGCTGGACAGGCCGGCGCCCCGCAAGGAGACGTCCGTGCTTACCCTAACCGTTGAGGACCACGAAAAGTTACCAGCTGGAATCAGGACGGTGTTTCCGGCGGACGCTGCGCTTATGGCTGCCTGGACATCCGAAGCGCTTCCATTGGCGGATATCGTCCCGTTTCCGTTCTTGGTGAAGGCGAGCGCGGAGACACTACAAAAAAACCAGAGGAGAACGGCTCCTGCGATAGGAGTCATAATTACTAATGGGATGCGTCTAACGGTTCTGGGAGGCAAAACGACAGCACCAAGGACCACGTCGCCAGTGGCATTGTTGGTTTGCGACACCGTTATCGTCGTCGCGGCGGCAGTTTCTCTTTTCATTTGCCTCCGAGTGTAACCTCGATCGGCAGTCATGCACGCGTATTTTGCACGGACTTGGTTACGGTTGGCCGCTCTGCCGCGAAGTTGGGTGCGCGGATCTATTTTGACCTGCTGCGCAACGGGTGGGGATAAGGGTATTCCGCGTAACCCGGCTTTGCCACTCCGGTGATGTAATCACGACCCGGTTTGATGTAGTTTCCGGAGAGCTGTCCGTGGCCACATTGGTCGGGTTGCCAATCGATTATACCTGGATTGTCGTAATTTCGACCGCCCGTATTGCCCCAAATATAAACCGGATCGACCACGAGGCCTTTATTGTAGCCCTGTCCCACCTGATGGATCGCCGGCCAAGTCGTCTGACAAGGTATATATGCGCTCGGGCGGCGGATGTTGAAAACCGTGAGCTTAAGAGTGGATTTGGTTCCCCACTGTTGTGAAATCATGTCTGGGACATTGTTGCCCCAAAAAACCCCAGTGCCACCCCTGACAAAGAACCAATAGTCCATTGGAAGTGGATAACTTCTGCCGGCCGGCGAAGTACCCGAAGTCAAAAAAATGAACGCGTTGTTGTATACTTCCCATTGCCGCACGCCATAAGGCCCTGTATCCAGTCCGTGGCTGGCAATAGCCGAATTGTTGAACCTGCAATGGCGAACAACAGTGCGAGAATTATCGCTAAAATCCAGGGCCTGAAGGTAAATGTCGGTGAACGTGCAATCTTCAATATAGGTATTTCTAGTCCCGTTGACATCTAGTGCGCCGAAAGTGTCGCTGCTGCTCCAATCCGGACTTACGCCATTCGCGCTGCCGGCGGCATTTTGAAAGGCTATCGCCCCATTGTCTTGATCGTGCGAATAGAAGCTACAACCCCAGATTACACCGCCGTTGCAAGCCCAAGTGATCGAGCGAAGGAGGTGACCGTTAGTCTCGAAGTCTGAGTCATGAAGAAGGATCTGCCGGTTAACGTACAACGTTATCCCACTGCGCGAAGTTACCCTTGATCCCTCAATAAATTTAAGGGCACTGATCGCTACCGCAAAGGGCGTGCGGCTATTTACCGTTATGAGATTACCAGAGTCGTAGTTGTTAGTGATCGTGACACCTCCCACTGACTGACCTTTTAAGTTGACGTCGGTGTTAATCGAGATCGGGCTAGACCAAGTGTACGATCCGTTCGGGATCAGTACCGTGGAACCCGCCGGCACAGATTTGAGCGCGTTCTGCGTATCCGCAACCGAGCCATCGCTCAGATAAAGATTGTTCCGCAAATTGGTGTAAGCCAGCGCGGGGGAGCACCCAAGGAAGAACAACGAAATTGCTCCGGTGATAGATTTCATAGTGACAGATAGAGTGGCATGAACGTCCCGCCCATATGTTAGTACAATGGTCCCGCCTGCGTGTTAGAATTCAAGAAGGGGCGAGACGCCCGTGTTACATTGCGAGCAAAGTCCTGTACACACCACGCGTGATATCGCCGACTCTCGTCCAAGAGTATTTCTCGTTGGCAATGTCCCGGATTTCCTGCCGCCGCGCGTCCAGAAGCCGATACAGCTCACTGGAAAAATACGATTCGATGCTTTTCGCGAGATCAAGAGGATCACGCGCTTTGCAGATAAAACCGGTCTTTCCTTCGACAACATCTTCTCTTAGGGAGCCAACATCCGTTGCTACTATCGGCAGACCAAAACTATAAGCTAAAAAAGGCACGCCGCTTTGGAAAATGTGAACGTACGGGACAATCACGACGTCCGCGGCTTTGAAGTACAACTCAACCTCATCGTCTGGAATGAATTCGATTCTCTCGATCACCCGCTCCTTGATACCCGTACAAACAATTTCGCTTTGGATCTGCTCCCAGTATCCCGTGTAGCCTCGTTTGACTTTCCCGGCGATGATGAGGCGCGGTCCCCCGTTTCGCTTAACTAACTCTGCCATTGCCGCAACCAGGTATTCCAGCCCTTTGTATGGAGCGATCTGGCCGAAGAACAATGCTGTCTTCTCATCGGTGGACAATCCGAGGCGCTTTTTTGCTTCCAAAGTTGTCATCCCGCTTGTCGGAATCGTATTATTGATTCCAAACGGAATGACGCTGACCTTACTTTCGCGAATGTCAAACTCCGTGAGAAGTTCGCCTTTCATCTTCTCGGTGTGCACGAAAATATGGTCGCTCATCCAGTACTGGAATTTCAGTGACCAACGATTCAGCAAGCTATCTCTTCCGTCTCGCCTGGCGGCATTGACATTATGAGCGGTAAATACAGTTCTCTTTCCCAGCAATCTGTAATAAAGCATCAAAACAACACGATCGATCAGCTCGAATTTGTTGTTCCACAGAATGTGAAAGATCGCCTGACGCGAAACCGCCGCGTACCAAAGAAGCCGTCCGTAATAATTCAGAAGCCTGACCATCTTTCTCTTGAAACTGACGTGCTCCCTTTGGTCTCCGCGAAGATTCAAGAAGTTTACCAGCGGCGTATTGTGCAATTCTGGCGCGTCCAACGCGTCACTGCCAATGAAATCCATGAAAATGCCTTGAGCGGCAAGCGCTGAAGCCAACCCGAGTGCGTACGGCCTGTCATTTCCGCCGGTTAACAATCCTACCTGAATCGGCGCCTCCGGCTTCGCCGCTTCATTCGTACGCCCGGCTCGCAACTTAGACATTGCGTGCATCGTACCAGATTGCGCTGGAACAACGGTCCCTAACTCTACCCCTCTCTTTTCCTTAGACCCCATCATGAGATAAACCAGAGGTACTCACTTCGTACGCTTGGAGTTTGTCTATTGTCGCATCAAGCACCTCGCCCAGATGGATAGCTGTGGTCGCGCGCGGATCAAAATCGCGCCTGTAGAAAAATTCCGCGAGCAGCGGGGAGACGATCTTGGTCTGAATTCCGTAGTCATAAATTTCCCACGGACTGGTGCACGTGAACAGGTTCACGCAAGGAGTTCCGCTTCCGAGTGCGAAATGCATGGGCAAGCTATCACCACCAACCACGCAACGGTGGTTCTGCACATCACCCAAGTGCTCAAGCAGCGATGTCCGACGCGGCAAAACGTTAACTTTAAGGCCCCTTGCTTCGAGCTCACGGATCAGTTCCTTGTAGTACGCCCAGTTTTTCATCGGCCATACAGCGCCGGCAACCGGAGCGATTGCAACATCTCCAGTCAAATCCGTCGGAAGAGCTTCAGGCAGCAAATACCTCTCGCCGCCGAATCGAAAACCGAGACCTTCAAAAATCATTTCCTGGTAGGTGCGACGGTTTCGGAGCTTCAGTTGATCAGCTTGCTTTCTGCCGTAGACACTGATCAGACTTAGGTCAAACCAACTCCGCGAGTCCTCCGAATAGGCCAGGCCACCGTTTGCGTCCACGTACGCTCCGAACAGCTGCCGATAACTAACGCTTGTAAGGAAAGAGGCGCACTCAGCGTCGTCTTCCAGATTGATTACAAGGTCGTACTCTCTGTCCCGAGCAATCTCGCGGTCTTCCCAGGAAGCGCTCCTGAGGTTGCCTGCCAACCGATGAAGCAACCCGAGGTTATTCCGGGCTGTTACCCATGTGATTTCGCCTGTTAAACAGCTCAATAAGGGCGTCGTCCGAACGACGTCACCGGTTGCGTTAAGTTTGATAATTAAAACGTTCATTTGGTCTGTTAATTTCTAATGACTGTTAGGTAGCTTTCGCTTACGCTTGGAATCCTCGAAGAAGAGGCCGCTCGGTGCCCGTCAAAGTCGCACTGCATTGGTTCCGCGAACATGATTTCGCTTAGCTAACTCTGAGCAGCCGGCGCCCTCCAAAACACCTCAATGCAACTTTCCTCGCAGCTATTCACGACATCGACGAATTTTTGTTTCGGTACCCACGACTCAAGAGCGAGCCCCCGCAAACAATCCGGTGCATAGTTAAAATCCCCTCCTGTAGCTACGCGTTCCAAATGTTTAATACACTCCAGCGCTTCCAGCTTAAACTGAGGTAAATTAACCTCGAACGAGACAAAGCGTACGGCGGTCTGCAATCCGCTTAGAACACTCACTTCATGACCCTCTACATCGATCTTCACGTAGAAGGGAAGGCCATGGGATTGGATCAAATCTTCCAGAGTAGTCGTTTCAACTTCCCTAATCTGCCCGAAATCCAGGCTCTTACCAAATCGGCTTACATCCGTTCTGAGGGTCTCGACCCATTTAGGACTCAGCGTATTTTTGGCTGACCCTGGTTCATCAATCCACATTATCTGCGATCCGGTTTTGGCACTGATTGCCTTGCCAACTATGACGACGGGTATCTTCAGTAATCTATAGCCAAGAAAACTCTGTCGCAGAACCTCTTGATTCTG
>JBEEIB010000641.1:0-17211 GCA_041167675.1 Verrucomicrobiota bacterium
GCTTTTTTTTGTTTAAAAATCTCGGTGCAATACGCTCAACTGATACCGCAGGAAAAACCTATTTAGCGAACCTTTGACAACAGTCTTTATTTATGTATTTATTATAATGCTCTGAATAAGATGAGTACGAGAAGAGAGTCAGATAAGAACGTAAAGTTCCAGACAGCAAATGGGTGGTCCAAAGTTGTAATCGGCGCTGCAATAGAGGTGCATTCGCTCAAGGGAGCGGGTCTGATCGACAGCATCTACGAGCGATGTATGCTCCGAGAGTTCGAATTACGAAACGTACCCGTTCTCAGTCAGCTCGATGATAAAATCGAATACAAAGGCCTAGTCTTTTCTACACCGCTGACGCTTGATCTCTACGTCGATGACTGCCTTTTAGTGGAGCTAAAAGCGGTTCAGGCGGTGCTCCCGATTCACAAGGCACAACTCCGCAGTTATATGAAGCTGCTTAATGCCCCTCTCGGCCTCCTAATCAACTTTCACGAACTGAGTTTAAAGAATGGTATCCACCGCTTGATGTTGCCGAGGAGCAGCGGCAACGACAATGCACAGAAGGACTGAAGAATTTTCTAAACAGAAGGAAGCGAAGGTAAAAAGCCGTAGAACACGATGCGCCGAAAGCTGTGCTGGACGAGCCGCAATCCCCCGGATGCTTTAACCGGATTTTCTCAACCATCCTTTTGTCTGTGCTAATAAAAGCAGGATAATCGTTTTCGCGTCCTGGATTCGCCCGTTATCAATCCAATCAAGAGCTTCATCGAACCCAAGCTCTATCACTTCAATATCTTCACCCTCCTCGCTATTGCCGGCTCTTTCTCCGGCCGGTGAACCGTACTCCGCAACGAAAAAGAAAAGTTTCTCCGTTACTGATCCCGGGCTCATATAAGTCTCGAGGACCTTGTGCACCTCGTCCACTTTTACCCCCAGCTCCTCTTCGGCTTCGCGCCGGATCGCCTCCTCAGGTGACTGATTGTCCAACAATCCTGCGCAGGCCTCGATCAGCATTCCATCCTCCGAACCGTTGACGTAGGCAGGAAAACGAAATTGTCGAGTCAGCAACACGGTGCCGCGCTTACGATTAATCAGCAGAATCGCTGCGCCATTCCCACGATCATATGTTTCCCGGGTTATAATTTTCCACGATCCGTCTCTCATCCGATAATCGAACGTGGTTTTTTTGAGCAAATACCAATCGTCCGAAAGCGTTTTGACCTGGCGGATCCTAACTCGCTCGCTGTTTCTCATCGGATTGCTAGATGGTTGCGAAATCTATTTCAGCAGTGGAGAGATAGACCGGCTTGCCGGCAGAACGCGCTAAGCTCACCATTTCGTCCGCTCCGATGGACGGGCCGCCAATTCTCAGGACGGCATCAACACACTCCACCAACCGTCGCCCAACCGGATGAAAAATCTCATTCCAGACTGCATCACCGAATGTTTGCGAGCCAGCCACTTCGATCAGCGAAAGCGCTATTGCCTCGCCAGTAACCGGCAAATGTCCCATCCGAAAGACTTCTAAGGCGACTTCGTTCATCCGTCGATAGTTCGCGTGGATGAGTAAAGGATCATCGTTGGTGTTGGAACGATAAGGCCCAGCAATCAGGATTAGCTTTGGCGAATTCGGCGAGTGAGACATATTTTTTTAGGGGATGCTCACCATAGGAGCGATTCCGATGAAATCGGTAACGATTTGTTGTCAGAGGAGCCATCATTCGTAATGATGGCAAGGTGCATCCGAGGTTCCTGCCCGATCTGCTCATATTCCTCGAGGTTGTTCGATCGGGCAGTATCTCGAAGGCAGCACGTCGACTGCACACAGTTCAAACCAATGTTTCGGCCCGGATGCAAAAGCTCGAAGCGGCCCTGGGCAGCAAATTGCTGACCCGGACAGCTCGCGGCATCAATCTGACCACAGCCGGCGAGACATTACTACCGGTCGCGCGGCGGCTCGATTCATTGCTCGGCGATCTCGGACAAGTCTTTCCTAAGTCTGGCAACCGCTCGCCTGCTCTCATTCGCATAGGAAGTTTGGAAACGTTCGCCGCGACTCATCTGGCCGGCCTGATTGCCAGTTACCATCCACTCGATCCGCAACCGGAATTCGCGATTACGAACGGCAGCTCGCGTTCCCTCGTACACATGTTGCAGGGGGGCGAACTAGATATTGCATTCGTCTCCCACCCCGCTTCAGTAGAATCTCTTCGGACCGAGCTTACACTCCAAGAGGAACTTGTTTTATTCGCTCCCAAGGACGGAGGGCACAAGATTAATCCCCAGCGCCTGCTCGTGAACTGCCATCTGCCTTTGATCGTCCAGCGCCAAGCATGCTCATATTCAGAACGATTTTTGTCCTACTCGGCTGACCATGATTTGCGAGTTCCGCCTACCATCGAAGCCGGATCAGTCGAGGCGCTTCTGGGCCTCGTCGAAAACGGTCTTGGATTTGCGATCGCACCGCGCAGCTTGATCAGTGGCACTACCCGCCGAATTAGAATCGTATCATTAACCCCTTTGGGGCACGATCGCTGGGTCAATATCCATCTGCTCAGCAATCAAGCAGGATCGAACCCGACTTTGCTACGCTTTGTCGAGCATTGCCGCGATCGCTTGGCCAACGGAGTTGCGCCCCAAAAACATCTCACACGAAGACCCAAAGTCACCAAGTGAAGGACTAACAGCCTCTTTGTGTCTTCATGTGGTGCGAGGTTTCTACCGATTTTTGCGTTCTTTTGCGGCCGGAATGTCTTCTTAGGCTCCTGCAGAGCGTGACCACTATGTGTGGCTCACCCCTCAGTTCTCACCAATCACCTCTCACCGCTTCCGGCGCTCCTGGCGCTTACCCCGCTACCCGGCAGCAACCACCGGGTTCGTCAGCGCCCCGATTTTCTCCACTGAGATTGAGACGGTATCTCCTGGACGCAAATACCGCGGCGGCTTGGCCGCCATTCCAACTCCATGCGGTGTACCGGTAAGAATCACTGTTCCTGGGATAAGCGTGGTATTCTGGCTAAGGAAGGAAATAAGGGCCGGAACATCAAAAATCATGTCGTTGGTATTCCAGTCCTGAACAATGTCACTATTCAAAATCGTCTGAATCTTCAGATCGTTCGGGTCCGGAATTTCGTCAGGCGTGACAAGTACCGGGCCGAGAGGACAAAAAGTATCGAAACTCTTGCCCCGGCACCATTGTCCGCCGCCCCACTTCAATTGCCAATCGCGAGCGCTGACGTCGTTTGCACAAGTGTAACCTAATACATACTGCAACGAATTTTCTGGCGTAACGTCCCGGCAGCTCTTGCCAATCACGACCGCCAATTCGCATTCGTAATCGACCTCTTGGCTGGAACGGGGAAGTTCAATTGGATCTCCGGGATTCTGCAAACTGTTTAGTAATTTGGTGAAAACAATTGGTCGCTCGGGAATCTTTGCACCGCTTTCTTCCGCATGCCGTCGGTAATTGAGGCCTATGCCAATCAGATTAGTCGGAGCTACCGGTGCAAGTCTCCTTTTTACGTCAGCAGTTTTCCCAGTCGGTTTCAAAGAACCAAAAAGTTCACCGCCGAGTTCAAATACTTTCCCATCTGATTGTTCGCTGCCGTATCGGAATGCGCCAGAAGGATCCTCATATCGAATGATTTTCATGTTCGGTGGCGGACAATATTCAACTCCGAATCGGCGATGCAATCGTCTTTGGCAGCAAAACGAATAATTAAACCGGTATGCTGACGGCTGAGCGCACACACAGCAGAGGCAAAAAAACAGTTCTGAGGTTTCGCTAACCTTGGACGTTGCGTACTTCCGCGGCCAACGGATCTTCGAGCAACCGCTCCGGTGACGGTCGATCGGGAATCTTTGTTCTCAACGATAGCATCTCCGCCAGGCAGACCCCGGCCACGATGGAGGCTCGATCCAGCGCGTCGGCAGCCGCTGCCCCCTGGCCGTTCTGCGCTCGGGAAATGCCGACATTCAGATGGCGAATAATCGAATGAAACCACTGAAGGGCGAGATTGAATTGTTCGGAGGGAGGCAATTGGTCCGCTCTTTCCATTCGCTCGACCTTCGCGACGTAAGCTCCGTGTAGGGAAACGAGACAACAGCGGCAAAAGAGCAGAAGAAATTCTTGAGTTTCGGTGATTGTCAAGAACCTGGCGTTGGCCAAACCAACCACCATCCAGAGAATCGGCTTGCCGTAATAGGAAAAATGGATCTCGATCGCGCTCCGGCAATTAGCCCCCCTTAGCTCGCCGCGCGCCGCCGCGTCGGACCGGAACGATCGGAGGGATCGGTGCAGCGTCAGTAAGAGACTTTCGGACGACTCGGCCAAGATGTTGTCCAGTTCCGATCTTTCTTCACCAATCATTGAACCTCGGCTGATGATGCCATTAGCCAGCGAAATAGGACTTCGCTCGTGGAGCTGCACATCCGGCTGCCAGCAATAACCAAAGAAAACCTGGCCATCGATGAATTGTGCGAGCGTTCGGATAAAAGCGTCGACGCAAGCATCAACCGTAAACTGCGGAGTCGCGTGTTTTATGAACAAATTAACCGCGGACGCCAGTTGCCGTACGTCAGGCGCTTGGTCTTTCGATGAGTTGTCGGTCATGCCAATCAGCGGCTTCTGGTTTCAGGTTCAGCCCGAACAGTCCTGCAATCGGGGTGATTGGCAACTATTAAGCATGCAGGTGGGGTGGCCGACGGGGCTCGAACCCGCAACAGCCGGAACCACAATCCGGGGCTCTACCATTGAGCTACGGCCACCGCAAATAAGCGAGCCACTATCCTAGCCCAACTTCTCTGTTCGCCAAGCCGATTTTGTGGGCGTTGCAGACTCGCGAAACCGCTGTCGCGTAGGAGGATCCGACTCGCGAGCTGCATTTTGGTTCGATTTTCTGCGACCGTATGGTAAGAAACGGATTTGCGATCTCCGAAAGCTTTACCACCGGGTATCGCATCATTTAGTGAATTGTCCAAACAACATCCGGCGTCCCGGCTTTAGCTGCGCCTTCCTGGCGGCCTTGGCGATCGCTCTCGCCTCTCCTTTGGCTAAAGGTCAATTTCTTACTCAGGACCATTCGGTTGATCAGACTGAGATCCGGGTCGGGATGGTTAACGCGCAGACGGGTATTTCCAACCACATCGGTTCAGAATTTAAGGAGGGTTATCTCGCCTATTTCCTTCGGGTCAATCGCGAGGGAGGAATTTTTGGACGGCAGATTCGGTCGATTGACTTCGATGATCATTTTGAGCCGCTAGAGACCATCTTTTATACGGAGAGGCTGATTAATACCAACCGGGTATTTGCCTTGGTTGGTTATGTCGGAACCGCTAATTCGATGACCGCCCTCTCCATGATCAATGAGGCGGGCCTGATTTTCCTCGGGCCAATGACTGGGGCGGAAAGCCTAAGGCACCCCGTTTTGCCTCTCGTATTCAACGTACGCGCTAGCTATGCAGAAGAGATAGAATCGCTCCTGGCCTACCTGGTGAATGGTTTAGGACTCAAAAAAATTGCCGTCGTCCGCCAAAACGACAGCTTTGGCGACGATGGCTTCAAGAGCCTGACTCGTGCTTTGCAGAGCCGTCACCTCGAACCGGTCACCGACTGTAAGTTCGTCCGCAACTCCGTGGATATGCAACCAGCGCTCGACCAGATCGTGGCTACTCGTCCGGATGCGGTCATAATTATGGGAACCCTCCGCCCGATCGTTTCACTTCTCGAGCGAGCCAAATCGACCGAATTAGGCCACACGAAGTTCTGCTCTCTATCGACGATTTCGGCTCAGATGCTGATTAAAGCGGCGGGACCAACCAGTGAAGGGATGATCCTAACCCAAGTAGTTCCCTCGCCGGAAGACGCTTCCATCCCGCTAGTCAGAAGCTTTCAGGCGGACATGCGAGCAAGCGGAGCAAACAACCTCTCGCACGTCAGTCTCGAAGGATATTTGGGAGCGATGCTACTCGTGGATGGAATCCGGCGAGCCGGGCCGAATTTGACGGAGCAACGCTGTATCGATGCCTTGAACCATACCAATCTCGACTTGCAACCGCTGCGGATCGGCTGGAGCAATAGCGACCACTCAGGTAGTCACGCCGTTTTTCTTACTCAAATAAAAAACGGAAAATTGGAATCGATCCAGAAGCTTCAACCCACGACCGGCCATTAGCAATCAGGTCAATGACGAATGATCGGAGCACGTGGGAATAGTAAATCAGCAGCGTTAGACACCCTTCCGCGCGGGCTAGGAATTCGGGACAAGCTGCTCATTTTCACTCTTACCATTGCGTTCGCCATCATATTTGGTCTTGCCTCGACCGCGTTTTTCTTAACCGCGGAAGCTTTGCGCAAAGTGCGCTTAGACGGATTTCGTTCTCTGCGGCAATCGCTCTCCGAAGTAATCACGCGCTTCCTGGGTGACCACCGGCGAGATATCGCCACTCAAGCAGAGAGTCAGACTTTTCGTTATGCCGCCGCTGAGTTGTGCGCAGGCTACAAGAATCTGGTTAGCGATCTGCAAGACGCCGGACTGGAGGTAAATGCTCAGTTCATTGAAAATCTTCGTGAACAGCTGCGGGATGGCTACCGACGATCTTTCCGGGCCGACTGGAAGACCGTTAAAACCACGCCAGTTCCGGGAATAGAAGCCATCGATCAGCTAAGCTGGGAGGGCGTTCTTGTTCAATATGTCTATCTTTTGAAGAATCCGTCTCCGATCTCGGCCAAGGAGGAGAACAACCTCTCGACGGAAATTGCGATCAATCCAGATCTCGAACCGGGCATTCGAACGGCTTTTGTGAAGACCATGTTTGCCGAAGTCATGGATCGCTACCACCCAGCGATCCAGGCGGTCGTGCGACGGAATGGCTATAGCGATCTGCTATTGGTCGATAACGCTGGAAATGTCGTCTACACCTACCACAAACGCTGGGATCTGGGGACGAACGTCTTCCGCGGTTGGCAGGCTACCGGAGCCCTCAAGAAGGCTTATCTCGGGGCATGGTATTCTCCGATTCCGGATGATCGTCCTGACGGAGTAGATCGAGTCATGGTGACGGATCTGGAACGGTATACCGGTGCGTACGATCTTCCGGTTCTGTTCATGAGCTGTGCGATCGCCGATCGGCTTGGCAGCCGGCAAGCAGTCTTGGTCCACGAGATCGCGAGTCGAGAACTAACCGATATTGTCACCTTTGAGAAACACTGGCCGGAAGTCGGATTGGGTAATACCGGCCAAGCCTTCATCATTGGGCCAGACCACTTGCTTCGGACGGAGTCCCGATTTCTCGAGCAGCTACCCGACACCGCAACCGTAGCGACTAGCAATCTGGATGGAACACCAGGACCTCGCAGCTCAATCCTGGCAGCGCCTTTAAATAATTTGGCTACGGCTCGATTGTTTTCGGATGAGGCGAATGTCAACTCCGGAGAGGTCACTTTTCTCGATGAGCGGCGACACGAAGCGCTCGGTTTATTTGCTCCAATTGCCATTCCAGAATTGGACTGGGGTCTGGTAGTTCGAATCGATACGAGCGAGGCATTTCAGCCTGCCTCCGACCTGGCACGTTCAGTAGCCACCGTCGGGTTGATTATTTTGGTGGTCGGAGTCTGCGGCACTCTGTTTTTTGCTCACTTTCTGCTGAAACCGATCGGGAAACTGGTGACGACCGCGGAACAGATCGGATCGGGAAATATTAGCGCTCGAGCTCCGGTCATTACCACCGACGAAGTCGGTTTTCTGGCAACCCGGTTTAATTATATGATTGACCAGGTCGAGGAACGAAATCAGCAAGTAAGAAAGATCCTCGAAACGGTCAACGAGGGCTTATTGCTGATCGGGCCTGACCTAATCATTCAGCCCAGCTATTCTCGGGCGACTACTACCATTTTTCGCCGGGAGCTTGCCGGGCTCCATTTTCTCGAGCTGCTCAATCCTTCGAGGAACTGGGAACTGGAGCCAGTCGTGACTCCTGATATCCTCTCAGCAACGGCCGGTTATCTCGACCTACTCTTTAGTCCTAAGATCAAAGACAAACTGATCCAGCAAACCAATCCATTGACCGAAGTCGAGTATAATATACGCGACGAAAACTCGCGATCACCGGTTAAGATCGTCGAGTTTCAATTTAACCGTGTTTTTGATCAGGGAAAGATCACACAGATAATGGTGACGGTCCTCGATTCAACGACGGAGATACTCCTCAGTCGCCAAATTCGGGAGAACGAAGTCAAGGCGAGATCGCTGATCGAGATGCTTTTTGGTATCATTCACATCGACGCGGCGATTTTGGCGGAATTTCTTGACCATACGGAGGAGCAAATCGGTGAACTGCTGCGGGCCTTGGAATCGGAACAGTATGCGAGCAGATCGGAGGAGTCGAGCGCTGATCGTTCTTCCCGGTACCAGCGGTTGTTGGAGAAACTGTCGAGATCAATTCATCTCCTTAAAGGCAACGCATCGATGATCCATCTCAGCTACTTTGAAAAGCTGGCGAGCGACCTTGAAGACAAGATTGCAACGGTCCGTACCGGAAAAACAATCGCTGGCGAAGAATTTCTACCCATTACCTCCGGCCTCGCCTCGATTGTGGACCAAGTCAACCTGACCCGTGACTTGGTCCAGCGGCTGATCGCCATGCAAACTACTTTTGCCAAAAAAGAACCGGTGGAGAAGAAAACCGGACCACACGAATTTTCCCAAACGGTAACCTCGCTCGTCGATCAAGTGGCCATGAACCGCGACCTGATCCAGAGGTTAGTTGCCATGCAGAGCACCTTTGGCCGAAAGCAGAAAGTGGGGAGCCGGTTTGAGCAACTAGCGGAATTTGCCCGAACGATCGCTGAACGAAACGATAAGCAAATCGACGTTGCTCTCGAAATTTCTTTAAATGGCGAAGATATTTCGAGCGATCTAATTGATCCGATCCAAAGTATTCTTACTCAATTTATCCGAAACGCAGTAACCCATGGCATTGAATCGCCTAAAGAACGGGTGGCCAAAATGAAACCGGCGGTAGGAAAACTACGGATTTCGGCCAGTCGCAGTAATGACGGTTCCCTCTATTTCAGTGTATGGGACGATGGGAAAGGCCTAAATTCACAGGAGATTAAGGAGCGAGCAGTAAAGTTAGCGTATGCTTCGACAGACACAATTCAAGATTGGACCAACGAGGAGCTAAAGGCATTGCTATTCCGATCGGGGTTTACTACGCTGGATTACCCCACTCGCGACGGAGGTCGGGGCGTCGGTCTGGACGCGGTTCGGGATCTTGCGACCCAGATCGGAGGTTCGGTTGCTGTAAATACTGAACAGGACATTTACTGTGAATTTCGGCTGAGGATTCCTGGGACATGAAATTGCTGATCGTTGATGACTCAAGCGTAATACGGCGAGCAATCGAACGCGGGATCGAATCAGGGGAAATCACCGAGGTCGATCAAGCGGAGGATGGGGAACAGGCCATTCAACTGTACGCTGAAAAACAACACGACATCATTACGTTAGACATAACAATGCCGAAGATGGACGGTTTGACTTGCCTTGACCGGTTGATGCAAATCAATCCAGAGGCAAAGGTCCTTATAATTTCGGCCTTGCGCGACCGGACGACGGCAATCCGGGCCATCAAACAGGGTGCGAGCGGTTTTCTTTGCAAACCAATCAATCCGGATGAACTCCGTGAGGCGTTTCAACTTTTACTCAGTGACTAGACGAAGATGAACGATCAAGATATTCACGTCTTCATTTCTACTGCTAGGCGCTATTTCGCCTCGTTAGAGGAACGCCCCTCCCTGGTCATTGAGCCCCCGTTCGTGCGGGAAAAACTTGGTCCGTTTCTGGAATACACTGGCATAATCGGCGTTTCCGGTAGATCTCGAGGGGTAATTTGTTTCACCGCCACGGGCAAAATGCTCGGCGAGATCCTCGGCCTACTCAAAGAATCCCGTATCGACGAGGAAGCGAAAAAGGATCTGGTGGGTGAAATCGCAAATACGTTGAGCGGAAACGCCCGCGAGGAGTTCGGGAGCGAGTTTCAAATTTCGGTGCCGACCGTGATGGTGGGGTCGGAAGCTGGTCTGAGCCAGCGAAATGATTCAAGAAACTACGCGATTCCGCTTAATTGGCACTCGGAGACCGCTTACCTTCTAGTCGCGTTGGAGTAGCAGGAGATAAAAAAGGGCGAAAATAGTGCCCGAAACCGCAAACTCCTCAAGAAAAAGCACAAAGTTTGAACGAGTGCGTTCCCCTGCCTGTCTATCTCTACGGTTAAGGCGATTCGGGTTTGCGCACGATTTCTCTCGACTTCTACTCCTTGGCGTGCGCAACCCGGATCATTTTTTTGCGGTTCTTGATCGAACGAATGCTATTCGATAGGCTCGCGCTACAATGCGGGAGACTATTCTCGTCGTCGATGATGAAGCAGATGTGCTTGACCTCGTCCGATACCACCTACATCGGGCTGGATTTGATGTCGATGTCGCTTCCAGCGGAACGGCCGCCCTATTGGCTGCTCGACAACGCCGTCCTGACGCCATCGTTTTGGACATCATGTTGCCCCAAATGAGCGGCACGGAAGTGTTTCGAAAATTAAAATTGGAAATCGATACCGCTCAGATTCCGGTGTTGATGCTAACCGCAAAGGGTCTGCTCTCGGAGCGTATCGCCGGCTTAGAACTCGGCGTTGACGATTATATTACCAAACCTTTCAGCCCGAGGGAATTAGTCCTCCGTGTCCAAAACCTACTTCGTCGAATTCGAGAAACTCGGACCTCGGCTGTCGTAGAGGTAGATGGATTCTGTCTCAACAAAAGTAACTTCGAAATTACAGTCCAAGGCCGCCGCCTGGAGCTTACTACCACCGAATTTAAGCTTCTTGCGACCCTGGTAGAGAGGCGAGGCCGGACCCTTAGCCGTGGAACATTGTTGCAGGACGTTTGGGGCTACGAAAATGCGATCGATACCCGGACTGTCGATACCCATGTTCGCAGGCTTCGGGAAAAACTGGGCGGAGCAGCCAGCCGAATCGTAACAGTCCGAGGAGAAGGTTATCGTTTTTTGCCGCAACAATCGTCGTGACAACTATTTGGCTCATTCTATGGCCGGTCCTTTTTGTTATTTCCGCCGGTACAGCATTGATCTTGCGTCACCACTTGGCGCAAGTCCGTCGAGCTATTCGGCATCTGGCGCTTGAACAAGAGATTACATCAACCACCTCCCGGCCAGCGATTGTTCGGGAGATCTACGACGATCTACATCAAATCGCTCATCGTCAGCAGAAATTTGCCCAATTAATCGCGGACGAAGACTTCAGCCTGCGCGCCATCCTTGGCAGCATGGTCGAAGGCGTACTCGTAGCCAACCGAGATTTGACGATCAGACTCGCCAACGATCGCCTGACCAAGATGTTTTCTCTTTCGCGAAACCCCGTAGGGCGAACGGTCATGGAGGCATTTCGCAATCATGTTCTGCATCAAATGGCCAAGCGAACCGTAGAAACCGAGGTTCCGCAATATGCTGAGCTTCCGGTGGATATCCGGGAAAAGGATGGATTTGTCGCGAAACAGTTCCAAGTGACTTCGGTCGCCCTACGCCCTCCGACCCGAGAAGGGATCGCAGGTATCTTGTTGGTTTTCCATGACGTAACCGAGGTCCGTTCCCTCGAAGGCGTTCGCAAAGATTTTGTTGCGAATGTATCGCACGAGCTGCGCACGCCCCTTTCAATTATTACCGGCTATCTGGAGACTTTGCTGGAGGTGCCACCGGATCGGGCTACTACCAAGAAGTTTCTGGCGACGATGCATAAGCATGCGCAACGCCTCAATCTTCTGGTCGACGATCTTCTCGAGTTATCGCGCCTGGAATCGCGCCGGCTACCTCTCAAGTTCCAAACGGTCCAACTTAGAACCTGCGTCGCTCGAGCCTTGGAGCGATCCGACAGCCTGATCAATACCGTCGGGGCTACGGTTAACGTCGACATCCCCGACGAAGTGCCAGTGGTCGAGGCTGACCAGGTGAAAATCGAGCAAGCCATTTTTAACCTATTGGATAACGCTCTGAAGTATGGCGGAAAATCTGGCCTCAAGGTCTGGATATCAGTGAGACGCTCTGACTCCGATCTCCTTCTCGAGGTCAAAGACAATGGACCTGGGATTCCGCTCACCGATCAACCGCACATTTTCGAGCGCTTTTACCGCGTTCACAAGGATCGCTCCCGAGACGCGGGAGGGACCGGACTTGGATTATCGATTGTCAAACATACGATCCAGGCGCACGGAGGGACCGTATCTCTGGAGAGCGCCCCTGGCTCCGGCTCAACTTTTACGATCCGCCTGCCCTATAACACGACCGAAACAACAATATAGATTCACGTCTTCCGCTTGGCCGCTTCCGCCATCGCCCGATCAATCAGAAAGGTCGCCAAATGTTGGGTTCCTTGGTCAAGAGCACTGTTTGCCTGTCTCAGACGTTGATGGTCGTGACTCTCAAGCGCCGCTTCGACCTCGCGCACCAAGCCATCGATTTCCAATCGCTCCGCGTCGGAGAGTTTGTCCCCGACCAAAGTAAGAGCGCTGCGGACAGCCGGAAGCAATTCATTGCTTTTCAATGCAGCCTCCGTCCAGACCCGTTCGGCCATATCTTCAAAGGCATGATCCAATGATTCCGCGATCATCTTCTCTACCGCTTCATCCGAGACATCGACGGCACTCGAAAGGTCCAGCAATTTTTCACCGCCGCTCTGGGTGTCTCGAGCCAAAACGTGAAGAATGCCGTCCGAATCGATCTCAAATTGAACGCCGACGCGCGCGACCCCTTTGGGTACAGGGGCGAACTCGAGCTCGAAGCTGCCTAGCTCCCAATTGTTCTTCGCCAGTTCCCGTTCGCCTTGAAGAACTTTGATTCGCATCGAGCGCTGGTTCGCCACCGCATTGGTAAACATTTCACCGGCTCGGCACGGAATCGTTGAGTTTCGGGGAATGATCACGTTCATCAAGCCACCAAATGTTTCCACGCCAAGGGAGAGCGGTGTTACATCCAACAACACTACGTTCTGCACCTGGCCCGAGAGAATACCAGCCTGTATGGTGGCTCCTACGGCAACCGCTTCGTCCGGATTCTGGGTCAGGTTCGGCAAGCGCTGGAACACTTCCGCCGCAAACTGGCGGACAGTCGGCATCCGGGTGACTCCACCGACTAAGATAACCTCATCCAACTGGCGCGGAGTGATTTTCGCGTCATCGAGCGAGCGCAAGCAATGTCCGCGCGTACGTTTAAGGAGCGGACGGACAATTGCGTCAAGCTCGGGACGAGTAAGCAGGTAGCTAAATCGCCGATTCCCCGGCAAAAACGGAATATCGACCTGTACCGCCTCTTCGTCGGAAAGACGAATCTTCGCATCATGACCGAGATCGCGTAGTCTCGCAGCGAAAAGCGGGTCCTCCAAATCTGTCCGAATCTCCGGGTGGCGCGCGGTAATTCGATCCTTCAACAGACGGATCAATTCGCGATCAATATCGTCGCCTCCCAATCGGGTGTTGCCGTTAGTGGAAAGAACACGAAATACGCCTTCGTTTAGCTCCAAAATCGAAATATCAAATGTGCCTCCACCGAGGTCATAGACCGCAATCTTTGAACGGTCCTTTAATCGATCCAGGCCATAAGCCAGGGCCGCAGCGGTCGGTTCATTGATGATCCGTTCGACCGTAAATCCGGCAAGCTCGCCTGCCTTCTTGGTCGATTGACGTTGCAGGTCATTAAAATAGGCTGGTACGGTAATAACTGCTCGACCAATTGGGCGGCCGAGAGCTTGCTCCGCGTCGCGCTTCAATTTCTGGAGAATAATACTGGAGACTTCTTCCGGCCGATAAGATGCGCCTTGTACGTCGATAATTGTCTGGCCGTCCCGCGAAATAACGGGATAGGTAAAACTCTCCTTCTCCATTTCTCCGGTTCTTCGACCGATCAATCGCTTGACCGAGTAGATAGTGCGGGACGGCTCCAAGACGCGCATCCGATTAGCTGCGTTGCCTACGATCGGTTCACCGGCTTCCGGAAAATAGACGACCGAAGGAGTCAGCCGTAATCCTTTCTCGTCGGCCAGCAGAATCGGAAAGCCAGCATCCATGATCCCGATCAACGAATTTGTGGTGCCTAGATCGATACCGACGATTTCACTCATAAAAATGGGCGGGAGATAGACATAACCGCGGGAAATGCCCAGGCAAGCAGCCTGTCGCGAATTGCCCTGAAACGAGTTTGTCGTTCAATCGCCAAGCACTGCCCACGTGTTCCGGCTGCTGAAACTCCGCTTCGGGGAGACGCAAGTCATTTTTCATTTTCGCGCAGCGAAACTTGAGCACCCCCGCTTGACCAAGCCTGTCGTCTTCTCGCTAATATCACAGTCTGTTCCTTACGCTCGATTGCCAGTCCGTCGGGCTGCTACTGCAGTTCATCGAATCGGAGTTTTCGTTCTTTCAACTCGTTGATCCACTTTTGCGCGAACCTGAGATCAAGTGTGAGCTGGCCCAAACGAGGCAGCGCCTCTGCTCGATTGTCCGGCCAACGTTCATCGATTTGTCGAAGCCGTTGCTCAAGCGAATCGCGCAAACCTTCCAAACCGGCAGAGAGCTCTTCAACCACGGCTAAGTTTTCCTGCAACAATTGAAGTTTTGCTGCTCTCAGAAGGTGGAGCGATTCCTGCGCGAGTTGATAATAGACCTCATCGAATCGATGCAGAGCTTCGGCAACCTTTCCAAACCATTGCTCGACTTCCGGACTGATCACTCGGCCCCGCAAACTCATCGATTCAAGTACCAGCAAGTGTTCAAGCCGGCTCACCGTATCAGATAAAACTCGGAACGCTTCGTTGAGCACAACCGCTTCGCCGCGCTTCGCTGCTTGGTTCCCGGCATTCTTCCGGGCAAACCCATCGTTGAGTTTGCCTGCATCCAGCAGCGGACGGCGAGGAAGATCGAAGAGCGAAAAATAGTCGGTCATGCGGAGAAGCTTTCGCCGCACGAACAATGAGCCACCGCATTTGGATTGGTAACTTTGAATCCGCCTTTCTGCAGATCCTCGCTGAAATCGACCGAGGAACCGCTGACAAATAAGGCAGTCTTCGGATCCACCACTACTCGCACGCGGTTGGACTCGACTAAGATGTCTCGGTTCGCTGGTCCATCGACCAAATCCATCTTGTATTGCAGCCCAGAACAGCCCCCGCCGATCACCGCCACACGCAGGGCTCCCTGCGGCCGGCCTTGACGGGTCAACAGCTGAGAAAGCTTCGCTGCCGCGCTCTCCGTCACTTTGACCAGACGCTCGTTCCCAATTTTATAGCGGATTTCAATACCAGCACTCACGGCGAGAATATGAGGTCCAGGCTACAAAAAGCAACTTTTAGGCCGCATAGAGGGCGGAAGATGGAATGCGGATTTCGGATTGCGGAATTCGGAACGCTACGTAGCTCCTCTCGGTCGAAGTCCTTTAGTGCCCTCGTCGTACTCCCAGTTTCGCGGTCCGCCCAGCGGCGTTGTCCCTCGTCCTCCGTAAGTATTCCGCATTCCGCGATCCGAATTCCGCATTCCATTTGCTTTGGGTCGCTATCTCGATTTGCTGGTGGTCCCATGGCCAGCCAACAAAAGCTCTTTATGCCGGAGCTGCGTACAACGCTCGCCCTCGCGATCCCAATGATGATTGGGCAGTTTGGCCAAATGCTCATGGGTATCACCGATACTCTGGTACTAGGTAGAGTCGGCGTCGTCCCCCTTGCAGCCGTAGGCTTTGCTAACACACTCCTAGGGACCCTGTACGTCGGCGGGATTGGGCTGTTGACGTCGATCGGCATTTTCGCGGCACAAGCTCACGGAGCGAATCTGGAGAAGGAAAAGATAGAAGTCATGCGATCGGCTCTTTGGTTATCCATGTTGGCCGGTGCCGCGGCTGCGGCATTGATCTGGCTCCTCCTGCCGGTTCTTCATGTTTTTGGCCAACCGATTCCGATCGAAACTGCAGCCAAGCCGTATCTCGCCATCGTCGGACTCTCGCTGGTCCCGGCTCTCGGTTCGATGGCGGCCAAAACTTTTTGTGAAGCCCTGGGGAAACCGGTCATCCCGACAGTGATCCTCTACATCGGGGTCACTTTGAACCTTCTATTGAATTTGCCATTGGTCTTCGGTTGGATGGGGATTCCAGCGCTCGGCCTACTCGGTTCCGCAATCGCCACATTCGTCTCCCGCTTCTTCGTGTTAGCAGGTACTCTGGCGTACGCGTTATTCCTTAGCCGGTTGCAATGGTCAGCGTTGGCATTTTCCCGGATCAATTGGCGCAGGGTCGCAGCCCTTTTTCGGGTTGGGTTGCCCGTCTGCTGCCAATATCTGGCTGAAGTTGGAGCGTTCAGCTTCGGGGCGGTTATGATGGGTTGGATCGGCACCGTGGCGCTGGCCAGTCATCAAGTGGTGCTGACTTGCGCGGCAACCACCTTTATGTTTCCGCTCGGCATCTCCATTGCAGCGGCCGTTCGGATCGGTCACGCGGTCGGATCCCAAGCGCACGAAGGGCTGCGCCGAATCGCTTTCGGAGCCATTGGAATCTCCGCCATTGTCTCCGCCTGCTTTGCCATCATCTATTTTGCAGCGGGCCGCGAAACTGCCGGCTTGTTCACCAATGAGAGTGTGGTTCTCGATTTGGCGGCCCGCCTCATGGTTGTCGCCGGGATTTTCCAGATCGCTGACGGAATTCAGGTGACTGCTGCCGGCTGTTTGCGCGGCTTAGCCGATGTCCGGCTCCCGATGCTGATTGGCTTTTTCTGTTATTGGGCCGTTGCTATGCCGGCCGCTTTTGTGACCGCGTTCATCGTCCCACTGGGAGCCATCGGTATCTGGATCGGACTCGCTGCCGGCCTGTTTGTCGCCGCCACGCTGCTCACCTGGCGTTTGTTCGGTATGACGCGCCCCGGTATTCGGGATCGCTTTGTTTTTTCCGGAACTGAAACGGCTGAGCCAACCCGGTAGGGACCGGCTCCTGACTACGTCCGGCAGCCGCCCATACGCGTCAACTTAAGGAGACGACACGGGGAAAGGGCGAGCGGACGAAGGGCTCGGTGATCTGCCCATTGCGGCAGGGCGAAAACCTCGGCGCGCTTAGTAGGTACGCCCTTTCGTTATGCTTTCCGATGCGCCGGGTTTGAGCCATTTCGTTACCCGCCGATTAG
>JBEEIB010000642.1:0-5164 GCA_041167675.1 Verrucomicrobiota bacterium
CGACCTCGCCCACCTCCGCACCACCCACATCAAACTCAAACGCCTTCAATTCGCTTGATCGCCCCCGTAAACGCACTCGTCCCAATCCTCAATTCCGGCTAGCCGCGCGACTCTACACCCGCCCAAGGCTAGGCGTCTGCCAAACGTCCCGAGATCCAGTCCAGACAGGTTCGTTTCGGACTCATGCCGCGGCCAACCACTCGAAACGAACCGGCAGACGTTCGGTCCATGCCGGGCCCCCGGCACCAGAATTCGTTTTATTCGCTCTGCCCGCTGCGTCACTCAGAAAATCATCGGCGACCGCTTGCATTTGACTGCTCGCAGACGGCGGATCTTCCTAATAAGACTGACCGGACTGTTGCGGACGCATCGAAGCCAGCACGCGTTGCGTACTCTTGCAGTCCGCAAGTCGGCCCATCGTAATGGATTGGGGTATTCTCAGCGACTCAGCCACATAAAGGCCAACCGAATCATCGAGACTTTACCGTAGCGCGTTAGCAATTGCATCGTTTATCCCAGCAGGGTGGTGTAGAGACCCGTGTTGCGGATGCTTCCTAGGGAAGACTACACTACGAAGACTGCGGCTCCCATTCATTTTGCTAGCTCCCAACTTGCAAAAACACGCCCTGTCTGCGCGTTTTTCACTACCGACGAGGAAGAGTATCGGGTGTTGCTTCCCGTCATTAAGGACTGTTTTTGGAGTAAGGCCAGTCTTCGTTTAGTCCAACACCTCGCAGCTCAAGAACGGAGAGCCTCCACTGGACCAGGTACCCGTCACAGCGGAAATCCTTTAAACCGCGATTACAAATCCCTAGGTTTGGCGTTGGTTAGTCTTCGTCACGATCCTCATCATCCCTGACGGGCTCGCGAAGGAACGGCGTGGAAAGAATATCGGCTCCGCTCACCGTTGTGCAGTCATCGCCTCCAGGTCCAGCGGCACATCCCCAATAATTCTGGGTCGCATCAATGCTGCCGGTGCAAACTGACGCGCCATCGAAGGCGCACACGTCGGCGACGCCAATTTTGCCACCCAGCAAATCGTTGAATTGGATATCCACGGCAGTGGGAGTGTTGATGGCAATGTCCACGTCCTCGTCGCGGATGACATTTCTTGAAATGATCGTGCCTAGAACCGGAGAGCCGCCGCCGCCGCTGTTGATGTTGATTCCCACGCGACCCGGTGTCGCGGTGTCGGCTTGGTCGGCAAGGTTTCCGGCAATGAAGTTGCCGATGATCACGTTTCCGCTCATGTCGTCTGCGGGAAGACCAAAAGCTGGGCCTACGTGCGTGTGTAGGGCAACGCCCCCCAGTCCGTTGCCCGTCAACTTGTTATGGATGATCACATTGCCAGATATGCGGCCCCGGCCGGCACCATCGGAGAACATTCCAGCTCCGGCGCCGCCAATTTTTATGCCGTTCGCGGTAGAGACGTTCTCCTCCACGGTGTTGTGGTCAACACCAAAATGCGGAGGGAAAGGAGGCCCACCGAAGCCTGCTGGTGGATGAGAGGCAAGGACGATGCCGCACTCCAGCGGGTTGTCCTTAAAGACATTGTGAGTGACCAGATTGTGGTGGCTTTCCGCAGTTTCGTCGCTGATTAGAATGCCATCAGCGTTGCCTGTGACGATATTGCCAGACACAATCGAATGACTCGTTCCCGCCAAGTGAAGCGCCCCGCCACAGTCGCCGGTCTCATCGTTCTCGTAAGTTCCGCTGCCGGGCTGTGGTGTTTTGCCGTCCGGCCCAAGGCAGCCAGTAAGCGCCCCCGTGAAGTTCAGGTTCGGGGTGGTATCATTGTTGATGACGTGATTGTCGCGGATGGTAACGTCCGAGGCGCTGACAACCAAGATTCCCTCGAACAATGCGTGTTGTACCGTGAACTGGGCTACGGTCACATTGTGGAGTCCAGGATTGTCGAAGCCATCGACAAAGACGCCATGTGCAAGATTTGTGGCGTCGATCACGGTGGTCTCGGCGTTGGCGCCAATCAGCGACAGCGACATCCCGATGGTGACCTGCTCCTTGTAAATGCCGGGTGCGACGTTAATTGTGTCGCTCGCTTTCGCGTGATTGACTGCGGCTTGGATTGATGCGTAGCAGCCGTGAGTGCCTCCCGGATTCACGCAAAGGGTGGCGGCTCGCGCCGTTCCACATAAGTGTAGAAGTGCCGTGGTGCAACCAAGGATAAGCGCTAGACGAACAAGACCTCGAGACATAGTTCTTTCCTTTCTTAAGGCAGCGTTAGACAAAAATGCAATTACGGTACATGGCGAACCTGGGTCCAAGTAGCGCGGCGTGGGACGGCGACGGCTGACTGGGGCCAACGAATCGAATTTACCGGGGTTATGCTGCACGGAGTCTACACCTAAAAGAGCGTTTGAGAACAATGCGCGATTTTGGCGCGGCTTCGACGATTACATCCTTCACTCTGACTGTCCTCAAGCACCTCGAAATCGACGCGGCTTGTATGGCAGCTTCTCTTTGAGCGCGTAGAACATATGAATCTCGGCAGAAGCGCACGCTGCTTGCAATCGCTGCGAGTATTTTGGTTGGTGCCTGTATTGGCGCTTGGTTCTTGTTGCAAAGACATAACGAAGGTCTGGTGGCTCAAACTGCTTTGTTGGATTTAAGGAATCGCTCTTTACCATGCGGCACAGAACCGAACTCACCTGAGCCGCCATTAGTCGTGAATCGCGCGGCTACACACTGGAATATTTACCTCCCGCTGGGAAGCGCGGAAGGTACGTACGAAATCAGGATAGTTACGGCGGGAGGGCTGCTCCTGAGTGCTACAGGGGAGGCGACACCAGGGTCTGGGATAGCTTCGTTACCTGTAGACGTGAATCTTGGGTCGAAAAACCCGGGTCGATGCAATCTTGAAATTCGAAAAAATACAGGCGAATGGAATTCTTTTCCTCTGGCCCTGCATTGACAATTGGATCGTCGTTTCCATTTTTTGTTATCTAGCACTTCTCGAGCGCTAACTGCTTGAACGGTGAAAACCTTTTTCCAAGCTGGTTGGGTTTTCCTTCGATTGGGGCACAGAGGATGCCACGGCTGGCTGGCGACCACGTGAGCCATAATCTTCCTCGATGGCTTGGACTGCCTGATATTTTCGCTCTGCATGTGGCTCGTTGCGCCGCCGCAGACCTGAATACATCCTACAATGCTCGCCGATGGCGGCAGCGCAGATTGGGCAGGGAACGAATAGTTTCTGTTTGTTCGTGAGTTCGCTTCTCTTCATCGAAATAGGATAACCAAAGTTCCGACTAAAACAGTTCCATTTTGGATTGTTGCCGGGTTTTGGTGATTATCACCGCGGTTAATAAATTAGGACGTAGCGCCATGGGATTGCGATCCGGAAATGCCGCCAGCTAGTTTAACGCGACGGTCTGGAAACGATAGTTGTTGCGACCTTGCTCTTTGGCCTTATACATCGCCTTATCAGCCTTCTTGATTAGGTCCTCGGGGTACTTGCTGTCATTTGGACAGGTAGCCACCCCGATGCTCGCGACCGCCATAAACGCGCCGTTTGTGATCGATTTTCACAAAGTCCACATCACTGCAATATCTTTCCGGCCTTGACTCCCGCGTCGCCGGGTTGTTTTATTTCAGAAAGATGAATTACGAATTACGAATTCATCTCCACCCAAACGGCTTACCGTGTCAGAGGCGCGCACACACGCTAACAAGCGATTTACCACCGACTGAAGAACCTTGTCCCCGAATGCATGTCCAAGGCAATTATTAATCTCCTTGAATTTATCCAAATCCAAAATAACACTCCTACCAGAGTGTTATTTCGGCTCGCGAGTGCAATCGCTTGGTGCAGGCGATCTTGCAACAGAATCCGGTCGGGTAAATCAGTCAGGGTATCGCGTTGCGCCAGATGGGACATTTCTATTCCTATGGCTCTGACTACAGATACGTCATGGAAAACGATGACAGCCCGGTCGCGATCCCTTGTCGGTCATGGATTGGAGCAGTCGAATCATCAACAGCAAATTCGGTGCCGTCTCGGCGACGGAGGACGCAATTTGGAGTGAGTCCGACGGTCCTGTTTAGCGAAGATGGTGTAATGGAGAACGAATCCTTGGAGGGAATTCCTTAGCATTACAGTCTGCCTCAGACTGTACTTGCCAACGTAGTGCTCGACCCCACCTTACCTGTTGCCACACGAATCTTCGGACAAGCTCAGCCACGAAGACGGTATCCAACCTCAGGCTGATGCTGCATTGGACATATGAGAATGATGCAAATTCGAGCCAACGTTTGGCCGGTGTAGACTTGAACTCCCTTCCTACATAACGTCCTGTGAGTTCGGGGCCTGCGTCCGTTACGGGCCAATTTGGTGACAAATGAAGAGTAGTTCTGTGTGGAACCGAAAGGTGCAGCTCGGGTTCGGAGCCGCCATTCTGACCTTGTTGGGCGCAGGGGTGATCTCTTATCACGCGTTGGAGCTATCCAACCGAAGCCAGGGATGGGTGCGGCACACTGATCAGGTCATCGAAGAGCTACAGGCAGTGCTTTCTGCGAGCCAGAATATCGAATCCAGCAGCCGCGGATTTGTATTAACGGGCGATAAATCCTATATCGAGTCCTTTAAAGGAAATATCTTACGAGAGGCAAAGGCCGAGGGGTCCATCGAGGAATTGACCGCGGATAACCTCGTGCAGCAGCGCCGTGTCCTGGTGCTAAAAAAGCTGTTAGCGCAGAAGATCCGATTCAGCGAGAACGTAATTGACCTGCGGCAAGCCAAGGGAATGGAGGCCGCGGCAGAGCTTATTGGAGACGGTCCGCGGCAGCAGATCACAGGCGACATTCAAGATCTCGTTCTCGAAATGCAAAACGAAGAGAGGCGGTTGTTGGCGGTACGCGATGCCGGGGCCAGTCGACAGTTGGAATACACCAAGATTGTATTGGTACTTGGGAGTCTCGTGGGCTTGCTAACCGCTCTGGTCGCAGAGTGGGGTGTGCGGCATGAGAACGTTAAGCGTGGACGCACCGAAGAAACCCTGCGAGACAGCGAAGAAAAATATCGGATGCTTGTTGATGGCGTCCGCGACTACGCAATTTTTATGGTGGATTTGCGGGGGCAGATTCTCAGTTGGAATGCCGGCGCCGAAAAAGTCAAAGGGTACAAAGCCGAAGAGATCATCGGTCA
>JBEEIB010000643.1:0-5801 GCA_041167675.1 Verrucomicrobiota bacterium
CTTTCCACTATTGTTCATGGGCGACGTTATCGGTCGGTTGTTCCACGAATTTTCCGTCACCTCAGTCGTAGCGATCATTTTATCGGCGGTCGTATCATTGACGCTGTACCGATGCTGTGCGCCAAGATGCTTCGTCACCAGGAAAGGATTGGCCGATTTGAAAGGCTGAGTCAACGGACGGTTGACGGGATGATCAAGCAATATGGACGAGTGCTGGCCTGCGTGTTGCGTCATCAGGGTTTAACGCTCCTGATCGCAATCGGCACGTTGGTACTCACCATCTGGCTCTACGTCATAATCCCCAAGGGATTTTTTCCGGTTCAGGACACCGGGCTCATCCAAGGGGTTACGCAAGCGCCTCAGTCGACCTCTTATGGGGCAATGGTCAAGCGGCAGGGAGAATTGGCTAAGAAGATTTTGCAGGATGCCGATGTGATCAATCTATCCTCATTCGTTGGCGTCGATGGGAGCAACACAACGTTGAATAGTGGGCGGTTCCTGATCAGCTTGAAACCGCACGACCAGCGACAACAAACGTCTCAGGACATTGTCCGTCGAATCGAGAGGGAAACTGAGGGAGTCGAAGGAATCACTCTGTTTCTGCAGCCGGTTCAAGAACTGAGCACCGACACCACCGTCAGCGCAACGCAATATCAATTTGTTCTTGAGAATGCAAGTCTGGACGAACTGAGAACCTGGGTTCCGAAATTGGTCAGCCGATTGCAAAACGTGCCTGAGATTACGGATCTTGCCAGTGATCTCCAGCAGAGCGGCTTATCGGCGTCTATCACCATCGATAGACAAACCGCCGCGCGTTTTGGTGTTACCCCGGCTACGGTGGACAACGCGTTATACGACGCGTTTGGCCAACGGATTGCGTCGACGATTTTTACCCAATCCAATCAATACCGGGTAATACTCGAGGCGGCTCCGAATCTTCAGCGGAGCTTGGATTCGATCGGCTCGATTTACGTGCCAAGCTCGTCCGTCTCAACGGGCTCAATGTCCGGGGCCGGCCAAGTGCCGCTATCGGCAATTACGACTGTCTCGATTAAAGAGACGCCGTTGCGGTTTGGGCATCTTGGCCAGTTTCCGGCTGCGACGATTTCGTTTAATTTGGCGCCGGGCGCGTCGCTGGGAGACGCTGTGCGCGAAATTCGAGCAGCGCAGCAGGAGATAAAACTTCCGACCAGCTTCATCGCCAACTTTCGTGGCGCGAGCTCCGCGTTCGAATCTTCCCTGACCAACGAGGTTCTTCTACTACTGGCTGCGATTGTCACGATGTACATCATCCTGGGTGTTCTTTACGAGAGCTTCATCCATCCGATTACGATCCTCTCCACCCTGCCTTCAGCGGGGGTGGGAGCGTTGCTTGCCCTGATGCTGACCGGATGCGGGCTCGATGTCATGGGTATTATCGGCATCCTCCTACTAATCGGTATCGTTAAGAAAAATGCTATCATGATGGTGGACTTCGCTCTGGAGGCGGAGCGCGATCATGGCAAATCGCCGCAGCAAGCGATTTACGAAGCATGCCTCTTACGGTTCCGCCCGATCCTAATGACTACGCTCGCGGCTTTGCTCGGAGCGTTGCCGCTCATGCTCGGAACGGGTACCGGAACTGAACTTCGGCGACCGCTCGGGATCTCGATTGTCGGCGGCCTTATCTTGAGCCAGATCCTGACGCTGTTTACCACGCCAGTGATTTATCTTGCTCTGGATCGTCTGGGTCGTCGATTCTTTCCGCGTCACGCGAACGAACCACCGGAATGAACTTCAGCGAAATTTTCATTTCGCGTCCCGTCGCGACAACACTTTTGACGATTGGTATTGCCTTTGCCGGCATCTTGGCTTTTCTGCATCTTTCTGTAGCGCCGCTACCTCAAGTCGATTTTCCGACATTGATGATCCAAGCATCCATGTCGGGCGCCAATCCGGATGTAATGGCAGCCACCGTCGCCGCTCCGCTCGAACGTCATCTCGGCTTTATTTCCGATGTCACTGAAATGACGTCGCGGAGTTCGCTCGGCAGCACGCAGATTACGTTGCAATTTGCTATTAATCGCGATATCGATGGCGCCGCTCGCGATGTCGAAGCGGCCATCAACGCGGCCCGCGCGGATCTTCCCTCGAATTTGCGGAGTAACCCGACTTACCGCAAATACAATCCGTCGGACTCGCCGATCCTGTTGATGGTGCTGACCTCTTCGACACGGACTTCAGGTCAATTCTACGATTCCGCGGCGACGGTGCTGCAACAGAAGTTATCTCAAATCGAAGGGGTCGGGAATGTTGATGTGGGAGGAAGCTCACTACCGGCTGTTCGCATCGAGTTGAATCCGGATGCACTCGCGCACTATGGCATCGGTTTGGAGGATGTGAGGGCTGCTCTTGCTTGGGCCAATGCCAACAGCCCGAAAGGCGCGATCGAAGAAGGGAATCGCCATTTTCAGATCTACACTAACGATCAAGCAACTCATGCATCCGATTACCGCGGATTGGTCGTCGCCTATCGCAACAATCGAGCGACGCTCCTATCGGATATTGCCGAAGTGAACGATTCGGTACAGAGCCTGCGAAATGCTGGTTCGATCAACGGCCAGTCCGCGGTGACGCTGGTAATCTTCAAGCAGCCTGGCGCTAACGTAATTCAGACCGTGGATCGTATTAAGGCGATCCTACCGGTCTTGAAAGCGTCGATGCCGGGTGGTACGGAAATGATTGTAACGGGTGATCGGACCGCGACGATTCGGGCATCTCTTTCCGACACAGGCCAAACGCTGGTGATTGCGGTGGCGCTCGTCATTTTGGTCGTTTTTGTGTGCTTGCGAGACCAGAGGGCCATGCTAATCCCTGGCGTCATGGTGCCGATCTCGATTATCGGGACATTCGCTGCCATGTATCTGTTCGGTTACTCCCTGAACAATTTTTCGCTGATGGCGTTGACGATTGCGACAGGTTTCGTCGTAGATGACGCGGTCGTTGTCCTCGAAAATATTGCCCGCCACATGGAACTGGGCCGATCGCGGCGGCAAGCGGCTCTGGAAGGAACCAAAGAGGTGGCGTTTACCGTGTTCTCGATCAGTTTATCGCTCATCGGTGTCTTTTTGCCGATTCTTTTGATGGGCGGAATTATCGGTCGGTTATTTCGGGAGGTCACGATCACGCTTTCGGTGGCCGTAATGATTTCTCTGGTGCTCTCTTTGACGGCGACGCCGATGATGTGTTCGAAACTGCTGCGAGGAGAAAAGACCTGGCCGACGAACTGGTTTTCCCGAATCACCGAGAGCTGCTTCAACCGAATGTTGCGCTTTTACGATGAGACTTTGCGTTGGTCCTTGAGACATTCGCTACTGATATTTCTGGTGCTGCTTGGCTGTACGGGACTGAATTTTTATCTCTTCAACGTGGTGCCGAAAGGCTTCTTCCCTCAACAGGATTCCGGAACGTTGCTCGGTGGTGTCCAGGGTGATCCTGGTATTTCGTTTCAGCTCATGCGGAAAAAGCTGGAACAAATTCAGACCATTGTGCAAAACGACCCGGCGGTTGATAGCGTGGTGGCGAATACCGGCGGGCGTCAAACCAATTCCGGTAACGTCTGGGTGACCCTGAAGCCGCTGCCGGAAAGGGATTCCGTTGCCGTCGTCAGTGCGCGTCTGCGCGAAAAACTGGCTCAGGTTTCGGGCGCGAGATTGTATCTTCAACCGATGCAGGATATTCGCATCGGGGGCCGTCAAAGCTTGTCGCAATATCAGTTCACCCTGCAAGCCGATGACACCAGCCAAGTCCTGGCCTGGACCCCGAGGCTAGTGGAAGCACTCAGAAAGTGCCCCGAATTGACGGACCTGAATTCCGATCAGCAGCAAAATGGATTGCAAGCCGATCTCAAGATTGATCGCCTCACGATGAGCCGCTTCGGACTGCTTCCGAGCGCTGTCGATAACACGTTATACGATGCGTTTGGAGAACGCCAGGTTTCCACGATCTACAATGCAATGAATCAATACGCCGTTGTTATGGAGGTGGCCCCAGAATATTGGCAGAATCCTGATACTTTAAAAAAGTTGTATGTCAGCACCTCAGGCCAAATTGCGAGCGGTACCCAGTCCTCGAACGCGGTTTCCGGCACTTTCACCGGCGGTTCGAACAGCAACGCAAGGAATGGGAGCAGTAATTCAGCTCGGAATCAGGCAACGAACGCGATTGCCGCTAGAGGAAGATCAAGCGCGTCGAGCGGTGCTGCGGTGACCACCCAGGTGGAATCAATGATTCCGCTCGCGGCATTCAGTCACTATGAATTCGATCATGCTCCCCTTTCGGTGAACCATCAGGGGCTTTTCGTTGCATCGACAATCTCGTTCAATCTAGCGCCGGAATATTCACTGAGTGATGCCGTGACTGCGATTCGAAAGACGATTGACCAAATTCAAATGCCTGGTGCAATCCACGGCACATTCGCCGGAACAGCCGATGCGTTTCAGTCGTCGCTAAAAGACGAACCGATCCTAATCTTAGCCGCCTTGGCCGCCGTTTATGTGATTCTCGGAATTCTGTATGAGAGCTACATTCATCCGCTTACCATTCTCTCCACATTGCCTTCGGCGACGTTAGGGGCGTTAATCGCGCTTCTCCTATTCAACATGGAGTTCAGCATTATCGCTATGCTGGGCATGATTCTCTTAATCGGCATTGTTAAGAAGAACGCAATAATGATGGTCGATTTTGCGCTTCAGGCCGAACGGGATGAGCATTTGACTTCGTACGATGCGATTTGCCAAGCGAGCCTTGTTCGGTTTCGGCCGATCATGATGACCACTTTCGCGGCGATCCTCGGTGCACTGCCGCTGGTGATCGCTGGCGGAGCTGGATCAGAGCTCCGGCGGCCGCTGGGGGTATCGATCATTGGAGGTTTGGTCATTAGTCAAATCTTGACACTCTATACGACGCCTGTGATTTACCTCTATCTCGACCGGCTTCGTCTTTGGCTCAGCGATTTCCGAATCTATCCAAGACTGGCAATGGGGAAGGCACGCGAGTGGAAGACTGAAAGATGAGTCTGATCAGGGTGATCCGACAATCGGTTAACTGCGCGGTGTTGCTTATATTAGCAGCGGGTTGTTCGGTCGGACCAAATTATCACCGGCCGTCTGCCCCAGTTGCACCCGCTTATAAAGACTTCAAAGGATGGAAGGTGGCTAGGCCCAACGACACGATCGACCGGGGTGCCTGGTGGTCGATCTATCGAGACCCGACCCTCGATCGACTGGAAAGGCAAATCGACGTTTCTAATGAGAACCTGAAGCAATTTGATGCTGCCCTGCGAGCAGCCCGCGCCGAGGTACGAGAACAACAATCGAGTTTCTTTCCTTCGCTCACAGTGACACCACAGGTTCAGCGCCAAAAGAACGCGTTAAGTGCGACAACCTCCTATACGTTGCAAGGTACTGCGACCTGGGAACCGGATGTCTGGGGAAAAGTTCGCCGGAACGTCGAGAGCAGCGTTGCTAGCGCACAAGCGAGTGCCGCGGAGCTCGCGGCGGCCAGGCTATCCGCGGAGGCTCAGCTTGCGACCGACTATTTTGGGCTGCATTACTCGGATTCGCTCAACGATTTGCTGGACGCAACCGTGAAAGGCTATCAACGATCTCTCGAGATCACCCAGAACCAGTACGCGGTGGGAATGGTCGCGCGGTCCGACGTGATCACTGCTCAAGCCCAACTGTTGGCAGCCCAGGCGCAGAGGATCAATGTCGGAGTGCAACGAGCCCAATTCGAACACGCGATCGCGTTATTGGTAGGGA
>JBEEIB010000644.1:0-2663 GCA_041167675.1 Verrucomicrobiota bacterium
GGCGAGGGATCATCTGGAGCAAAAAACAGCTATTTCGGGGACAGGACACTAGACCTTTAGTTCCATTTACGGCGGTCAGCGAACGCGGCAGAGTCGCGGCAGAAGAAAACCTGAGTGCTCGCAATACGGGAGCACCGGCCGCACAAACAAATCTCTGCCATGAAACCCTGGTTCGACGAGTTCCTGCAAAACGCCGCATTCCCGGCCGTCGTGTTGGCTTTCGCCTGTGCTCCAATGAACAATCATGCCCCGCCCTCCGGCCAACCGAAATCACCGCCTGTGGTGAACGTGCCTCTTGCCAAATATCCGCACGTCAAATACCCGCCACGATGAGGTTTTGGTCCGAAGGCCGAAGGAAGAGATAAACCACTAAGCCCCGAATTCACAGTTAGTCGCGCCCCAGACGAAAACGCCGTCATGCTCCGTTGGTGGCCTTTAACTCCGCGAGATGTTCCTCGAGGTTCCGCAGGTTCTCATAGCGAGTGGAACCGGTGACAGCGATTGAGGCGACTAGCGCTCCGATCTGAGCGGCATTCCACCAGGGCAACCCTCGGTACCACGCTGCAAGCACGCCAGCGATGAAAGCGTCCCCGGCCCCTGTCGTATCAACGACCTTGACTGGGTACGCCGGGATGAATTCCCTCCCCTCACCTACCACGTGGATGAGAGCACCACGTGGACCGTCGGTGACCGCCACGAATTTTCGGACACCTGCTTCAACCAGCGCTGTCGCAGCATCCGAGGCGTTGCTTTTGCCCGTGATGGCGCATGCTTCGAGCAAGCTGGGACAAAACAGATCGATCTCCGGCATGAGCCTCAGGAGATCGGCCCAAGGTCGTCCATCAAAATAAGTAACATCCAGCGACGTTAGCGCTCCGAGTTGAATCGCTCGGTGCATCACTTTCTCTAACGGTTCCCCGTCGAGACTCGGCAAGATCATGGCGTACCCAACATGCAAGGCGCGCGACCCAGTTGCGATTTCATTCTCTACCTGCTCAGGCGTCAACCTAAACTGATCGCAGGCGCCTGGTGCGCTCAGAAAACAACGGTCCCCATCCTCAGAGACCGCCACGACGCTGGCGGTCGTGCGGCTTGCGCGCATCACACTGACGGCGTCTCGAGCCGCCCACCCGTGGACCGAATCTTTGACAACCTTTCCAATGTTGTCCTCTCCTACTGCAGCGATGGCTGATACCGGCACTCCCAGTCGTGCCAGCGCCAATCCCGTATTAGCAACGGCTCCCCCGGGAAGGACCTCGATATGATCGACATGCGCGTTTTGGCTCTTGCCAGGCCAGACTCGGATCGGGCGGATGATCAGGTCCGCCACCAGGGTACCAGCGACCGAGATCATAAGATTTAGCGTTGAACGCGTTCTGCCAGATCTGCTTGTGCAGTGTCCAAGAGAACCAGCAACTTTTTTCCGTGACCGGAAGCGCCGAACAGAGAGAGGCGGCTGCGAGCGATATCGCGCAGCTTGGCGACCACATGCCGCAAAATCCGCTGGTGTTTAGGCTCTTGATCAGGAGGCAATTCAGCACCTTCAGCCAAGCCGTCGACAAATCCATTGATCAAGGCTGCCCCGATGTTGATTTTGTAGACGTTGAGCTTGGTCGCCGCTTCAGCGTCCTCTGGATGAATACCACTGCCTCCATGCAACACCAAAGGGATTCCAGTCTTCTCGGCGATGTCGCCCAGGAGTTGAAGATCGAGACGCGAGCTTTGCCCATGCTCGGATCCGACCGAAACCGCAAGTGTATCGGCGCCACTCTTCGCCATCTCCACCGCTTCCGGCGAACCGCATCGGACCGGCTCCCCGCCCTGATATTCACCCCCGAACAATCCAATTTCAGATTCCAGGTTGGCCCCGGCTGCGTGAACGACTTCCGCAAAACGCGCCGTTTCTCGGATATTTTCTGCCAATGGCAGGTGCCCTCCATCGTACATCACCGAATAATATCCGCGGCGAAGACTTCGAATGATATTGCGATCTTCGCCGGGATGATCCTGATGCAGCAAGACTGGCACGTTTGCGGGTTCTGCCAGACTGCGGACCAAGGCATAGAGTTCATTCATGCCTCCGTAATTGAAGTTGATAAAGTCGGTCTGAATCATGACCGGCGCATCTTCGAGCAGGGCCGCTTCGACGACCGCGCGAGCCATTTCGAGATTGCTAACGTTAAAGGAGGGTACGGCAAACCGGTTTTCGAAAACGTATTTGAGGAACGATCGTGGTTTAGTGACAAACATAAGTTTCAGTAGACTTAGCCTGCATTGCTCAAAAGTCTTTCGAGATTTGCCAGCTCGGCTTTAATCGTCGGTGGAATCTTTGCCATTTCACCCCGAAGGATTTCGGGGCTGTGGTCGGCCTTTTCCTCCGGTTTTTCTGGCATCAATACCCAGGGCTGTTCGTCCCTATCATTTTGTGCGTCACCGGTTGAGCAACCGTTTGATTGCCGGCGCATGAGGTCAAAAGCACCGCCGCCGCGGCGGCACAAAGAACCAGCATCCCGGACCATTGTATGCATATCATACGGCCCACTATCGTTGGCTGCTCCGCTCGGATGCAATGCGGTTTTTTTTGCATGAAGAGCTTCGGTTCCGCCTCCTAATCGTTCTCGTCTTCGTTCTCGTCGTTCTCGCTCTCGACGCCACCCCCCACC
>JBEEIB010000645.1:0-33438 GCA_041167675.1 Verrucomicrobiota bacterium
ACCGTTGTCGCGGTAGCGACAGCTTCCCGACGAAGCTGGCTAAGAACTCCCAGCTTGGCCATGCTTAAGCCTCCATCCGCTCGGGTCACGCGCAGCCGATGAAACAAACGCGATACGCTGCTATGCAGGCGATTGGCGGTCTCTAAAACCGTTCCATGATCCGCTTCGTTCATCTGATATTATGAAGATAAGCTTACTAATTATCATGCTGCAAGTGCAATGATTTGCTATTTATCCGGGAAATGGCCGTTGATCATTTATATATTATTAAGCATTGTCTTACTACGTCCTGTCGGCATTCGCGGCAGTATTTGTGTTCTCTTGGCCTCTGTGATAAATCGCTTCCCACTTGCTTGAGAACGGAATGAATTTTCGAGAGAAACTGGAGAGACCGGGACCGAAAAAGCTGCTGCAATCTCGACCTGCCCCTTTGGCAGCTGGTCCGAGCAAGCACCGCCGCTCCGACTTATTTTCCGCCCGAGGTCATCACCGCTGGTGAACAGACTTTCAAATGCAGAGCTTTCTCGAGAGGGCCTGGAATGGCTCGAGGTTTCCGCATATCAATCTGGCGCACGGACGAACGACGTCTCGCCCCTTATGTTCGCGCAAATGAGCGTCCCGTGACTGCTTGCAGCATTGGTGACATTCCAAATTCTGAATTCTAAATTCTAGATTCCTTCGATCCCTTTCCCGCTCTGGCCAAATCTGCAGCCTGGTAGAGCGCTTCAATCATGCTCCGTTCATCGGCTTTTCCCGTCCCCGCAATATCAAATGCAGTTCCGTGGTCAACCGACGTCCGAATAACTGGCAACCCCAACGTCACATTGACTCCGGTTTCGATTCCCAGGACTTTGATTGGACCGTGGCCCTGGTCGTGGTACATCGCTACGACTAGATCGAAATCACCCCTGGTCGCTCGATAAAATAGCGTGTCCGCCGGCAACGGTCCTTCCACTTCGATCCTGTCATGCCGGCAGGCAGCGATAGCTGGAGCTATTTTCTCTTCTTCTTCTCCTCGTCCGAAGAGGCCGTTTTCGCCGGCATGTGGATTAATCCCACATACGCCGATTCGCGGCTGTTTAATTCCCGCATCCAGCATGGCTGCGTGGCCGCGTCGAATCGTTCGCTCCACCAGGCCCGGCTCGATCTTGGCCACAGCATCAAGCAGCCCGATATGCGTCGTTACATGCACAACCCGCAATTTCGGAGTCACTAAGAGCATCGATACTTCAGGCGTGTGAGTAAGGTAAGCAAGCAACTCCGTATGGCCGGGAAACTTGTGCCCAGCCGCATGCATCGCTTCTTTGTTCAACGGAGCCGTACAAATCGCATCTATCTCGTGGGCCATTGCCAACGTGGCAGCCTTCTTAACGTATTGGTAGGCCGCTTCGCCACCCTCTGCAGATAATTTGCCGAACGGAAGGTCCGAGGAGAGTGCGGTTACGCCAAGGCAATAAAGTTTGGTCCGATCAGCAGTTAGCTCGGCCGGCTTGCTAATTTGCTCGACGCGCATAGGCGATTTCGTGATTTGAACCGCCGTCTCCATTCTTTTCACGTCACCAACTACCAAAGGAAGACAGCGTTTATACACTTCTTCTCGCGCCAATGCCTTCGCGATCACCTCGGGGCCAATGCCGGTCGGATCGCCCATCGTTATCGCTATCACCGGCAGCGATTCCGGTTTCTCCTTCTCCGTACTATTCATCATTAAATCCTCATTTTTTTAAGAAACCTATAGGCATTTCGGAGCGTATCGCCATGGCCGAAGCCGCCCGCCTTTACGACTACCAATAACGGTCTTGGAGTCGGGACAAAGGCGAGCGAAACACCTGGTTCCAATTCATCTAACAATTGAAGCTTTTGCGCCCCTATACATTCTAATAGAGCACGGCAGGTCTCGCCGCCAGTGACTACCAGGGCGCCAACTCGGTTCAGCAACGGTGCCAGCAAGCCACCGAGAAATCGGCTGGGCCTAGCATCTTCCGGAAATACGTCGCCGGCGTTGATTGCTACCGCCAAGTCTTGTCCGGAATCCAAAAGTCGCACCAGTTCCGGCTGTAAGTTCGCCTCCGTCGCCAATTCCTCTGGACCCAACAAGAAACACTGAAGTCCGGCGAGTTCGCGCAATTTAGAAAACTGGGTTTGCGAACTCGCAGCGAAACTTCCAACCGCAATCAAAATGCGTTTACTTAGCTGCCGTGGCACTGGGATCGTGAGATCGCTCGCGGGAAAGAGCTTGAATAATTGTTTGGCTAGCCCACCTGATCCGGCAAAAAGACATTGTGGACCAAGTTCGAATCCGGCTTGCGCGATCTGAAAGAGATCTTCGTCGTGCTCGGCGTCGCAGAAAATGGTCGTGCATCCCTCGCCTACTGCATCACTTATCGTACGATGAATTTCTTGTTTGCCCCGGCGCACTGTCTCCAACGGTAGAGATTCCATTGTTAGGCCTACGTCCGCCATCTGGGTAGCAAAGTCAGGTCTGGGGGTCTTGGCGTTCCAGAATTGGGTCTGCTCAAGCGGTTCTCCGTCGACCAGAATCTTTCCGCCGACGGTAATCCGCCGGTTCGCTGGAAAAGCCGGAGCGAAGAGAATGAACCGCTTGCCTGCAGCCGTCCGGGTTGCAGCGAGTTCCACTGCGACATGGCCCCGCAGCGTCGAGTCGATCTTTCGATAAAGAAAAAGATCGGAGTGCCGGTGGATCTTTTCCAGGCTTTTGAACGTGAGCGTGCGCGCACGCTCTACCTCAATTTCCCTGGTGTTCAAATCGATCGCGGCAACCGCCGTGCGCGATTGCTCTGCGCCGTCGGCGGTGAGAAAGACCTCCGCGTCCAAGCCCGCATGTAGTGCGGAAACGGCAGAGTCAGCAGCTCCCGCCAGATCATCAGCCAAAATCAAACAATTCGTCATTCCGCTTTCCCTTCAGACTTGGCAAAACGTTCGGCCCACCAGGCAGTGAGAAAAGGCACGACCACGGCGGTAATGACTACTGAAGCGGTGATCAACACCGTCGCAGGTTTGGCAGCATCGGCGTAAGCCGGATTCGCTGCGGCCACCAGCGTTGGAACCGCCGCCGCATTCCCCGCACTGGTGGCGGCCGCTAGACCAGCGGTTCCGGTCCCACCGGTGAAACGATCAGCAAGAATCAGAAAAAACCCCGACACGATAACCACGAATAGCCCTAAGCCAATACCGAGTAATCCGGCGGTTACTACACTGCCTAAATTTAGCGTTCCACCCAGCGCAAAGGCGAAAAAGGGTATCATCACCGGAACTGCGCGTCCCAAAAACTCTCGCAACTCGAAATCAAGATTTCCGAGAACCATTCCGCAGACCAATGGGAGCACGCTACCGACCAAAGTCTGCCACGGAAACGCAGAAAGACCGGCGACACCCAGACTCACCATGGTGAGGAATGGACCGCTTTCTATCGACATAATCGAATATGCCGCAGCGTCTTCTGGGCGTCCGTATCGGCTCACCAGAATATTTATTCTTGGTCAGATCGAGGCGCCAAGACACTCCACGACGGTTCCAGGGGAATGTGGTAGCTGATCATTTCCTCGAGGTGTTCCTTCAGCTTTGCCTGGACACTCAGCGCCGGATAGACCGTCTCGAGAAAGCTACGAAGCGCGTCACTGCTTCTCCAGAAGGTCGTACTGGCGAAGCGATCCGGCAGTCGACCCAAACGGGACAGAGTGTTACCAATCATCCCACCGCTGGAGAGTAATCCCGGCCGCCAAATATCAAATTGCATAGCGAGAAACAACGGCGAAGAGTCGGGCCGCAAGGTGAGATCGGCGATCCGAACCGTCCCAGCTCCAGCAATGGCAACTCGCGGATCCGCTTCTTTCATTGTCATAATGACATGACCAGTGTCAACCCGGAGCGCGGAGTACGTGTCACGCTGGCGATCGGCCAACGAATCATGCTGTTTCCGCATGAAATCGGAATACAACTGTTCGTTTTTCCAGTATGCGACAATGACTGCAGAATTCGGGCGGTCGCTTTCCCATCCGCCTATTTGTGCGATAAAGCCGGGTACCGACTCTAACCCCTTCCAAGCCGATGCCTGACTTTCGGTAAACTTGGTACGGAAGTCATCTGGAACAGTCGCAACAATCAACTTGAAGAGCATCGGAACGACTCCGTTCGAACAATGTCATCATGCTCCGGCAAGGTCCGGTAAAGCAAGCTCGAGATATGGATTCGCTGGGAGTGCGGGTCGGCAGGAGGCGCGCCCTGCCCAAGAATGCGCACTCCCAGCGAATCTATTTCTACAATTTCAATTCCCAGGTCTCACCAACCAACTTTACGCCGAAGATCTGGTGCGGCTCCTCATGAATGAGACAAAAGCCAGCTTTCTCGTAAAGGCGACGTGCGGTAGCAAGGACGTTATTTGTCCAAAGTACGATTCTGCGGTATCCGGCTTGTCGAGCGAAACGCACACACTCCGTCACCAGACGTTTGCCTATCCCAAGTCCTCGTGATCGTGGTTCGACCAGCAGAAGTCGGAGTTGAGCAACGGTCTTGTTCTTGGCCACCAAGAATGCGCAGCCTACGTTCTGTCCCTCCCTTTCAGCAATCCAACACCGCTCGCGCTTTGGATCATGAGTGGCGAGAAAATTAGCCGCGATTTCGGCGACCAAGCCCTCGAATTGCTCGTTCCAACCATATTCTTGTGCATAGATCACCCCATGCCGCTGAACGATCCAGCCGATATCGCCAATTTGATGAGTCCGCAGGATAAAGGAATTGTCTGGCTTCGCTGGAGAACCGAGCAGCCTCTCGATGGTCTGCATCGCCCCGACCAATTGCCGCTGTTCGGGCAGAGCCAAGGTCCCCAGTAAACGTGTCACCTCATTCTGCGAACCCAGGTTCAAAGTATCGAATGCCGCCGCTCCTCCTCTGGTCAGTTTCAAAATGCTCCGCCGGCCGTCGGTCGCGCAACGCTCTCGTTTTATCAAACCCCGTCGGGCAAAACTTGCCAGGATCCGGCTCAGATAACCTGGATCAAGACCTAGTCGATCGCCTAATTGCGTTGCGGTTGATTCCTCTCGGTGCGCCAATTCATAGAGAACTCTTGCTTCGGTTAAGGAGAAAGGGCTCTGCGCGAGCGACTCGTGTAAGACGCCGATCTGCTGGGTATAAAACCGGTTGAAAGCCCGAACCGCCGCGACCCGTTCCAGAAATTCACCATCGGTCGTGATGCTCATCAGAGATTTTAGTTGCTTTAGTCAACTATTTATTTGCCTGTTGTCAACTGTCGGCTTTTGGCGTACCGGCGTTTGGCGCTCCTCGACAACGACGGGCGACCGCCATTCGCGAACCGGGCCGTGGCGACTGCACTCAATGGCCGGGCATGCTTGATTCCTCTCGTTCAACGCATTTCCTTCGGCTCGCGCTGACTTTCGGGGGGACAGTCGCCGCTGTGTGGCGTTACCGGCGTTTTCTAGCCTGCGGTTTCTGGTGGCGTCAGACCAGCAGCTCTGCATAAACTCCACGACGAAGCCGAACCGAACTTCAATGGGACAGTCGCCGCTACCATCACTCCAACACTCCATTGCTCCAACACCCCAGCACTCGGCCACTTCGTCCGACTTCCACGCTTTTCGCATCGCTCTGCTCTTGATGGCGCTGCTCGGCGGAATCTTGATCTTCCTGTTCCCCGGCTTCCCCGAGCAGGATTCCGGCTACCATTTTGTGATGGCCCGAGCCGCTTGGCATCAACCGGTCTATTTCGTCGATGTCTGGGCTCGTCCACTTTACACGTTTGCATTTTCTGGACCGGTTTTGCTGGGGTTTAAGGCAGCGCGCTATTTTGCTCTCGCCATCAGCCTTTTGATCGCCTGGCAAACCTGGAAGCTCGCTCTGGATTTGCGGCTGCAACGAGCTTGGTTGACGCTTCCTTTGCTGCTCGCTCAGCCCACTTTTTTCGAGCTTTTCACCGATCTGTTAACCGAACCTCTTTTCGCTCTGATCTTCGTTGTGGCGTTGCGACTACACCTGCAAAGCCGAATCAAAATGGGCATGGCCGTTGCCTCCCTCCTGCCTCTCGCGCGTCCGGAAGGTGTGTTCCTCTGCCTACTCTGGGGCTGTTGGGTCTTGAACGCTCGCCGGCAAACTGCCCGGCCCGGTTCTTTCTGGGCGGCTTCTCTGTCTCTACTTGCTACCGGCACAATCCTCTGGTGGGCGGCCGCCTGCATAATCACTGGCGATCCGCTCTTTATCGCGCATAACTGGCCAACCCATTGGCAGCAGGGAATCTACGGACACGGTTCCCTCTTGAGCTATTCGAGTCGAGCCTGGGAATTTGCCGGTCCACTGCTCGTCCTTTTTCTGCTGATCGGACTTCTACGTTTGCTTTGGTTGAAAAAACACGCATCGATCACAACCGCCTGGCTCTTATTTTTTCTTCTGCATAGCGTATTCCGGGCTTATGGCCTCTTTGGTGAGGCCGGATATCCGCGATACATGGTTTCGCTCGCTCCCGCTACCGCGGTCATCACACTGGTCGGCTGGAACACGTTGGGCTCCTGGCAAACCGAGTGGTTCCGACGCGCTCGGCCAATCTTTGGATCGATCGTCATCGTCGGTTCGCTGGTGATCTCCTTCCTGTACCTGGACTCATTTGTTTGGACACGTGACTTCGTAGCCATCCGGGAGATGCTCACCTGGTTCGAACAGAATCGCCGGTCGGTGCGCAGCTTTGTCTGGAGCGACGTTGGCATGTGCATTCAGACCAACAATGACCTCAGTACTGCGCCGGCACTGAGCGAAGATCGCGAGCGCAACCTCAATGTTTTGCAACACGCTCCTTCTCAAACATTGGTGTTTTGGGATGATAATATCGGGCCGAATTGGTTCGGTCTCAGCGCCCAAGAGATCCAAAACGCGGGATTTCAATTGCTGCGGGTTCGGCAATACACCATGCCAGGCGTCGTGATGCATGGCGAAATTGGTGGCTGGCAATTAACCCGCAGGATCGAGCTAAGCCTGCTCTACAAGCCGTAACCAAGCGCGGGCAAACGCACCTTCCCCCCGCGCGGAGCGTCGCAACTGGAAGCTGCGGCTGCGTGTTTGCTCAGCCTCGCGCCTTTCCTTTATACCTCGCCTCGGTTCAGGAATCCGCTTTAAAAAAGACTACAATCCCGGCTAACCTCGCCCGCGTGCAGCTAACCTATTTCTACGATGTTTGTTCGATGTGGTGTGCATTAGGTGATGAGGTACTCGCCAAAATTCGGGAACAGTATGGCCCGCGGGTTCCGATTACTCGGAAGATCGCGTTGATCAATGAAGGTGAACCAATGGATGCGGGCCCGGAACAGGAGCGCTGGTTTTACGATCGCTGTGAGGTTGCAACGGGCCGGCGATTCGATCACCGTTGGATCGAAAGATCGGGGCAAACTACCTGGTTACCCAACCGGCTAATCCATATCGCCGAGAAGCTGGGAAAAGGCCCAGAAGTGCTCGAGGCGTTCAAGAATGAGGGTCTAACCAAGGGTAGATTCATTCTGCGCCACGAGGTCGCGCTCGATATTGCGATCGCAGCCAGCGGTATCGAACCAGCAAAATTCGAAAGCCTTCTCGAGGATCCGGCAACGATTGAAGAGATTCGGGCGACTACTGCCGAGTTCAGTGGATTTAAAGTGAATCAACGTCCCACGTTTGTGATCCGCAGCGCCATCGATGATACCGCTATTTTCAGTGGAATTTATCGCCCGGAACCGATCCTTTCGGCGCTGGCCGCGACGATCGCTGATGAGGACTCGTATGGACGTTTCGCTTCGAGTCATCCGCCGATTCCGCAATAGAAGAAAGAGTTCTCGCGTGACACCGATTCGTCAGCGGCGACTGTCCCGTTACGCCACCGAATGTAGCCTGACCATAAAGCTTGCCCGGAGTTGCTGACGTGGCGCCTCGACAAACCTCAGTCGCCATCGCTCTGCAAACCGGAAACCGAACACGCGCGATGGCCTCCTCGCGAAAATCGCAACCGCGCTTTGCAGTCGGGCTTGATAGCTGCTTCGGCGATACTCTTGGTCCAATCCCGGTTGATGGCGTTGTTGGGACAATCGTCTTTACCGAAAACGAGAACGGCGGAGTTAGAGCCACCTTCGCACACGTTGGCAGTATTCCCTGTACGACTGACCGAAATGTTCGATCATCAATTTTTCCTCAAATGGTATCTGAACAAAATTAATTAAGAGAAAAAAAGCCACCGGCGGAATAAGGAAAAAAACGGATTTGGTTAGAAAGAAGAGCCCTATCAGAAGTAGCTCGAAGCCGAGATACATCGGATTGCGAGTGATGCGAAATGGGCCACCGATCACTACCCGCGTTGGCTCGTCGCCGGGACGCAGCGACGTGCCTGCCCTACGGAACGCCAAGAAGCCTGAAAATCCGGAGATGAAACCGATGACCACAAACAATGCGCCGACGGCTCGACCGCCGGGAATTGAGATCGTGGGCAGAGGAATGACCGCCTTCAAACCGCTGCTCACAAGCAGCAGAACCAGCACGAGAAAAGGAGGTAGAATCAGCGGAGGCTTAGCGCGCACCGCAACAGACAAGTACAGCGAATTCAGAGATTCAAGACAAATAGAATGAACTGGTTGTCGGGCCGCTCTGCCAATCGGAAACCAATTACGAGCTGAGCCTCTCTCGAAAGTGGCGAACTGCGCTCTGCAGTGGGTCTCGGCGACTACTCCGCCGATACTGTTAATCAGATCCCAGCTTGTCGCTTCGTTGGGACAGTCGCCGCTGAATGCCAGAAACTCGCGACCTCACGACCTCAGATAACCGATCAGATTCGCCCGGCAGTCGATCAGCCTTTTGTATTGAGCAACCGGGTTTGGCATTGAAGCCAAGTTTTCCGCAAGTAACTCCGCCAACGCAGCATTTGCACGGACCCGCGGAAGCGGTACGTGAAAAACCCGGATTCCAAACAGGATTAAATCGCGCGGCAAGCCAATGAGCGCCTGCCATTCAATCCGTAAATCGACCTCAGCCGGATCGGTCGTAATGCCAATCGCCGGAATCCTTCGACGTGGATGTTGATCCAGCGCTTGCGATCCCGTAAGTCCCCAATTGGTCCGCTGAAAACAACGTTTTGAATCAAGACGGGATACGAATTGGCTGATTTTCGGTGCCAGCAATTGGTTCATTCCGGGCACCGGAGCATGTGTCGTAAACAGGCTTTTCCCTACCTTGTCACGTAAACTCCACCCAGACGGAAAACAGACGCAGCCTCCGAGTACGTGATTTGGCTCGTTCCTATCTAAAACAACGAAATCTGGTTCCCAACTGGAACCTAGGCTTTTGAAGTCATCTTTTGCGGCCGCCGGCTCCCACTGCTGAACCGGCGATACTAGTGCTTGCCAGTGGGTCCGTTCGAGCGCTTGCATGTAGTCTGCAGGTCGCTCCTGAAGAAGTTTCTGCCGTTGCCGAAGAATTTCTTTGTTTCCGTGATTGGCAAAGAACTCCTCAGGTCGCAACGGAGTTATACCAATTGAGAATCGGAACCCGTCGCGCGAAAAAAGCGCCTCCGATAACAGTTCGGAGATCTTTGATTCTGCCCAATCTTGGTTCACTGCCTAATCGGCGGCGGTTGATCCGGTCCGGGCTTTCCCAATGCGCCACCAGCCAAAAGACTGACCAGCGTCTCGTATTGACCATTGGGCACCAAAGTCACATCGGCGTTACCTTTCACAATCCGATCAACCTCCAAGGTTTCAAATACGGCATCCAGCACCTCCGGATCTTGTCCGATTTCGCGCAATGCTTCTCCAACCAGTTTAGGCCTGACTGAGCGAGCTCGAGCAAATTCCGCGGCCGATTGCCGTTCGGCAGCGCTGGTGATGATATCTACTTGGTTTGTCCCTGCCTGCCGAATCGCTGATGTCACCTGCCTAAGACGGTTAACCACTTTGTGCTCGATCTGCCTAATCATCTCCGAATCGCGAAAATGAACTTTTCGGACGTATACCGAACCAAGTTGATATCCCCATTCGTCGGATTTAGGCGAGACTTCCTGACGAACGACCCGGCTCATTTCGTGTCGGTTTTCCAACAATTTCTCTAACGGCATATTGCTCAAGCTGCGGACCGTGGCGTTCGCTACGTTAGCGCGTAGCGAACCTTGGGGATCGGTATTCTTAAATAGGAAATCCACTGGGTTACGCACTCGCATTTCGTACCACACCCCTACCCCCATTGGCGTCCCTTCTTCGGAGTTCACCGGATTGCTACGCAGGTATTCCTGATCCAGCCGGCGATCGATTTCATAGATTCGGCCAAAGAAGCGCACCAGCGCGGCTTGCGGCCCTAAATCGATCCAGAGCAAATGCAATCCGGGTTCCTCGACCACGCCTAACACCTTTCCAAACAGGAGATATGCCTTACAGCGGCCTTCCGAAACGGTGGTATAAAAATTGAACGTCTTCAGGATGCCCAGAGCTACCGGCAACGCGACCCAGCAAAATATGAAAGTGAACACAAATGTGATTAGAAAGATCGTCATCGGTTCTCCTTTCTCGCCAGCACAATTCGACGCGAACGCGAAAACAATTCCAGGCGGACATTTCTCAGATAGGCAGCAACCGCCGTGGCGCCACCGCGTTTCAGTTCCGTGATCTGTTGGGCCAGCCAACGCAATGGTTGGACCTCGGCTTCTGCCCGGTTCGTCTCGATTTCCACCGCTCGTTTCGATTGTTCGATTTTCTGGTCCGCGGTCGCTTGGGCCAAACTCAGATTGGCGGAAACCTCGTTGTGCGCGGTGTTAATTGCGGCCAGCGCCGATTCAATTTCCGGAGGGGGATCGATGCCGGTAATTAATGAGGCATCAAGCACCATCCCATAGCGAGCCGAGGACGACAGGCATTCGCGATCCATTTGCTCATTCAGATCGTTCAGATTTTTTCGCAGATCATTTATGGACACGCCGGCCTTGGCTAAGCTTTCGCTGCTCTTCTCTGTCGCTGTCACCTCGCCGGTCACAATCGGTGCTTCGTATTTGGCAATCCGCTCACGTAGGATAGAAATAAAATAGCCGAGGACGTGAGAAATCGGCTTTTTAACGCCGAATAAGTAAGCATAGAGATTCTGTTCACTTACTTTGTACCGGATTTGTCCGCTCAATCCGATGTTCAGCTGATCCTTGGTCACTGCCTCAAGAACGGTGCCGTTTGCGTTGGCTCCTGGAGCATCCGGATCAAACGCAACATTGATTGTCTGAATGGCCAAACTCACTTTATAGACCCGTTGCCACGGCATCCGCAGGTATGGGCCTCCCGGACTGATCACCCGAATCTGCGGATATTCATATCGTTCCCGATTCTCTGGAGTCAGATACTCCGCGATCGGAAGATCTAACGTCGTCTTCTTCCCAATACGTTCGGCCCGTCCAAAATTCGTTACTACGGCCCGCTCGTTCTGATTGACGGTGTAGACGCCTCCGAGCAGGCAGTAAATCAACAGAAAGGCGATAACTCCGAAGACGATGCCAAAAATCGCTTCCATGGGAGCGGTTTATAGTTCATGCCCTGGAGCCAGAGCAAGCGGCATCTCGTTCTCGAAAAACCGGTTTGCTCCTGAAATGAGATTAGCCCATCGTCGTCAGATGGACGCCAACCCGTATCAGAAGCTTTTAGATCGCGGCAGAGAGATAAGCCTCTTAAGATCAGCATCCCAGGTGCTCGAATGGGATGAGCAAACCTACCTTCCGGCGAAGGGGGTAGAGTATCGGGCCGAACAGCTGAGTTATTTCGGAGCAAGGGCTCACGCGCTTTTCACGGATCCGGTGGTCGGAGAATGGTTGGAGTCATCTCGTCAAGCTGGTTTTGCCCCGGAGTCTGATGAAGGCGTTAATATCCGCGAATGGAGCCGAAGCTATGAGCGTGCAACCAAATTGCCGGTGACATTTGTCGAAGAATTCGAAAAGACGGCGGCTCTGAGCCGGGAAGCATGGAAACACGCGCGTCAAGCCGGAGACTTTTCGGCGTTTCAACCCCATCTCGAGAAGATCGTGTCCATGACCATCGAGAAAGCGCAGCGGTATGGGTTTGCGACTTCGCCTTACGACGCGCTACTCGAAGATTACGAACCGGGAGCAACCGCGGCCTACGTTGCCCCTGTTTTTGCCGAGTTAAAGCCGGCTCTCAAAGAGTTGGTCCAGCAAATCGGCAATCCCTCAGCCGGCGAATCGCTCACCGGCAACTATCCCATCGCCAACCAGCAAGCATTCAATCAGATCATTGCCGAAGCGGTCGGTTATGATTTCGCTGCGGGACGGATCGATACTACTACCCATCCTTTCGCTACTTCATTGGGGCCTTTCGATCATCGGATCACTACGCGTTATGACGAAAAGCTTTTCCAGACCTCGCTTTACGGCATCTTGCATGAAACTGGCCACGCATTGTACGAACAGGGCCTGCGTCCGGAAGCGTTCGGCACGCCGGTGGGCTCGGCAGTTTCACTCGGGATTCATGAGTCACAATCTCGTCTCTGGGAGAACCATGTTGGTCGCAGCCGTTCTTTTTGGGAAAGGTGGTATCCCGTCGCTTCCGAACACTTCGCTGACCTCAAACGATTCGGAATCGACCAAATCGTTCGCGGTATACAGAAAGTGGCCCCGTCCTTTATTCGCGTTGAAGCCGACGAAGTAACCTACGATCTACATGTCCTGCTGCGCTTCGAAATCGAGCTCGGGTTAATCGAAGGCAAGATCGCTGTGCGCGATCTACCGGAAATCTGGAATGCTAAATTCGAAGATCTCTTTGGACTGAAGGTCCCTAATGATCGGATCGGTGTTTTGCAGGACATCCATTGGAGCATGGGCGCTCTCGGCTATTTTCCGACTTATTCGCTAGGCAACCTTAATGCGGCGCAACTCATGAATTTTGCCGAACAACACGTCGCTGGTTTGACCGATTCATTGGCTAAAGGAGAATACCAGCCGTTGTTGACTTGGCTGCGAACCGAGGTGCATCGGCCGGGTAAAAAGTTTCTGCCTAACGATTTGATGGCCCGGGTTACCGGTGAACCAACCCAAGCAAAGTACCGCATCGAGTATTTGCGCCGGAAATATTTGGGGTAGGTCGCGGACCGGCAGACGCACCTTTCAGGTGCGGAACGCATTATTTTCGCCTTAGGCTCAAATAAAATGACAAATAGCAAACAGTTTCGTTTTGGGTGTACTCGTTAGCTCAATTGAGGTAGGGCATGTCGGTCCGCGATCGCTGGATCAAGCGGCGAGCGATCACCCTAGCTAGTAAGCCTGGTGATAACGTAACACGTATGTCTGCGATAACGGCTCTCGCCTGACACGGCTCATTTTCGTCTGACGTCCCGCGGTTGAGGACAGACATGCCTTACCCGCGTCGATCGATGGTCGACCTTATACTCCGACGCCCAATATTTGCTATCTGCTATTTGCTATTTGTCATTCCATTTGAGCCTAAGGCGAAAATGAGCCCTCGCAGCTGGAAGCTGCGGCTACTTCTTGCACTCCGCGGAGAATCCAGGTTGTTGCTTTAATTGAACTAAAGTAAGTTCGACTACGTGTATCGCCGAGCCGGAGTCGCTACGACTTTTTCACCTCGTTTTAGGGATGTGTTAGCAGAAGCAGGACGCATCAGCGACCTGTTCGAGGTTCCCCTTCATTTGATTCACGCGGCCGAAGAAACCTCCGATAAAGTGGATCGCTTTCGTGAGACGCTGAGATCCTTGGAGTTATCGGAAGACGCACCCATTCATTTTCAAACTGGGCCGCCCGCCGAAGCAATTCTGAATGTGCTATCGCAACAGCAAATCGATTTGCTGATCGCCGGCGCGCTGGAACAGGAAAGTGTACACCGCAATTTTACCGGGGATGTTGCTCGCTCGCTCTTGCGCGAGGCTCCCTGCGATCTCTTTCTATTTGTCGAGCCAAAAGAGGGCGCTCCACCACCTGGGCACGTGTTTGTCGCAATTCCCGACTTTACTCCGTTCAGCCGTCAGGTGTTTCAGCGAGGCGCCGATTTAGCCGAGCGAATGGGTGCAAAAAAACTGATGCTGCTGCACGTGCAAACCACCTTCGCCGAAGCCAAGGAAAAGGCATTAGGAACCGATGTTCCCTCTTCTCAACAAAACTTGGAGGCTCTTGCCGCCGAATTGTCTTCTGAAACTCTAGAAATCGATACCCACGCGGTTCGCGGAAACACCGGATTCACCGCTTGCGAGTTTATTCAATCAAACGGAGCAGATCTCTTGGTAATGCCATCCCGGATCGGCGAGCCGGAACAACCGATCTTCGCGCCCCCGCTGGACTGGATCATTCAAGTGATCCCGACCAACGTGTGGGTTATCCGGCAGGTGACGGTAACCAGTAATCGGTGATCAGTGATTGCTAATCGCTCTTTGGAACAGCTTCGGCAATTCCAGAGTCAGAGCAAAATGATTCGGCTGCATCGGTCAAAGCGAGAACAATTGACGGCTTTGCTCCTCAGCTCCTCACCGGAATTGGGCAACGATCCTTCGGGCTACCCGCGCGTGGGAGCGGGATCGATCAAAGATCCCCGGTTTCCAGCCGTCCGCTTCCTGCGTAAACAATCACCGACCCCGCCCACCAATCACTGATTAGCTCCTTCCATGCGACGCCATTGGCTGCTCTTCTTCATATGCTGCGCAATTCTGATTAGGCAGACCAAAACCTTCGCCACGGCAGACTGGCGCTATCAGGTCGGCCAGTTTGTTCCAATCGAAAATGGTCTTTCGCCCAATCAAGCGTACACGGTGGCCGCTCACGAGGATGACCGCGGTTCTTTCGGCATCTTTCTAGTAAACGCGCACACCAAGAAAAATCTCGGAGCACTGCAAGAGGTCGCCGAATTCTTCGATACCGCACCTGCGGCTTTCCACGCCGAATGGGCACCCGATTCGCGACATTTGGCCCTTTGGTATCGCGTACACCGCCACCTGAACAGGTTAGCGATTTACCGAATCGAGAACGACCGCGCGTACTCCATCACCGGTCCATCTCTGCTTCTCCGGGTTTCTCCAGAACTGGCATTGGCGGAACCGAAGGTCGACGTAGCGTTTCACTCGCTGAAATGGCAAAGCAGCTCTCGCTTCTTGCTTCACGAAGAAGGAATCATCCGGCACGTCACCACGCGAATTCTGCGCGCAATCGGCAACTTTGGCCAACTTGATACCGTATCCGCCCAACCGGGCGGAGGAGTTCCCAGTGCTAATTATGCGATAGACGCAATCTGCGAGCTCGCGACGGATGATCGATATCGGATCCTGACGATCGCGCCGGCATTTAAGCAGCACCCGGACCGGTAGGGCGAAACAGTCCGGCACGGACGCACCCAGAGCCGGCCCGCAAAATTAGGCGCGGGCCGCACCGTAGGCTTCCGCCTTCGCCAAGCCTACCGCGCGACAAATTGGAGACGGAGTCCTGTTTCGCCCTTCCTGCTCGACCTGCGTTTGAATGGGTCAACGACCCTTAGGTATAGATCAGCCCTCCTCGCACGCTTACGTCTCCATCCTTTTTTCTTCGGCATCATAGATATCGAAGAAGTAGTCGATGTGGTGCTGAAGGTGCTTGGGCACAAACTGCGGAATGTAATCTTCCATATATTCCTGGATACCATCATCCATCTCGGACAAACGTTTGTACCGGAGATCGTTATTCCACTTAATGACTTTGATTCGCTCTCTCGGTTTGGCGTGTTCCTGAACCCATGCCGCAACCTCCTCGTCGTTCGCGCCGGTTGCGACGAAATCCTTGAATTGGTCCGTAGTAATGCCCGTGAATTCAAAAAACATACCGTCGAGCGGACAATTAAAATGGTATTCGCCCAGCGAGTTATTGAGTGCGGCTCGACATTTGTCGAGTGTTCGCATGCCGATAATGTAACCAGCCAACAGTTCCCGTGGGCTGCGCGGATAATCTTTAGCTAAATCCTTCGCCAGCGAAGCCAGTTTTCCTGAGTTCAGAGTACTCATAAGATCGTAATCGTCGCTATCACAATTATACGCCAATTATTTCCAGGGCGCATGCTTTGGAGTGCCGGGAAACGTCGTCATGACCGGGAACCGAATTCGTGCGCCGTGATGTAGTCCTGGCGACTAACGCCAAAACGCCGCGAGTAATCCGTAGCCGTTATTCGATGATCAAGCCAAATCGAACGCTGACCTACCCAGATTCCCTGAGTCCAGGAGGATCAGGCTACCCTGCCCGGCTCAGTAATTCTCTCAGGACGTAGGGCAGTATCCCGCCATGTCGATAGTAATCGACTTCGATCGGCGTATCGATCCGGAGAATTACGTCGATTTCTTCGGTTTGGCCGTCTTTCCGTTTGATACCGAATCGAATCTTTTGGCGCGGCCGAACCTCGTCGCTCAACCCGGCGACGCTGAACATTTCCGATCCATCCAGTTTCAATGATCGAGCATTCGTGCCTTCCGGAAACTGCAACGGTAGTACGCCCATTCCCACCAGATTGGATCGATGGATACGTTCAAAACTCTCTGCAATAACCATCTTTACTCCGAGCAGTCGGGTACCTTTTGCCGCCCAATCGCGGCTCGACCCAGTCCCGTATTCGTGCCCGGCTATGACGATCAACGGAACTCCGTCTTGCTGATACCGCATTGCTGCCTCGTAAATCGAAAGCTGATCGCCACTTGGATAGTGCTTCGTCACTCCTCCTTCGACGCCAGGTACCATCAGATTCTTGATCCGAACATTAGCAAAGGTCCCGCGGGTCATGACCAAGTCATTTCCGCGCCGGCTGCCATAGCTGTTGAAGTCGATCGGTTGTACACCACGGCTGATCAAGTACTGGCCAGCGGGCGAACTTTGTTTTATCGCTCCGGCCGGCGAGATATGGTCGGTCGTTACCGAATCGCCAAAGATTCCCAGGGGCCGCGCACCGATGATATCTTCGATTCTTCCCGGCTCCATCGAGAAGCTGGCGAAGAATGGCGGCTCGTGGATGTAGTTACTCTCTTCATCCCATTGATATAAATCCCCGGTCGACGACGAGATCTCGTTCCATTTCGGATTTTGACTCGCGAAATCAGCGTACAGTTTGCGAAACACATCTGGCGACAACGCGCTTTCCATCAGGTCGCGGATCTCTTGTAGGGTTGGCCAGATATCGCGGAGATAAACATCGTTGCCGTTCTGGTCTTGACCAATTGATTCATGCGCAAGATCGAGGTCAACCCGGCCGGCTAAAGCAAACGCAACCACCAATGGAGGCGACATCAAGAAATTTGCCTTGATGCTTTGGTGTACCCGCGCTTCGAAGTTTCGGTTGCCAGAGAGAACGGATGCGCCAACAAAGTCTTTATCAGAAAGTGCCTGCTCAATATTGGGATGGAGTGGTCCCGAGTTTCCTATGCAGGTGGTACATCCGTACCCAACGATATTGAAGCCGAGTTTGTCCAGATAAGGTTGCAATCCGGTCTTCTGCAGATAGTCGGTCACCACTCGCGAGCCCGGGGCAAGAGACGTCTTCACGGTGGGATTCACCTTCATACCTCGTTCCACCGCGTTCTTCGCCAGCAGTCCGGCACCCAACATCACACTTGGATTGCTGGTGTTCGTGCAACTAGTAATGGCCGCGATCAAGACGCTACCATGACCGATCGGCCCGGATTTTTCCGGCTGCGCCACCGGGTCCTTTCCATTCATTGAGACCGTCACCGTCTCCGTCAGGCTCTGCGGGTCTTTGCCGTACCCCCCTTCCGCCGCCGGCTTAATGAGAAGCGAATGAAATGTCTTGCCGAGTGACTCCAGATCGACGCGGTCTTGCGGTCGTTTGGGACCGGCTACGCTCGGCTGAACTGACGCCAGATCAAGATCAAGGTCGACGCTGTAATCAATGGTCCCTTTCTTGGGCATGCCGAAAAGCTGTTGAGCTCGGAAATATTTTTCAAACCGATCGACCATTTCCTCTGAACGGCCAGTCATCCGCAGGTAATTGACCGACTCAGAATCCACCGGAAAAAATCCCATTGTTGCTCCATACTCCGGAGCCATGTTTCCGACGGTCGCCCGGTCGGGCAGCGGTAGTGAAGCTGCGCCTTCTCCGTAGAATTCAACGAATTTACCTACGACCTTCTCGGCTCGCAGCATCTGGGTAATGCGTAAGGCCAGATCGGTGGCAGTAACACCTTCTCTCAGCTTCCCGGAGAGATGCACTCCCACTACTTCTGGAGTGAGGAAATAGACCGGCTGGCCAAGCATACCGGCTTCCGCTTCAATCCCACCGACTCCCCAACCGACGATGCCAAGCCCATTGATCATCGTGGTATGCGAATCGGTTCCAACCAATGTGTCTGGGTAACAAATCTCGCCTTCCGGGGAGGAAGCAATGAGCACACCGTGAGCCAGGTACTCCAGATTCACTTGATGCACGATGCCAATGCCGGGAGGCACAACGCCAAACGTCTTGAACGCTTGCTGGCCCCACTTCAGAAATTCGTAACGTTCACGATTACGTTTAAACTCATATTCGAGATTGAGCTCAATCGCTTCCGGGATTCCGGCAAAATCTACCTGGACCGAATGATCGACAACCAGATCCACCGGCACCAGTGGTTCGATAATTTTGGGGTCCTGACCGACGTGTGCTACCGCTCCGCGCATGGCCGCCAGATCAACCAGCAACGGCACACCGGTAAAGTCCTGCAAAACGATTCGAGCCACGATGAACGGAATCTCTTCCTCCGCCGGGTGCTTCGCATTCCAACGCGCGAGCGTCGTGACATCCTTTTCGGTGACCTTCTTCTCATCACAGTTCCGAAGAACTGATTCCAGTACGATTCGGAGGCTGACTGGTAGTCGCGATACCGGGCCGATTCCTGCCTCCTCCAGCGCCGGCAATGAATAGTATCTGGCTTGTTTACCTTTTCCGTAACCGAACGTCCGAATCGCCTGCTGCATCGACATACTTAGGCCAACTCCTTCAGCCTCGCTTTGATCGCATCAAAATTTGGCAACTGCTTCGGATTATCCGAGCTCTCGGCGTTTTGTATCACGCCGTTTCGATCGACAATGAAAGCCGATCGTTTAGCAACCCCGCTCAATGGCAGATTCGCCTCCGGTAAGAAGCTGTCGTAGGCAACTCCATAGGCTCTGGCAACGGAATGATCGTAGTCGCTCAGTAACGGAATCCGAATTTTCTCCTGGTTCGCCCAAGCCTCCAGGGCAAATGGGCTGTCTCCACTGATTCCGAATACGGTAGTATTCAATCCTTCGTAGGTTCCGAACCCTTCGGTTATATCACACATTTCTGCAGTACAAACGCTGGTAAATGCCGCCGGAAAAAACAGGAGCAAAGTGTTGGTTTTGCCGAAATTGTCACTGAGCTTCACGAGGCGGACGCCAGAAGCGTCTTTGGTACTGAGAGCAAAATCTGGTGCCTTTGAGCCAATTGAGAGAGCCATAGTATATAAGGTAGGAGTTGCCGCAGGGAAAAATTGACCTAGGAAGTTAACTATAAAAAGCAAGCAAGAAGGGTCAATGGTCAATCCGGCAGCGAAGCCGATGACAAATGACCGATGCCGACTGGCTGTACATTGAACAGGATGATCAATACTTGGTAGCCGGGCTGTCCAAAATCAGACAAAAGTACGACGGCTCGGATTCGACCAGTCCGGGTTCGACAGGTACCAGGAAAAACACCTTTGTCATTTGTCATCTGTCATTTGTCATGCCTATTGGTCTATGCCCTCCAGGAAACTTGCATTGGTGACCGGTGCCAATAGGGGGATCGGATTTGAAATCGTGAGACAGCTCTCGAAGCATGGTTTCCGTGTTGTATTAGCTGCGCGAAATCGCAATGCCGGCGAGCGCGCGGTATCCGAGCTCAACCGTAACGTCAGCTTTCAAACTCTCGATGTCTCTGATGAGGCGAGCATCCAGCGAGCTGCCAAAGAATTCGGCGACAAGCACGATCACCTCGATGTGCTCGTGAACAATGCTGGTATCTATCCGGACGAAGGTGCTAATATTCTCACGATTAGGCGGGAACAGCTTACCGCGACATTTCAAACCAACACATTTGGCGCCTTGCAATTGGTGCAGGCTTTCCTGCCGTATTTGCAAAAGGCCGGGACGGCGCGCGTGATCAACGTCTCCAGCGGATACGGAGAACTCGACGGTTTATCGGGCGATGTTCCGAGCTATTGTCTCTCCAAATTAGCACTGAACGGGGTGACAATAATGCTGGATCAGAAGCTTCGGAGCGAGGGTATCACCGTCAATTCGATGTGTCCGGGCTGGGTCCGAACGGATATGGGCGGCCCGAGCGCGTCGAGATCAGTCGAGGAAGGAGCCGATACCGCGGTCTGGTTGGCAACAGATGCTCCCCCTGAGATTTCGGGCAAGTTTTTCCGAGATCGAAAAGAGATCCATTGGTAGGAAGTCGCGATCCGTAGAGTTCCTACTGGGTTTCCGCGAAACGATGTCGAGGCCGCCGTGTGGGTGCTGTCGAAGATCTGTCCATGGAGGGACTTGATCGGTTTCTCTCGTCTGACCATTCTCCTTCAGCCCTCGCTGCAACGGATACCACTCTCCCTCAGCGCTTGCTGCAGTTCAGCAATATGCCCACGATCTCGCGTTTCGACGATACAAATGACTTGGACGGCGGAAGCCTCCGCTCGACCAAACGTCCGATCATGAGTGATTTCTTTGACGCTCGCTCCGACTGACGCGATCACGTGAGTCAGAGCAGCTAGCCCACCAGGCCGATCGCTAATCGTTGCAGTGAAACGAAAGAGCCGATTATCCGCAACTAATCCCTTTTCGATGACCCGGTTCAAAATACCGGGATCGATGTTCCCGCCGCAAAACGGGAGCACTACTTTTTTCCCTTTAAGTTCGGGCAGCTTGCCACTGAGTAAAGCAGCTAAGGTCGCCGCTGCCGAACCTTCAACCACACTTTTTTCCAGTTCGATGATCCGGAGAATTGCGAGCGCGATCTCGTCTTCCGAAACGCGAACCAAATTATCGACGTAGCCTTTGGCCAGAGAGAATGCGTTGCTCCCAACTTCCGGAACTGCCAAACCATCTGCTAAGGTTGGATGATTGGTAACCCGCACCGGCTTCCCTGCTCGCAAGGCCTCCGCGAAGCTGGGCGTGTTTTCGGCTCCAACGGCAATGATTTGCACTTCGGGTCGCAAACTTTTAACCGCCAGGGCAACTCCCGCGATCAAGCCGGCACCTCCGACCGGAACCAGAATCGCGTCGACGTCAGGTACCTGATCTAGAATCTCTAGTCCCATTGTTCCCTGACCGGCGATTATCTCCCAATCATCATAACCATGAATGTAAGTAAGACCTTCACTCGTGATGAGGCTGTCCGCGAACGCTCGCGCTTCCGCAAAATTTTCTCCCCGAATTTGCACATTCGCACCAAGTCTTTGGCAACTCGTGATCTTAATCAGTGGCGCCGTTTCCGGCATTACCACCGTCACCGGAATGCCGAGCAGCTTGCCGTGGTAGGCCAAGCCAAGAGCATGATTCCCAGCTGATGCTGCAACGACCCCTTTCTCGCGGCGAGCTGAATCCAAGAGCAAAAGTGCGTTTCGAGCACCTCGCTCTTTGAAGCTACCGGTCCGCTGTAAGTGATCCAGTTTGCAATAGACCTGGGCGCCAGCGAATTCAGAGAGCTGTCCCGAAATGGGACAAGGTGAATAATAGATGCCGCCTTTAATTCGTTTCTTGGCGGCTTGAATGTCTTGGAGGGAAATCATCGTCATTCTCGTCTGAGACTCGAATGATATAGCAAATAGCAGATAGCAAATAGCAAATAGGTCAGAGCCGACGGGAGGCACCTCATTCTCGCCCGGGCGAGAATGAGGTGTTTTGCTATTTGCTATCTGCTATTTGCTATATCATTCGAGTCTCAGACGAGAATGACCACCGATTGCCAGATAATCGACCTTGACGGCGCATGGCCCGCTGGAACAGCCGCGATCTCACAAATCCAGAACTGGCGCAACTGGGGTCCACAACTCCGCTATTGTGCTCCCACTCGACTCATCAACACGTTCTGGGAAGAAATTGGAAGTAAGGTGACTCCCTATACGCTCTTTGGATCAGGCGATTTCCATCATCTTACAGGTCTCTGGATTCGGCAGGTGCGCGAGCCCTTTATTCTCGTTTCGTTTGATAATCATCCAGACTGGGACACGCGACCGCCTTCCTGGTGCTGTGGAACCTGGATGAATCGAGCTCTAGAGAGTGCACCGATTACCCGAGCGGCAATTTGGGGATGTGCCAATTTCGAGTTGAATGCACCACATCGCTGGTTTGCCAATCACGCCGCGCTGCGGTCGGGAAGACTGGAGGTTTGGCCCTGGATTGAGCGATTCGACAAGTCCGCGCGCCGCCGGTGGACTGGTATGAACGCGGAGAATTGGCGCAGAAAATTCGGCCAATTCGTTGATACATTAAAAGGGAGGCACGTTTACATAACCGTCGACTTAGACTGTTTGAGCCCGGAGGACGCAGTGACCGATTGGGAACAAGGACTCTTCAGTGCCAATGACCTGGTTTGGGCGATCGGACAGATTCGGCTCGGTTCACTAGTGGTCGGCGGAGATATCTGCGGCGCCCATTCACCGGCCGGTTACACTCGGTGGACTCAGCGAAAAACCGCGCAAATTGATCACCCAAAGAAACCATTGCCGGACCGGATGTTTGCTTCCGAACGAAACCGGAAGACGGTGGAACGCATCTGGCCTGCTTTGATTGGTTCGGAGCAAGCTGCGTAGCTCGATCTTTGACTCCTGAATCGAGCGCAGAAATCGAATTGTGAGCGTCTATAGCGGTAGACCCAACTGCACACCGCATTGCGGCGGCCGGAACATCCGCCTACCTAACTACGTGATGGAGACTATCGCAATTCCAGCGCAAATGATTGAGATCCCCAATAACAGCCGGAAATTAAGTTTCTCTCTCAGAAAGAGCGCGGCTGCTAGCGCGACAAAAATTGGGTCTAAAGCTTCAAAAGGATAGATATAACTGAGCTCGAATCGGTAGAGCAGCAGGATCCAGCAAAAGAAACTAAGGGCCTTCGCTGCAATTCCGGTTCCGACCCACGAAGCTCTTTGCCAGCCCGCCATTTGCACCGTGTCGCCCATGCCTCTCTTAAAGAAGACCTGTCCGGCAATCGAACTGCCATTGGAAACGAGGAGCAATAGAAAATAGAGCGGGTTCATAGTCGCTCCTCAACTTTTGCCAGCGGTTGAGCCACCAGTAGAATCCCCAATGTGACGAGCAAAATCCCGCCCCAGCGGAGTAGAGAGATCTGCTCGCCGAGAAAGATCCAACACCCTAGCGGAACTATCACCTGCGTACTAGCAGCCAAAGTGAAGGCGATCGTGAGCGGGATCGATTTCAACGCATAAAGCCAAGAAACAAGGGCGACCACCATCGCCACGATTCCGAGCCACATGGCGCCGGAGGTCAGGCTGGAAATGGAAAACAGCGATTGATCGGTAGTGTGTCCGGTACCGATCTTTATAAAGATCTGAGCGGCCGCATTGAGCAGAACACTCACTCCGATTTGAAGATACGGATTGAAAAACCAGGCGCGCTTGGGAGGATGATCGAGTCGCCCTGCAGAGGTATCGCGGTCGGACGTAACAAGCATTTTAAAATATTACAACTCAGTAAATTACCGACGCCCTCTTCGGAAGTTGGTTGCAAGTCTTTTCGTTTACCATAATGGTTACGGTGTCAACGGCTATATGAAGATTTTGGCCCATTCCAAAAAAGACTGGATCCCGGTGGTTGCCATGTTGGCGCATACCGGGTTCGTGATTTCGATGTTCCTTTTGTTTCCACACACTCCGTTATGGATCATGCTGATTCTCGGTTTTGTTTACTCCGTCAGCATCTCCTGGAATATCAACGGGATCGCTCACAATTTCATTCATAATCCTTACTTTAAGTGGAAACCGGCCAACCGATTTTTCAGCTGGTTGTTGTCGGTAACGATGGGCTATTCCCAGCAGTTCTATCACTTGATTCATCTCAAGCACCATCAAGGTAACAGTGATTTCCCAGATGGAGAAGGAGAGACGGTCGATCCAATTTCCATCTACAAGCATGGCCACGAGCACGAAGCGGAGAATGTCTGGTCATACGTTTTCCTGAGCTATTTCCGCGATGACCCCAAAGCGATCTTTAGAGAAGTCAAAAAACGTAATGCCTTCAACGCATATTGGGGAGTCCTCGAAATCGCTTCCTGGGTGATTCTGGTCATCATCGGCTTTTTCTTGAACTGGCAGTTTATGCTTTTCTATCTGCCATTCTATTATCTCGGTCATTGCCTCTCTTACCTGAACGGTTATTACCGCCATTTTGGTGGAAACCCTGACGAGCCGATGGCGTGGGGCGTGAGCAGTTACGACAAGATTTATAATCTGATCTGGTTCAACAACGGCTACCATGCGGAACATCATTACAAGCCGAAGGTGCATTGGACCAAAATGCATGAGCTGCATGAGCAGATTATGGAAGAACAGAAAAAGGCTGGCGTTCGGGTTATCAAACCGCCGCATGCGCTCGGATTCCTTGATCCAGATTTGAATAAGGACAAACCGAAGAGGACGGTTGCTTCGGGCGAAGTTTCCAAGGCGTAATTTCGACGGTGGTCCAGCTCGCCCAACGCTCTTACGGAAGCGCGCAGAGACAGATTTTCGAACCGGAGATCACAAAAGTGAAATCCGTTTCAACTAGCCCTCGGCAGGTGCAGGTGCCGAACTACTACTGGCCTTGGGCCACGGACCCGCAAAAGCTGCCTAGGGCCACCGAGAGCATAGAGCTTTCTTCAAACAGGTAGGCATCTGACCCACAGGGGGATCCTAATCTTCCCCTGAGATCTTTGCGATCCCTGTTTAAAATTCTGTCTCGGCGCCCTTTTGTTTTGTTCCGCCGTTTGTTGTTACTGCTGACCTACAGCTCGTGCGCGTTCGGGAATTCCTTGAGAATCGGCTCGTAGCGGGTCGGCCCCAGCCATTTCATCGCCAACAGTAATGGACGATTCAAAATCGGCGATAGATGGCGGGCATACAGATCACGTGGAACCAAACTCAACTTGAGATGGAGCTTGGGATCGTAATTGTGCGGCCCGGAGCGATACGTTTTGACACCGTTTTGAACGCTCCACTCAATTACATCCCGCCACGTCAGAAAATAGAGGTTTAACTTGGCAGCCGCCTCATAATCGAACCCAACGTAAAGGTCGTCGATGACTCCGTCTTGAACGATTCCCATATTAAAGGCGACTAAGCGACCCTCTTGCCGCCAAAGGAACAATCGGATCCTATCCGGCATACTTTGCCCCAGCCGAATCAGATAGCCTCGGTTGAGCACTTCGAAGCTTAGTTTCGCTCGCTGATAGACTTCCCAATAGAGTGGGAAAATTTCGTCCACCTGTTCCGGAGTGCAACCATTGTGAACCTCAAAAGTTACCGGTGGTGACGACTCGAGCGCTCTAAATTTTCGGCGCAAATTCTTTCGGTAAACTTTGCTGAGCTTTTTCGCCATGAACTCTTCAAAGCAGGAAAAATCAAGTTCAAGTTTCACTCCGGGCAGACTGGGAATGCGCCGATAATTTTGGCGGGTAAAGTTCTTAAGCAATTCCCGATATTCTGCTGGGAAATCTTTCAATAAAACCAAACCGATCCGTGCCTGCCGCGCATACCGCTCTAGAGCCATTCGCAACGCTTCGACCGCCCAAGGCTCCTCGCAGTCGAGGAGGCTTTCCTCTGCCGGACTCCCGACCATTAGCATTCGCATGAAAAAAAGCGACCCCCACCGCTGGCGAAGTCGGGTCACGACGTTTCGCACTGTCTTCGGCAAGCCGGCTGTAAGATCCTGCCTAATGAGAAAAAAGGTCTGAATAGAGACTTGGTCTCGCCGAGAATTCACCAATACGAAATAGCGCTGCTCAAACTGGTCACTCAGGCCTCGCTCCACCACCTCATTGAATCGGCTGCCCTTCGCGTGTTGATTCCAAGCGTTTGCCCAAATATCAGGGTCAATATCGCGCGCCGAGGCAGCGACAAAAGCCGGACCGTGGATGGTTTGCGAACTCCAGACAGGGGCAGCGACAAATCGTGAAATTGCTTCGGTAGCGACAGACATTTTTTACCGGCGGTCTTCGGTCCTTATTAACGGTCTTTTTGGCCCTCCGCAAGGTCGGGGAGCCCTTATATTTGCGCTATGAGCTAGCTCTCTGTCCACTCCGCAATGCGGCTAAGTACAAACATTACGCTGCTGTCATCTGCTGCCATAGGATTTCTCTTTCTTTTCCGCCAATTCATCTACCAGGCAACCGGTTGACGACTAGAAAGCAGATCGACGATGCGAGGACGGAGCTCGCTGCAATCATGATTGCCAAACGCTCGAAACCTTTCAATTCCTCCCAATGATGGAACCAAGTCGCCAGTAATACTCCGACCTTTCCAAAATACATTTCGGTGCCGCGAGAAGAAGTTTTTGAGTCGTCGAACGAAAGGGTGTCATCGCGCGAGTCAATGCCAACGGTCTCCTGGCCATGCGCTGGCTTCGCGGAGTCACTCTCTCCGACAGAATAAACGACCCCCGCGCTAACCAGACCAAGCAGCAGCACCACGACACCAACCCATCTGACGACTAAGCGCCGCTTGGATAGCAAGTTCTTGTGGGTCATCGCGGCCGCGAATGGCTGGAATGGATCGCGTTCCAGCTTCACAAAAGCCTACGTCGCCGCGACGCACAATGGTGTTTTCCAAACTTAGAGCCAGGGCCCGCCGAAGCTGGAAAAGGTGTCATCGCGATCCGCGGCGCACGAAAACGTGCGCCGGGTCCCCGGCCAGTTACGCCACTCGCTTCTTCTTTGGTGTCTTGAGGCTCTCTTTGAGAGCAGCAGTGAGATCGATGACCTTGGTGGACGGCGCAGATTTAGCCGGAGCCTTGATCTTTTGACCCTTCACCTTCGCATCGATCACTTTCTTGACCTCTTCGGCGTAGGTGTCCTGGTATTTCTTTGGATCGAATTTATCGGTCAGACCCTCGACCAGCTGGAGCGCTAGATTGAGCTCGCTCGGCGTGATTTTCTCCTTTTTCGGCAGTGACAGGTCAGAGGTTTCTCTGATCTCGGATGCGAAACGGAGCGCATTCAATACCAAGACTTCGTCCATCGCCTTCAGCGCACAGAGATGTTCTCGATTGCGTAAGACAAATTGAGAAATCCCTACCTTGCGGCTCTTGCCCAATGCATCACGCAAGAGGGCGTATGCCTTGCCCGCACTCTTGTCTGGCTCCAAATAATAGGGCTTGTCAAAGTACAAGCTTGAGATCTCCGACTCATCCACAAACTCCTGTATCTCGATCGTGCTTGATTTTTCAGGAGCGGCTTCGGCCAATTCCTCATCGGACACGACGACATAACCGCCGTCTTCCAGTTCGTACCCTTTAACAATGTCCTCGTAGGGCACTTCCTTCCCGCTCGCTTCAGAGACCCGCAAAAACCGGATTCGAGAATGGTCCTTCTTGGAGAGCATGTGAAATGATACCGATTCCCGCTCCGTGGCCGAATAGAGGCGAACCGGGATGTTTACCAAACCAAAGCTGATTGCGCCTTTCCAAATAGATTTCATAGGTAAGGCCCTGATAATTAGGTGCTTACCTATTCGTAATACAACTCTTCCAAGGATGCATCTTTTTTCTCGAAAAGGTGAACACAATATCTTGTATTAGTCCAGCCCTCGAACTACAATATGAGGGTTATGGTAGAGATTCCTGCTACAACGAGGTGGCGATACATCGTGGAATGCCAGGATATCGAGAGCGGCTCAATCTATGCCGCGATTGGATCAGCCGACACTCGCGAGGAGTGTGAGGGCCATGTTTCCCACGAAGCCGAGCTCCAGCGGGATCTTTATCGGCACGTCGTCAATGTGGAGGCCTGCGAACTTTGCCGGGAATGTGACGGCGAGGGTGCGAGCCTATCGACCGGCTTGCGATGCGCCACCTGCAACGGGCGTCAGGGACCGTTTACCAGAATTAAATTTTCTTCCAAGCCGAGACGATTTTTTCAACCGAGCCATTCCAAAGCTGCTTGAGGTAGACATCTCCGGGACGGACCGCTGGAACTGAGGTAGGCCGTGTCGCTCCGCTACCGTCGGATCCGGGGTAGGTGCAAACTATTGCCTGAGGTTTGATAGTGGTAAGATTTTTAGGCTAGCAGCAATGGCACGCCGGTGGTTTCGGCGGTCCGGGACTCACTCAATCTCGCTAGCTGGTTTATCCGTGCGCAACGACAAAAATGATGCTCCCCGCAAGATTGCATCGTTTGTCCATTCTTGAAATTCGATCGAACAAACCAGACCAGGTTCAACCCAGCGAATCGGCATATCGGTTTTTGGTACCGTTTTGAATGGCCGTTCTCTGGTGACAAGGTTTCTGAGCCTACTGATCAGGCCCGGAGCTCGATTTAGACCGGTACCAACCAATCCAGCGTACTTCAGCTTTGCACCTTCGCGCACTGCAACGAGCAATGCTCCCAGCATATTGAGGTTAACGCGACTTTCGGTGAAGCCACAAATGATCACCTCCTCGACTCGGCGACACTTAATCTTAAGCCAATGGTCAACCCGTTTGCCCTCGAGATAGGCAGCGCTTTTTTTCTTAGCAACGATTCCCTCCAGTCCCCTTTCTCTCGCAAGCTCGAAGAACTCCTTCCCGCTACCATCGACATGCTCGACATAGCGGACAATTTCCGAACCGTTCAGGACTTGCCGCAAAGTCTCTTTGCGCTGTACCAAAGGTTGATTCCTCAAATCTCGTCCATTCAGAAATAACAGATCAAAAACGTAGTAGACCAAATAGCCCTGGCGCGCTGTCCGATAGCTTTGCAGCAACTCGAATCTAGGAACGCCGGATTCATCCAGGACCACAATCTCGCCATCGAAAACGGCGGCGAGCTTCGTAGTAACCAGATCGCTGATGATTGCCGGATAGGCCGAGCTAAGTTCATTCCCCGCCCGAGAAATAAGCCTTGCACTTACCTGGTCAACCAAGGCGAGTGCTCGATAGCCATCGAGCTTAATTTCAAAGATCCATTCCGGATCGTTAAAAGCTGCATTCGCGCTCTTGGCCAACATCGGCCGGAGCTGTGGCAATGCGGAGATCTCTGACGAATTGCGATCCTCCTGAATCTCGATCGCCAGTTCTTTGGCCACTTTCTGTTTTTCTTTCCGATCGCTGGTAGACCCCAATTTCCTTTTGGCACGCAGATCGCGAGGATCTGCCGACACCGGGCGGTCCGCCGTGAGTTTGATCGGCCGAAGGCTTTGCCGGGTAGGCCGCGACGCAGACCTTGCGGAGTCGGGTTGCGATTCCTCCTGGGCCGATCGCGCTGAACGTGGGGACGGACTGCGACTTGTCCGAACTAGCCTCTTGGAAGGCTTCTGCGACCGGCGCGAATGTTCGGCGGTATCGGATCCCCGCAATCGGCTGGGCACCTTCCCGATCAGGGCCTTCAGTGAAGGTAACTTTTGTTTGAGGCGGAGAACGGGCTCGAATAGATCTCCGTTTTTCTCGATCCGTTCCAATACGTCGTCAGATTCGAACACCAGTCGGTTCGGATCTTTTTGTTGCAGCGCTAACTCGACTTCTTCCCAGCTTACCGGGGTCGAGACGGTTGGCCGATCCTTGGCCCGGAGGGAATAAACCGTCACTGTCGTCTTGTGCTCATCGTTTTGGCTCCAGTCGACAAACACCTTCCCAACGCGAAGCTTCTTTTGCATTTTGGAAACGATCTGATCCGGGTGCTCGCTTTCCAGCAGCTCAGCCAGCGCATGAGCGAAGGCTTTCGTCTTGTCATAACTCACCGGCGTATTCAGTGGCACATAGAGCTGTAGCCCCTTGGATCCAGATGTTTTGGGAAATGACTCAATCCCTAACCTTTCGAGCAGATCCCGTATCCAGAGCCCAATCTGGGCACAGAGCAAAATGTCGGTTCCTTCCCCGGGATCGAGATCAAAGGCCAACATCGTCGGGATCTCAATTTTCGGCGCACAATGTAGGAAGGTATGAAGCTCTAAGTTTGCCAGATTGCTGGCCCAGACGAGAGCCGCTAGATCATTAATCATGCAATAGTCGATCCGCCGATCTTCGCTTTCGACCGGGGTCGTCTCAATCCATTTGGGACGGTGCGATGGAGCCTGCTTCTCGAAAAAGTAAGGACGGGTCACCCCATCTGGATAACGCTTGAGGCTAACCGGCCGGTTTTTCAGGTGCGGCAGAAGTACCGAAGCGACTCGAGCATAGTAGTCGATTACCTGGGCTTTGGTGAATTTGACCTTTGGGTAAAAGATCTTTTCGAGATTTGATAGCTCCAGCCGTCTTCCATTGACATCCACTTCCGTCTTCTTAGGCATAAGACCGCGCTTTCGTTTTGCAGTAATTCGCATATCTGCGCCCAATCCATGCTCCCAGGCAAGCAAATTGCCCTTAATCAGAAACAGGCCATGGGAGCCGCTTATCTGCGGAAAGCAGGCCCGCCTTGCTATCGTTTTGGCGCCGTCGGGTCCAGGCTTACACGGATGATCTTCTTGCCGAAGTTCTCACCCTTCAATAGCCGAATCAGTTCACACGCCGCGTTCTCAAGTCCGTCAGTGATGTCTTCGCGGTATTTGATAGGGCCTTCGCTCAACCATGCCTTCATGTCAGTGACGAAGTCGGGGAACTGTGAAGCGTAATCGAAGTAGAGGAACCCGCGAAACGTAAGGCGCCTGGCCAGTATGGCCCTCATCAGTAGCGGCAGATGATCTGGTCCGGGCCGTAATTCCCCGGCGTTGTAGCGGGCGATGAGCCCGCAGACGGGAATGCGCGCTAAGTTGTTCAACAACGGCATTGGACAGCGAGAAATCTTGCCATCCAGTTGCAGCTAAGACGATGTGGGCTGACTTTTCATCAACTTGATTTTTTGAGTTCTCTGTCGTTGTTGTTGAAGCTGTGAGAGATTTCGGCCAGCACTAGAGGTACGTTGGGGGTTTCTTTCTCACTCAGCGCCAGACGCAATTTCGCCAAGGCGATATTCTGGAGCTGACGGATTCGCTCTCGCGTAACCCCAAACTTCTTACCCACTTCTTCGAGGGTCTTCGGTTGGCCACCGTCCAACCCGAACCGTTGGAAGATTATCTTGCGCTCCCGGTCGTCGAGGACCGCAAGCAAGCCGCTCACCTCGTCGCGCAGGTTTTTGTCTCTGAGCAACGCAAACGGCGTTTGCGCATCTTCATCCCCAACAATTTCACCAAATTCAGTCGAATCGTCATCGCTGATTGGTGCGTCCAACGAAGCGGGCCGAATCGAGACCGTCTTTAATTGAGAAACTTTGCCAGTGGAGATACCGATCTCTTCCGCCAACTCGTCATCGGTCGGTTCACGGCCAAGTTCTTCACTCATCTGCAAAGAAATCCGGCGCATCTTGGAAATCTTGTCGACCAAGTGAACCGGAAGTCGAATCGTTTTACTCTGATTGTCCAAAGCCCGCTTGATCGACTGTTTGATCCACCAAGCAGCGTAGGTACTCAGCTTTCCGCCCTTTGCCGGATCGAATCGCTCGACCGCCTTCATCAATCCGATATTGCCTTCCGACACTAAATCCAACAAAGGCAAACCCAAATTCGCGTAATCGTGAGCAATTTTAACCACCAGCCGGAGATTGGCCTTAATCATTAGTGCTCGCGCTTCTCGGTCGCCTTTTTTAATGCGCGCGGCCAAATTAATCTCATCTTGCGGCGTCAGCAGCGGGATCTGCCCGATTTCCCGAAGGTAAATTCTAATGCCCGCATCTGAATCTTCACCAGCCATACCGGCACCGTCGATACGATACGCAAGAGGTCTATATTTGGTTCCGGCAAATTGAATCAGGTTGTTAGGCATCCAGGTTCTCCTCAAATATGATCTCTATAATATTATTGATCATAGAGTGGATTGGCGGGACCACGCTACTCCTCTAGAGTGACGCGATCTCCAAATGGGACGCCCGCCAGGCCGCCTTTCTGCGGTTCAGCGGTAAAGAAAGCGTGCTTTCTCACGGCGAGTCAGACAAAGGAGCTCCGGCCGGAATCTCGGAATGATGTGGCGATAAATTCCTCAAGCAATAGCCGCGCGTTCTTCATTTGTGCTCCTTGTTTCTTCTGGATTTGATTCATAGCAGCTCCAGTAGACCGGTCGGTACAAGTATGTACGACGCTTGCTGATGCGTCAAGCAAGATTTTGAATCCATCGGTTCATTAAGCGATAATGGAGCAATGGGACGACCGAAAAACTTCAGCCGAGAAGGTGTCTATCTGGAGGGTTCTTTCCGGCTGAGGAGCTAACGTCTACTTTTTTGTCTTGCGGTCGTGGTTGGGGGAGCGGTTCGATGTAGATGACGACAGCCGGCTCGCTATCAGGTAAGCGTATTTTTCCAAATTGCAGATTATAGAGCCTTTCGTCCGATCCGCGGAATAGTCTTTCGGTGCGTGCTTCTTCCGCGGCTACATTACCAATGAGCACAAGATAGATGGCCAAGTACGCAAACTGAGCCCGGGTAATTTTGGGCTGCCGATAGTAACAATGCAGCCGACCGAAATCCATTCGGACCATGTCTGATTCTTGGACCGGCGTGAGAAGAATTTCGGTCGCTTCTTCTCGAATGGCTGATTCGATCAGGTCGAAGACAAAATCGGACCCTTCGCACTTTCCGCCAGTCGCCCGTGCGATTATCCACTTCGCCATCGCTTCATGATAAGCTTCCATTAATTCCATAAAATCTCCTTCCCGTAGAGGTGATGCACGATGCGTGCCAGCTGCGCGTTGCGCGCGGCACGGCACGCGTATCTTTAGCGAGGAAAGTTTCGTGCCGCATGGGGTCCACGCGCGCAAGGTTGATACCGCCGTTTTTGTTGATGGTCGGCGCAACTATGTTGAACGCGTAACGACCAAGGGACGAGAGCCGTTAGGGTCCAAAGAGCAAACGGCCCCCAAGTTAGAGCGCTGTACACTAGCTTTTTGCAGCGATAGAAAGGCGTGCTGGTTTATCGGAGGCCCTACTATAATCTAACCGCACCATGCGGATGGCATTTGAATAGAAGTAGCCCAGAATGAACGTGTACGGATCGGCTGGTATTGCACAATCGAAGTTACAAAACCTATAATTAGCCAACTAACGGATGGGATATTGATTATATTGCGAGAGGAGCCAGACAAATCACTTGACTTTATGGCTCTTTTTTGGGCCCATAATGCAGCTGCAGCGCTGCAGCTTATAATTTCCAGAACAATTGGAAATCGTGGCGAGTGGCTTAACAAGGGGGGTACACTGCAACATCTTATTGTTGTTTTGGTTCCTGGGAAAAAAATTAACTGCTGGGTATCGCATGTTTGAA
>JBEEIB010000646.1:0-3177 GCA_041167675.1 Verrucomicrobiota bacterium
GCAATCGAATGCCATACTCGCAGATCTGGTGGCGCGTTGCCGCGACTGCTGTTCTGTTGTTGCTGTGTGTGCTCTCCACCGTTCGCAGAGCCTCCGGAGCCTTCGAGGCTGAGGGGATTCCTATTGCGAATCTGATACCACCTGCCCGTCGCAAATACGGTTCTAGCTTCTGCAAAGCCGGAATTCACAATGCCGGAGCCGAACGTCGTAGAGGCAACGCCGCGTAAGGCACCCACGGCACCGGTGTTCCCAAATGCCGAACTCGGTACGCCGACGTTAAACACCCTATTAGTGCTGCCGAAACCAATCGCGCCGACACCGGTGCCTAACCGGACGCCTGCCACCCGGATACTCTCTACTTCCTCTACTTCGCGGGCGATTGCAGTGAACTCAAGGTTTGCCGTTTCAAAACCGAACATGCTTGTACCGGCAGTGCATGAGGCACCAATTGCTCCCGAGTTTGCAAACGCGGAACTGATTTCAACGCCAGAACTGGGGCTAGTTGCGTACTGGCCAAGTGGGGTTGCGCCAACCACACAACCGGCACCGGCGGCTCCGGCGATCTCGAACGCGGCAGGGCCACGCAGCGTCATCGTGAAGTATGGCGATTCATTGTGGAAGCTGGCGCAGATAAATTTAGGCGACGGCCACCGCTGGCATGAGCTGGCGGCCATTAATCCCGGCATCGTCCATCCCGAGCATATTGTGCCCGGCACGCCAATCAATATCGCGGCAACCGCCCCGGTTGCCCCAACGGCACCTTCGGATTCCACAGTGACGGTGCGCAAAGGCGACAGCTTGTGGAAAATTGCGCAGCGAAAGCTGGGCTTCGGTGGTTTCTGGGGCTGCATTGCAAAAGCGAACCCGGTGATACGCGACGCAGATCGAATCTATACCGGGCAAGTGCTCGCGGTGCCCGAGACCTGCGACACTCCGTCGTCAAAATAGCTCATCCATTGAGCTGATTCTTAACATCCAGTGCGAGCGTGCTGGTGGCGGCGGGGACCTGTTCCCTTTCGAGAAGCGGCTACCCGAGATTTTTGTGCCGTTTTATCGGTTACAATAATTGTGCAGTGATAGGGCAGTCCGGCACGAGGCTCCGTTGATTTATCGCCACATCTTCCATAATGAAAGCTTGTTACCCATTGAGAGGTCCCGCCTTTCTATGGGCCAGGCCGGGCTCATCTGCGGGTGGGGTATTTTTACGACTCTGCGTATCGCGCGCGGCGAAGCTTTCGCGTATGAACGCCACTGGCGACGGCTGGAAAAACATGCCGCGATGATTAGCCTGCCCATGCCCTATGCGCCCGCCAAAGTGCGCATGCATCTTCACGAAGTAATTCGCGCCAACAAAGTTACCGAGGGCTGCGCCAGGATCTATCTTGTTTATAACAGCGTTGGATTCTGGCAGAGCGACGAAGCGCGTTCTCAAGTGGATCTGCTGATTTGTTCCGCTGGGCTTCCCGAGTATGCCGATAGCGCCCGTCTGGCGCTGCGTCCCCACGGCCGCCACGCGGCTGCCGTGCTTTCGGGAGTAAAGACCATCTCCTGGCTGAATAATGTCTGGGCCGTGGCGGAAGCCGCCAAGGAAGGCTTTGACGAGGTTGTGCTGTTGAACGAACGCGGCGAAGTGTCGGAATGTACCTCCGCCAATATTTTCGCGGTGAAAAATGGCAAGGTGCTGACCCCTCCGCTAAATTCCGGCTGCCTTGAAGGCGTTACTCGCGGAATTTTGATGGAAATCGCTCCCGAAGCCGGCGTATCCGTCGCGGAGCAATCTTTGCGGCCTGAAGACTTGTACTCCGCCGACGAAGTTTTCATTTCTTCCACGAACCGCAATCTCCTCGGTGTCGGCGAGATCGCCGGTCACAAAATCGCCCGTTCCCCGGGCCGCGTCACCAAGCGGCTGAATGAACTCTTCGATGCGTATATCGATGACTACGTGACGCGCCGCCTGTCTACCAGCGCGCGCTAAGCGTCTTTTCCAGGCGAAACCTCTTTACTGGGAACTTTCCACCATCTTTCCGCGTCTCTCACAGAGGGATAAGATTTGCTCGTACCAACCTTTTCCGGGGTTATTCGTCTTAGGAGATAGTCAGTACTGCCGCCTGCACAACCGTCCCACAGGCTTCCACGTGGGCGGCAGACTTTAAGGAGAAAGCGTCATGCTCGAGTCTCTGGGTTCGGACCTGCGCTTCAGTGCCCGCACTCTTTGGAAAAGCCGCGCTTTCTCCGCCATCGCGATACTCACGCTGGCGCTGGGTGTCGGCGCTTCCACAGCGATTTTCGACGTGATCGACAATATCCTCTTGGAGCCCTTTCCGTACAAAGACTCACAACGACTCATGTCTGTTGAGGTCCACAATCTGGACGACAGCAACCCAGGCGGACGCGCGGGGTTTACCGGCCCTGAATTCCTGGATTACGTCAGCCAGAATCACGTATTTGAAGACGCCATTGGCAATGCTCAGGAAGACATTCTTTACACCTCGGGAGAAGGTACCGAGCGGTTTGAAGGCGCGGCAATTACTCCAAATACTTTTGAATTTTTTGGAATGAAACCTCTGCTGGGACGCGCTGCCCAAGCGGCGGACTACGAGCCAGGGGCACCGCCGACTTTTGTCCTGCGTTACAAAACATGGGTAAGCCGCTTCAACTCGGATCGTTCGTTGATTAATAAAACGCTCACCCTCAATGGTGTCTCTCGCACGTTGATCGGAATCATGCCCCCGCGGTTTGCGTGGGGTGACGCGGACATGTGGATTCCCGAGAAACCGGTTCGCACGTTGACTACGTCGAATGGCTTCCCAAGGTTTTGGTTCCTGTTAGGCCATATCAAACCTGGTGTCAGCAGAGAACAAGCTGCAGCAGACTTTACTGTAATTGCCAAACAACTCGCATCCCAATACCCTGCGGACTATCCCAAACGTTTTTCCATTCAAATAGCGTCTCTGGCTGAACTGGTGGTCGGACAATTTCGTACTACTTTGTTCATCGTACTGGCTGCAGTTGGATTGCTACTGCTCATCGGGTGCGGCAACGTTGCAAATCTCCTCCTCGCGCGCGCCACCACGCGAGAAAAAGAATTCGCCGTCAGGGCGGCTCTTGGAGCCGGAAGGCGGCGCCTTATACAGCAGTTGATGGTGGAAAGCCTTCTGCTAGCGATTGGAGCGGCCC
>JBEEIB010000647.1:0-23634 GCA_041167675.1 Verrucomicrobiota bacterium
GAGAGACTAAACGCCAGATCGTTGCGGTCACCCAGTTACCTGAGCTCATTCGTCGGGTGCGCGCGCTGGAGAAGCAGGTGGACGAACTAAGCGATCCGAAGAATTAGAAGCTAGAATTCGGAAGCTAGGAGGCCCTGTCTTCGGTAGCGCTCCGGCAACTGCCGGACCGCTACCAATGTGTTCCAAGCCGTTGGCTATTGGTTATCGGCTATCCCCGGGCTTCTCCCTTTTCCAAAAAGGCGATATCCTCGGGAGAGAGAGCGACTTCTGCGCACCCGAGCGAATCTTCCAGATCTGGGATATTCTTTGGCCCGATTAGAGGGATAACCGGAAAGCGCTGATTCAGCAGGTAACCGAGCACGATCTGGTTCACCGACAATCCGGATTTCTTCTGAAGAACCTGAATACGCTGAAAACGTTTTCGATTCTCCGAGTGGTCGAAAAGCGTGCGGACACGAGCGTCGGTAGCGAGCTGATTGAGGCTGTTCTGTTCCAGACGCCGAAAGTAGCCGTTTGCCTGAGTGAGATAAGGAAAGGCCCCGAAATTGTGAGCGATATGCCAACCCACGAAATCGGCATCGATATATGCCCAGGTCGGATCGGCGTTCCCGAGATTTACCAGGCCGAGACTCCACATATTCTGGCTGGCAATGAATCCAGGTATTCCCAACTGGAGGGCGGCTTGCCGAGCGGCTTCAGCTCGGTTTTGGTGCCAATTCGAAAACCCGCTATATTTTATTTTGCCGGCGGTTCTGAAAGCTTCGAGGGCCAGTAAGATCTCCTCCACCGGCATTTCTGGAGCATCACGGTGGAGCCAATAAATATCGATGCAATCAACGCCCAGTCGGCGAAGACTTGAGTCCAGATCCGATTCGATTTCTCGCTTTGACAAGCGCGGAACGTTCATCGATTCCAGCTTCGGATGACCGCCCTTGGTCGAAATGATGAGCGCGTCACGCAAACCGCGCTCACGTAGCCAGCCACCAATGAATATTTCACTTTGATGCTCTCCGCCTGGTATCCAGCGCGCGTATACCTCCGCCGTGTCGATAAAATTGCCGCCCGATTCGACATACCGATCCAAGATTTGCGTCGACAGTTCGCAGTCTACCGTACTTCCGAAATAGTCGGTCCCGAGACCGATTACCGACACTTCAAGATTGGTTCGGGGGAGCGGCTTTTTTTGCATGAGAACTTCTGAAGCAAAAGTCGTCAATTATCAATTCTCTTGCGGTAGGGGTACCTGATTGCTTCAAACGAGGCGAACAACGTATCAGGACGATCAATGGCATAAGCAATGCTCCTAGAATTGAAGCATTTTACGGTTGGTCAATGCTCTTCGATTCTTATCACTGCTTTACGCCCCAAGATTTTGTCTTCAAAATTGCTGAGACTCGGCTTGAGCTCGAAGGCTATTGGGCGCTGCGTCGTGCCATTTTCTGCGAGGAACAAGGAATCTTCCATGAGTCGGATCGGGATACGGTCGACGAGCGGGCGATTCCGATTGTGTGCGAGTCGTTGGTTGCCGGCATGGAAGACTTAGTGGTAGGCGTGGTCCGTGTCGACGAACGTGAGCCCGGTGTCTGGTATGGAAGCCGGCTGGGGGTTGCCCAAGAGTTTCGCAGTATGAAAAAGTTGAGCCCGGGCGTGGCGGTACGCAACCATCAGCCGGTCTATCGGGGCCTCGGTGCTCTCGGAGCTGGTCTGATCTACAACGCCGTATCAACCGCGCACGCACTTGGCTGTCGGGAATTTCTCGCCACGGTTCGACATCAGAACGCGCGCTTTTTCCAGCGGCTCCATTGGGAGCCAATCGGCGAACTCGAGCTATTTGGCTTAACCCATATAAAGATGCGCGCGGACCTGAACTACTACCAGCCGGCGGCATATGTCTTCTGATTCAAGATGGATGCTGATCGTGCGACGCTCAATCGATTGCTTTCATTTCTCGAGACGCATGCGGCGGTAGCGGCTAAAGCGACTATCCAGCAATCGTATCGACCTGCACACAATCTCGCCGGCCACATTCGGGTCGGCGATGACTGCGCTGCGATTCCGGAATCAGACGGCTTTCTTCTCTTTGCAGCGGAAGGGATGTTAGAGTCTTTCGTGGCGGACGATCCATGGTTTGCCGGCTACTGCGCCGTGATGGTTAATCTCAGCGACGTTGCCGCAATGGGCGGCCGGCCACTCGCCATCGTCGACGTGCTCTGGACGCCAAATCTGCCGGAATCGGCAACCATTTGGGACGGCATGGCTGCCGCCTCCCGGGCATATGACGTGCCGATCGTGGGAGGACATACAACCGTGACCGCTACCGGCAGCGTCTTTCTCGCGGCTGCGGTATTGGGAAAGGCGAAGAAATTGATTACGAGCTTCGATGCGCAACCGGGCGACGATCTCTTAATGGTTGTGGATTTGCGCGGCAGCTATCGAGGAGAAAAGCCGTTCTGGAACGCGAGCGTCGGCGCTCCGGCGCAACGACTCCAAGACAATCTGCGCTTACTACCGATCCTCGCCGAGCAGGGATGGTGTTGCGCGGGAAAAGACATTAGCAATGGAGGCGTCGTCGGTACGTTAAGTATGCTCCTTGAGTGTTCTAAGGTTGGCGCCGAGCTTTGGCTCGATCGGCTGCCTCGACCAAAAAATGTCGCGCTCGAGCATTGGCTGATTTCATTTCCAAGCTTTGGTTATTTGCTGAGTGTGGCTCGGGAGTATTCTTCGAAAACGATCGCTCTATTCGAGGATCTCGAGATCGCCTGCGCGCGGGTCGGACAAATGACTGAGTCACCGTCGATGACTCTCTTCTACGGCTCTGCCCACGAGATTTTTCGGCCAAAGATTTGACCAATGGCGGCAAGGTCGATCCATCACGCCAAAACCCTTTGATCAATACCTCCTTGGGGCACGATCCTATATTAGTTAGATTCGCATTCAATTTTTCTACCACTAGATCGAGCGCTGCTGAGCCGACGGCGGACAGATTGCCGTCAATACCTGCCGCCGCACCCATTTCGTCAGCGGTGCGATAGAGGTAAGCGACCCCAATGTTATCAGGAACCAGAACTCCTCGCTTCGCGAGGAACCGGCGAACCGGGACCTTATAAACGAGCAGCGAGTCCGGTCGATTCGCGTCGAGCCAGGCATAAAACTGCCCGCGCTCCTCAGCGTCGTTCGGGATATACGGTTCGCAGCGATCGCCGACCGGCAGCCGAAGCTGCCAATCGAGAAAGGCGCCAGACCAAAGATTGTTAGAGATTTGGTTATTGAGATCGGGCACGACGAGCGCGGGTCGCCGATAACCGAGCCGGCGGACCTGTTCGAGCGCAAGCTGGACGTTATAGAACCCATGGAAATTGGCCCGATCGACGATGGTCGAGCGAAAGTAGGCACTTAGGCCCGCTACCGCGAAACCTTCAGTGCAGAATGGTGCTTGGAGAGCTTCGTCACGTGAGAACCCCAACAGAACACCGCGGATTCCGCGCGCCCGTAGCGTCGCGATCAGCCGATCCGCGTCGTAACCGTACTCACCAAAGGGAAAAATCTCGACCCGAAATCCGAGCGCGGCGGCGCGGGAAACGATGCCTTCGTATTCCCAACGACATACGTCCTTAGCCCGCCAATTTTCGCGTCCGGCATAATTAGTAACTAACGCGATCACATCCACCTCGCCACCCCCACCACGACGTCGCCGGTTTGCCATCAATGCGCTCACCAAAGGATTGGGTCGATAACCGGCATTTTTGGCGAGAGTTTCAACGCGCTGCCGCATCTCCGCGCTGATCCGTGGATCACCACGTAAAGCGCGTGAAACGGTGGAGGAGGCCACCCCGAGCTTTTGGGCGATTTCCGCCATCCGCGTTGTTCGAATTTGCTGCACGAGTATTCTTTTGGTCAGCGATTTGGCAACAAACGCCGCTGATCTCAATCCGGAGTAACCGCATCTGAAGTTGTAGGCATTAACCGTGCCGCAGCTGCGCAACGATATGCGCAACAAAGATGGCCGAACGAGCCGATGACGGTTCAGCTGATGCTGTCTGGCACTAGTTACCCGGGAAGCGAATGCTTCGCCCGAAAATCGAACCGCCAAAACAGATCACTCCATGCCAACCGTTGAAAAAGAATTAAACAAGAAAGGCGACTTTCTCGTAGATTACGAAGAGAAAGTCTTCCCTGATATCAAAGCCGATCCAGGCGAAAAAGCACTCGTAACCTTTCATACCATTGCGTTTGAAGGCTCGATCTCAATCGTGAACACGCTGACGGCTACTCGGTTGCAGCGGAAAGGATACGAGACTTCGATTCTGTTGTATGGCCCGGGTGTGACGATGGGTTTTCAAAGAGGCTTCCCAACCCTTGGAGACGAAGCTTTTCCCGGTCACCTTTTCGTAAATCAGCGTCTGGAGACATTTATGAAAGAGGGCGGTAAAGTCTATGGATGCCGGTTTTCTACCCAGGCACTCTACGGCCAGACCGAAAAGGCTTTTATCCCGGGTATTCGGCCGATCTCTCCGCTCGATGTGCTCGACATCATCTTGATGCATAAGAAGGCGGGCGCCGTGATTATCGACTCCTGGACCGTTTAATCGCATGAAACGGCTCAAGGCGGCAGCAGTCCAGATCGCTCCGGACCTTTCTGGTAGCGGCACTGTTGATCGCGTATGCACCGCAGTCGAGAAAGCCGCTGCTCAAGGTGTCGAGCTGGCCGTGTTCCCGGAAACGCTCATTCCCTATTATCCCTATTTTTCGTTTGTCGTCCCGCCGGTGCTAACCGGCAAAGAACACCTCCGGCTCTATGAGCAGTCGATAGAAATTCCCGGTCCAGTAACCGCCAGGCTCGCGCAATCGGCGGAAGCCGCGCGAATGGTCCTCGTTGTTGGCGTCAATGAGCGTGACGGCGGAACTCTCTACAATACTCAACTGGTTTTTGATTCGGACGGCTCGCTCGTTTTGAGACGGCGCAAAATAACGCCTAGCTATCACGAGCGAATGATTTGGGGACAGGGTGACGGCAGCGGATTCCGAACGGTGAACACGGCGGTTGGCCGCGTTGGCGCGCTTGCTTGCTGGGAGCACTACAATCCGCTCGCGCGCTTTGCCCTGATGGAGGGCCGCGAAGAGATACATTGCGCCCAATTTCCAGGATCGATGGTCGGACAGATTTTCGCGGATCAGATCGCCGCGACTATTCGCCATCACGCCCTCGAATCTGGCTGCTTTGTCATTAATTCAACCGGTTGGCTCACGGATGAACAAATCGCTTCGATTACCTCAGATACGAAGCTGCAGGGAGCGCTCCGAGGCGGTTGTTATTCGGTGATCATCTCACCCGAAGGTGCGCCACTCTGCGATCCGATTACCGAAGGTGAAGGGATGGCGATAGCAGAACTCGACCCCTCTCTAGTGACCAAGCGAAAGCGGATGCTCGATTCAGTTGGTCACTACGCGCGTCCCGATATTTTTTCTCTCCTGATCGATAGTGAACCCCGAGTGAACGTTCGATCGAAACCTCGGTCATCCGGAGAAAGCCGCCTCGACCACGGCGCAGTCAATTCTGATAGCACCAATTGCGACGATGCTGGATTTCCAAACAACGCTGCTCACGAAGAAGCAGTTCCTACTCTCTGAGCTTCAAACGCACGGTCTCAGGTTAGTCGATGCGAGGGTTGGAGCGTCCAGCCGCTTAGGCGGTGCCGGCCCGACCGACCACAAGGCTGTCACCGTACTGGGCACGACAATCATGGTACCTGTGCATACACGAACGGCCGCGCGTTCGCCCTACGTTGCGGCGTCTCCGGACGGCCGCGGGATTTCGGTCTTGCTCGAAGATGGTCGGGCCGTCTGTGAAATTTCATTTCCGCCGCAGCCGAAGTTTTATGCGTTAGCGACTCAGGACGGCGTACCATATTGGAAAATCGCACAGCTTCATTCTCGAGACACACTTGCGACCACTGTACTTCAGACCTGCGTGCGTTACGGAAACAGTGCGACGAAGTGTCAGTTCTGCGCAATTGGCGAATCATTGCGAGCTGGTCGAACTATTGCCAAAAAAACTCCGGAACAGCTGGCCGAAGTCGCTGGAGCCGCCCAGCAACTTGATTCCATCCGGAATGTGGTGATGACTACCGGAACGCCTCCAACCGAAGACCGAGGAGCGGATGTGCTGGCAGAAAGCGCGCTCGCTATTAAGGCGCGTACTGGTCTACCCATCCAAGGGCAATGTGAGCCACCCGCCGATTTTGCTTGGTTTGGCCGATTGCATTCGGCCGGTGTCGATTCGCTCGGTATGCACCTCGAGGCCTGGGACGAGGACGTACGTCGCCGGATCATGCCGGGCAAAGCCGAAGTCCCGGTAACCTTCTACCTGGAGGCATTTGCAGCCGCCGTCGCGGTATTCGGCCGCGGCCAGGTAAGCACCTATTTGCTCGCCGGTCTTGGCGACAGTATTGAGGGTCTGCTCGAGGCCTCGCAGCGTCTCATCGAAATCGGAGTTTACCCCTTTGTGGTGCCGTTTGTTCCGGTAAGCGGAACGCCGTTGGCGGACCATCCTCCGGCTTCGGTGGAGTTTATGCGCAGCGTGCTTCAGCCGCTGGGTCATTGGCTCACGCAGGCCGGCATGACATCCAATACAGTGAAGGCCGGGTGCGCCAAATGTGCCGCTTGCTCGACCCTTTCCACTTTCGAGCGACCAGGCACTGAAACGGATTAGTTGCCAGTTATGCCTGAGGTCATTTTTACCGTTCAGCTTCCTGATGGCACAACGAAGGAATGCTATTCGCCGTCGACGGTTGTACATCGCTATTTTGCCGCCGGCGAGGAGATGCCGGTAGCCGAATTTCTTCAACGAAGCCATGCCGCTCTGGCTGCGGCCTCGGAACGAGTGCGCGCGAAATTCGGATACTCGTGCAGTTCGGCTTCGGCGCAACTGGCGGAGATCGAACGATGGATCAGTGAAGAGCCGAGCCATGCAATCATCCGGATCATTAGCGTATAGCTGGATTGGCCTGATGGAACTGCTCAAAGAAATGCTTCAATCCAGTTGCTCGTTTAACCAAGCGCTAGACTCCTACGATGGATGATTCATTAACCGTAGATCATTCGCTTCAGTCGCATTATCCAGCCATCATCATTGGCGGCGGTCAGGCTGGCCTCTCGATGAGCTATTGCCTGAAAGAACGGGGTATCGATCATCTCGTTTTTGAAAAACATCGACTGGGCGACGCTTGGCGATCAAAACGGTGGGACAGTTTTTGTCTGGTGACGCCGAATTGGCAATGCCAGCTTCCCGGATTCGATTACCCTGGAAACGACCCGCACGGGTTCATGGCGAAAGAAGAAATCGTTCAGTATTTGGAGGCCTACGCACGGTCTTTCAATCCACCAGTTAAAGAAGGGGTTCTCGTCTCAAATCTGCGGGCCCACGAGTCAGGATTATTTGAGATAAAAACAAGCGAAGGGGACTACTTTGCCGACCAAGTCGTGATCGCTACCGGAGGGTATCAAATTGAAACTATTCCTCGAATTGCCGAGCGCTTTCCTCCGTCCGTCAAACAGGTGCATTCTGCTGACTACAAAAATCCGGAATCATTGCCCGCCGGAGATGTGCTGGTAGTAGGTTCCGGTCAATCCGGTTGTCAAATTGCCGAAGATCTGCATCTGGCCGGTCGTCAGGTGCACCTCTGTGTTGGCGGTGCTCCCCGAACGGCCCGTCGTTATCGCGGTAAGGACGTTGTCACTTGGCTGCATGAGATGGGGTATTACAGCATGCCTGTTCATGAACATCCGTTGAAAGAACGGGTGCGAGCAAAAGCCAACCATTATGTGACTGGCCGCGGCGGAGGACGCGACATCGACCTGCGCAAATTTGCCCGGGAGGGGATGAAGCTTTATGGGCGACTGCAGGACGTTGGTGGGAACATTTTACGCTTTGCCGATGACCTGAAACAAAACCTGGACCAGGCGGATTCAGTTTCAGAAAGCATTAAAACGACGATCGATAAGTACATTGATGCTAACCATCTGATCGCACCGGTAGAGCCGCGCTACCAGCCGGTGTGGGCACCCACAATTCCGACTCTAGAGTTAGATTTTGTCGAAGCAAAGGTCAGCACAGTTATTTGGTCAGTGGGCTTTCGCACGGACTATAGCTGGATCGAGGTTCCGATATTCGATGGGAAGGGTTATCCTTGCCATCGGCGGGGAATCACATCCGTTGCGGGCATCTATTTTCTTGGTCTCCCGTGGCAATACACCTGGGGCTCCGGGCGCTTTTCCGGGGTTGCTCAAGATGCGTGGTTCCTGGCCGACTGTATTGAGGCGAGGCATGCCGGGTCTTATCAGAAAGCAGGTAAGGTCCTTAACGAACTAGCCCTCGGATCTTAGACGAACGCTCAAGTAGCGACAGCTTCCAGGCGCGAAAAGAGCCTGATGCTGAACGAGACTCCCTGAGCGATTTTTTTAAAATGATCTCTGAGGCAATCTGGCCTTCCAGCGCGTGTTTATTTCGCTGTCCAAAAAAAGTAGTTGTCGCGAGCGAAGACCGGAGTTAATAACTGTATCGATCGGAATGGAGCGTGCGCGCCTTCCCCTGTCTCTTGGCGCCCGAACACAGCTCCTTCCGGCTAATCCATGGATGGAATAAGCAAAGCAGGACGCGCTCTTTTCCCGCGATCCTTCGCGTTCATCGGGCGACCTTTTCTAAGACAGTTGTGCACTTCGAAGCAGTGAGACGACGTCCTCAGAAAAAATTTCACTAACCAAAAGTTCCCCCCCACCGTTTAACCGGTTTCGAAGTATTGCCCGGATTCATATCCCGAAGGGTCAGGGCCGGTCTATCTCCAGAGTCGGTTGACGCTACACTCAAAACCAACGTCGGTTTGCCGGAGTTGTTGCAGTCAGCCCGGCACAAAGCCGGCAGTTATTACGGAGCGCTATGATAACCCTACGTTTCGTCGGGAAAAATGGGATTCCTTGCCGCAAGTTCGTGCTCGCGGTTTCTACCCTGTTCGTCGTCGGCGTTCTCCATGCCCAGACGCCTGAACCCGTAACTTACCTTACCTTTGACGAAGGTACCGGCACCTATGCCGCTGATTCGGTTGGCGATCACCCGGCTGCGCTGCTCGGCGGAGCAGGGTGGACGACTGGTATCGTTGGTCCGCACGCTCTAAATCTTCCCGGTGCCCCGGGCGGCTACGCCGACATTGCTTCGCCCGTCCTGAACACGACCCAAAGCTTTACGGTCGCTGCTTGGGTCAAGCTTAATAACGCGAATGGCTATCAAACATTCGTTAGCGAGGACACCAACGTCGAAGCGGCGTTCTTCTTGCAACTCCGCGGGACAGTCATCAGTTCTCTTTCACCATTCCCTACGATTTTTTTGTGAACCCACAGTCGGGATTCACACCGATCGTGGGTCAATGGTATCACTTGGCCGGCGTGTATGATGCAGTGGCTCATTCGGCGACGCTTTATGTCAACGGCCTCCTCGCCGATCAAATCTTCTTTGTGAATCCAGCTGCCGCCAGCGGACATTCGTCAGTTGGACGTGGTCAGTTTGGAGGAAACCCGGTCGATTTCGTTAATGGAGCCATCGATGACGTTCGGTTTTACCAAGCTGCTTTGACCGGTTCGGAGATACTCGAGATCGCGCGGGTTGGCAATCCTTCCTTGCCGGGACCGCTACCGGTGACGCCGGCTACCTTGCACATCGATGCGGCGCACCCGGGAGCCAACATCAATCCACCCTTTCACGGCCTGATGATTGAGGAAATAAATCATGCTCTGGATGGTGGACTCTACGGGGAGTTGATCCAAAACCGCATATTTCAGAACGATTCGAACGAGCCAATTAATTGGTCAGTGGTTCAGGACAATGGCGGAGTTGGTTCGATTGCGCTTGATAAAACTCAGCCGGTCGCTGGCACTGCTTTGACCACCAGCTTGCGGATAGATATTGTGCAGGGTCCACGTGTAGGCGCTGCCAATGATGGATATTGGGGCATCCCGGTCAGACCAAATACCATTTATAACGCATCTTTTTACGCCAAAGGCTCTGGAGTCACTGGACCGCTTACTGTTGGTATCGAGAGCATGGACGGCAGCGTGGTCTATGCTCAGGCGCAAGTGTCCGCGATTACCGCGGATTGGGCGCAATACAGCGTGACGCTTACGACCAGCTCGGTTGCCACCACCGAAGACGCTCGCTTCGTGATAACGGTCGGCAGCCCAGGTACGCTTTGGCTTAACCAGGTCTCATTGTTCCCGCCGACGTATCATAATCGTCCGAATGGCAATCGCGTCGATCTGATGCAAAAAATGGCAGATCTCAACCCAGGCTTCCTCCGACTGCCCGGTGGCAACTATCTGGAAGGTAATACGATTGATCAGCGTTTCGAATGGAAGAACACAGTTGGACCGATTCAACAGCGTCCCGGTCATGAAAGCCCTTGGGGTTACCGTTCCGATGACGGTTTAGGTTTACTCGAGTATCTCGAGTGGTGTGAGGACCTGAACATGGAGCCGCTGCTGGCGGTCTATGCCGGTTACTCGCTCAACGGAACGCACGTCAACCTGGGCGCAGAATTGCAACCGTACGTGCAGGATGCCCTCGACGAAATTCAGTACCTGATCGGTAGCACCAGCACTAACTGGGGTGCTAAGCGCGCCGCGGACGGGCATCCGGCGCCGTTCCCGCTGACCTATGTCGAGATCGGTAACGAAGATTTCTTCGATACGTCAGGAAGTTATGACGGCCGATTCGCCCAATTCTACGATGCGATCAAAGCGGCTTATCCTAATCTACAGGTGATTGCGACCGCGGCGGTAAAAAGTCGCACGCCAGACATTCTCGACGAACACTTTTACGAAACATCGAGAGCGTTCGAGAAAGATGTACACCATTACGACAGTTATAGTCGCACTGGCCCGAAAATATTTGTCGGTGAGTACGCGGCACAAGAAGGCCGGCCGTCGCCCGACCTCAATGCTGCCTTGGGCGACGTAGCCTGGCTAACCGGGTTGGAGAGAAACGCCGATTTGGTGATTTTGGAATCGTACGCACCGATGTTCACGAACATCAACCCTGGCGCATCCCAATGGCCCACTAACTTGATCGGTTATGATGCGGTGAAAAGCTACGGTTCGCCCTCGTACTACGCCAAGCAGATGTTTAATCAACATCGAGGAGACGTAGTATTGCCGACAACTCTGAATGTGACCGGCGGCTCAGAATTTTATGAGAGTGCTACGCGAGATAACCAGACCGGCACGATTTACCTCAAGGCGGTCAATCCGCTGGAACCGCCCAGAAAGTGCACATCCTGATTGATGGCGTCGGCCATGTCTCCGGTGGCAAGACAATCGTGCTTGCATCCAGTAGTCCCCAGGACGCCAATACATTTGATGAACCGCGTAAGGTGGTCCCAGTAACTGCAAAGGCTAACCAGGTGAATCGCAGCTTCGAATACACCTTCATGCCCTATTCGATAACCGTTCTGGAGATGCAAACAAAGTAATTGGGGATAAGCTGGGCTCGCTGTCATTCGGCGGGCCCGGTCTCTCGGGGACGCAGGGAGAAGTGAGAAGTAAATTGATGAAAGGTGGGTGTGACCCAGACGGCGATGACGGCGTTTTCACTCGGTCAGCAGTTTGAACGCATGGGTCCATTGGTTTTTCTGGAATCCCGGGATGCACCAAAGCATGCAGAGCGGTTCGATAGCCCGAGCCGAGATGATGGTTCCACAATCAAACGGCTCCCATCCAAATTGCTCGATTATCTCGGACACTTTGGTTTTTGCTCCCGCATTGTTTCCGCAAATGAACATGGTTGGGATGCCCTGTTTGTATTGCGGATTGATCATTCGAGAGGCACCGACGCTGTTAAAGGCTTTTACCACGTATGCGCCAGGAATTTTCGCCTGAATTTTTTCGGCCAGCGATTCGTTGGGACCGGTAGTGAACTGCAGCACCCCGTCGATCGGCGGAGCATCTGACAACGGGTTAGTTGAATCGATCACCGGTTTTCCGGTAAAGTGCTTGGTCCCAGCCAGATCGATCACGTTTTCCACTACGCGACCGAGTGTTGCCAACACGATTAGCTCACCGAATTTCGCGGTTTCCTCGAAGGTTCCGCCGGTTGCTCCAGGTGTGTTCTGAACCCACTTTTGCACATCTGGCTTTTTCGGATCGCGAGTGCCCAGCATTACTTGATGGCCATGCTTGAGAAATCCCGCGCCAAGTGTTTGTCCCACAGTCCCAGATCCTAAGACTCCGACTTTCATTCGATTATTCTCTCCGCGATTGTCAGAGCGCGCAAAGGGCAGATTAAGGGAGCCAGTGATCGGTAATCACTAATCACTATCAGTACACAAACATCTGATAGGAGCCAGTTCTCAGCTAGCCGATAACTGATTACTGGTTACTCCCCATCTGCCGGCGCTTCGCTTCCTCGAGCAGAGTACGCACCTCTTCATCTGATACCTGATTAAATTTCTCGTACCACTCTCCGACTCCGAAGAACAGTCGCGGAGTCATGTATGCGACGACCTCATCCACTTCAGTTCGCAAATCGTGAACGGACGAAGAAGGCGCGGTCGGCACTGCGACTACAATCCGTGCCGGTGCTCCGCGTTTCACTGCGGCGGCCGCCACGCGCATGGTCGAACCAGTTGCCAGCCCGTCATCAACCAAAAGCACTATTTTATCCCGTACGTCGGCTGCTGGAGCGTTGCCTCGATACACCATTTCGCGCCGCGCCATTTCGGCTTGTTCCTTTGCGACGATGGCTTCGATCGTGGAATTTGAAACGTGGGACCGTTGCACAACCCCAGCATCCAAAACGCGTAAACCGCCGGGCGCAATTGCTCCCATCGCTAGTTCTTCGTGACCGGGAACGCCAAGCTTCCGTACCACGACGATATCGAGCGGAGTATTCAGCGCCTTGGCTACTTCAAATGCGACCGGCACACCGCCTCTGGGCAACGCTAAAACTAAGACATCCTTGCGATTTGCGTACTGCGATAGCCTACTGGCCAGTAGCTGTCCGGCTTGGGAGCGATCGCGAAACTGGTTGACTAAAGGAAACATACCGGGTGGGGGGGCCTTCCCGCTCTGCTGCGGTCAGAATTAAAGCTTCCCAGATATCCTTGCGCACACAACGCGGAATTTAGAATCTGGGGCTGTGTAATACCCAATCGAGCCGTACACCGATATAGTAGTTATCAACGGGTAACGAATGGCTCAAACCCGGCGCATGGGGAAGCTTAACCAAAGGGCGGACCAACCAAAAGCGCCGAGGTTTTCGTACCGAACTATGCTCCCTTCCTTGCGGGACTGGCTTTTCTGCTCCTTAGGTTGACGCCTATGGGCGGCCGCCGGACTGGGAAATGGTGCAAAAAGACACGTCCGTCCCATAAGGGACGATAGAAAATGTTCGGTTCTTTGCTATCTGCTATTGAATGGTGTATCCGCCATCGATCACGAGGTTGGCGCCATTCATCATGTCGCTGGCATCGGCAGCGAGAAAGAGGGCCGCTGCCGCGATTTCCTCTGGATAAGCGAAACGGCCGGCCGGCAATTTGCGCTTAAATTCTTCGCCCACTTCACCAGCCCACGCTTTTTTGCCAAGCTCGGTTAGAACGACAGTAGGCGAAATGGCATTGACCTGCACACCGGAGCGCGCCCACTCCAATGCGAGCACTTTAGTAATCCCGATGATCGCCGCCTTGCTCGCCATGTAGGCCACATGGCGATCCAACGCGATCATTCCCGCCTGTGAGCCAATATTGATGATCTTGCCGCGACGCTGATTCACCATTTCCTTCCCGATCCGCTGAGCCAGAAAAAAAGCGGCTTTCAAATTGAGATCCAGCGTGCGGTCCCAGCTGTTCTCAGAAACTTCCAGCGCCGGTTCCAAAATGGCTAGACCGGCGTTGTTCACTAAAATATCGATTCGACCGAATTGTTTGAGCGCGGCGTCAACTGCCTGATTCCGTTCTTCCGCTTTGGTGATGTCGCACGTCAAAGGAAGGACGGTGGCTTGGTCGGCTGACAAATCGGACGCGACTTCCCGCACTGCCGGATTCAAATCGGCTAGAGCCAGGCGTGCGTTTTTCTCTTTAAACAGCGTGGCGATTGCTTTTCCGATTCCAGCAGCTCCTCCAGTGATGAAAGCGACTTTCCCGGTTAAGCCGAAGTTCTTATCGTAGCCTTGAAATTCCATAACTTAGTGGACGTTTTTGATTTTAGTTGTTTGGGCAAACTTCATGACTTGATCGAAGTCCTCGATACCAGCATCAGAGCCTAGGCCCTGAATGACTAACCCGCCACAGGCGCAACCCAACCTGCTGCATTCCTCCAGCTCCCATCCCAAAGATAATCCTTTAATGAAACCGGCGTTGTACGCGTCGCCGCAACCGGTCGAGTCCACTACTGGGACTTCAAAGGCCGGCGTATTGAACCGTTTCAAAACGCCATTTTCCAGCCACCCAACAGTACTACCCTTTTCGCCGAGTCTCACCACGACATGGCGAGCGCCTTGGCCAAGAAAGCACCGCAAGATTTCGTCGATTTGCGGTAGACCGCAGATCATGACCGCTTCTTCATAATTGGGCATGAAGAAATCGACATAGGGAAGGCAAATCTTGATCAGCGCAGACAGGTTTGGCCGCGGAATTCCGAGCAGATCGAATGTTGTCGTTACGCTTCGTTCCCTGGCCGATTTTAATACCTGACTGGTGGGCTCACCGTCGAACTTGAGCATTAGTGGAGCCCCGCCCACATGAAGGAACTGTGCGCCGGCGATCGTATCAAAGTTAATATCGTCGATGGTGAGCTCGCCGTTAGCGCCAATAACATGAAGAGCGGGCCGTTCGCCGTTGGGGCGAATCGGCAACATGGTGCACGACGTCTGGGCGCGTGCTTTTCGGACCAGGTTGGTCGTATCAACCCCAAAGCGCTGCATCGTGGCGATGAGGAAGTCTCCAATCTCATCTTGACCGATGGCCCCCATGGCGGACACCTCCAGTCCGAGTTTAGCCAGGTCGATCGACGTGCCTGCGGCAGTGCCGGCAACTGTGAAACGAATCAGATCCAGCAGGGCGAGGCCTTGCCCTTTAGGCACTTCACTCACTGGCCGTCCGAGCACATCCACGATATGTATTCCGAGCGAGACTACTTTTGACATGCTGCTTTTTGGTTCAATTTTCGAGCCGGATGAGACGGCCGCTCAAGGCTTGCTCGCGGTCATCAAAAATGGTGACTGCATCGAGGTCGCATTTAACCCAGACGGTTTCACCGAGGTTCTTACCAAGTTCGTTGGCAACCTTCGCCCAGACCAGATGCTTGCTCAGCTGAATCGCTACCAAATATTGACCGGCTGCACCAGGCGTTGGCATCGGCGAGACCCGGATACGTTCAGGACGAATGCCTATTCGTAAGTTGGTTTTTTCGAGACTTGTGACCGCATTCGGATCCGAAATTTTTATCGGAAAAGGAAAGAGATCGGATTGAAGTCCATCGCCTTCGGCAGGATCAAACGAATGCTTGAGGAAGCTCATTCCGAGACTACCGAGAAACCACCCGCCGAAGCGCTGTTTGGGATGATCGTAGACCCGACGAGGCGAATCTTGGTGGAGCACCTCACCATCTTTCAGCAAAACAATCTGGTCGCCGGCGCGGCGGCTCTGGGTTTATTTTTCGGGCGAGAACCAACAACGGTCCGTATGTGAAGTTTTTTCGGCAAAGGACGGGGGTTGCTACAAACTGTCTGATACCTTCTCTACATTTGACCCCGGAACTTGACAAATGTTTATATTTGGAGATGTCGTGGCGCGCAGCTGAGCCCTGCTAAAGTTCCGCCCGCGTGCCAGAAATCCGTGGTTTCGATTTGGTAATTAAAATGATCCAGAATCTGTGGAGTGATACCGACGCAACCGAATATGTCGCCCGATACAATAATCCGGATGTAGGTCTCAGAATCTATACTTCTCGTTTGCTCGGCCAAGAGCGACGGCTAGTTCTGCATGGAGGGGGCAACACTTCCGTCAAAACAGCCGAGCTAGATCTCGTCGGAATGGAAACGGCGGTTTTGCGGGTAAAAGGAAGTGGGTGGGACCTCGCCGCGATTGAGCCAGTGGGGCTACCAGGGGTACGGCTGGAACCCCTTCTGAAACTGGAGCAACTCGAACAACTCTCCGATGAGGCAATGGTCAACTATTTACGTGGTTGCCTCCTGGACTCCTCGGCACCGACGCCATCAGTGGAAACCCTCCTGCATGCTTTTCTTCCGCACAAGTATATCGATCACTCGCATGCACTCGACGTACTGGCGTTAGTTGATCAGCCGGAGGGTGAAAATGTAGCGCGCAAGGTATTTGGAAACCGGGTGGGGTATGTTCCTTATATCATGCCGGGGTTCTCTCTGGCTAAAGCAGCAGCGAGGGAATATCGCCGCGATCCGCAAGTCGAAGGACTGGTGTTAATGAAACACGGCTTGTTCACGTTCGGTGAAACTGCCAAAGAGTCTTACACTCGAACTATCGACCTCAATAACTTGGCGGCAGCATTCGTGCAAAAAAACCAGCGGACCCCTGTATTCATCTCGCCCTCCTGGCCGGAAAAAGAAATCGCTCGCACGGCAGACATAGCTCCTATCCTCCGCGGATGTTTGGCCAACGCCGGGCAGAACACCAGCGCAACGCGTTGGATCTTGGATTTCCGGTGCTCCGACCAAATTCTGGAATTCGTAAACGGCCGACAACTCGCAGACTACGCCAACCGCGGAACGATCACACCGGATCACTTGATTCGAACCAAAGGCACTCCTCTTATTTTGCCTTTTCCGGAAACCGATGCTTTACCGGCGTTTCGGCGCGAAACCACGGATGCGATTGTGGGCTACATCCAAAGATATCGCGACTATTTTGATCGCAACAATTCCCAACTTGAGAAACCGAAATCGCCGTTAGATCCGATCCCGCGAGTCGCTTTGGTACCGGGCAGCGGAATTTTTGGAATCGGGAAATCGGCGGGGGATGCAGCAATCGTCGCTGATATCGCGGAAACCTGGATCGAGACTGTGACTGCGGCCGAGTCGATTGGCCGTTTCTCTTCATTGGACGAGAAGCAACAATTTGCAATGGAATACTGGTCACTGGAACAAGCCAAATTACGAGCGCAATCCGAACCGCGTCTTTCTCGACAGGTGGTACTGATCACTGGCGGCGCCGGAACGATCGGCCACGCGATCGCGAAAGCGTTTGCGCAGGAGGGTGCAGAAATCGCCATTGCTGATTTGGACGGCGAGAAGGCTGGTGAAACCGCTCGGACGATCAAAGCTGGCGGATTCGGCGCAGCTTGCGACGTCGCCGACGGCGATTCAGTCAGAGTTTTTTTTGATCGAGTTTGCGAACGCTTTGGCGGAGTCGACGTGGTAGTATCAAACGCTGGCGCGGCCTGGTCCGGATCGATCTCGACGATTTCCGATGATTTGTTGCGGAAGAGTTTTGAACTTAACTTTTTTGCCCATCAATTGGTCGCTCAGAATGCAGTGCGGGTGATGCGCTGGCAAGAAACTGGTGGCGCTATTCTCTTTAACATTTCCAAACAGGCGATTAATCCTGGGCCAAATTTTGGAGCGTACGGTATCCCGAAAGCTGCTACCTTATCTTTGGTTCGGCAGTACGCCTTGGAACACGGCCGCGATAAAATTCGGGTGAATGCGGTTAATGCTGATCGAATCCGTAGCGGTCTTCTCACCGACGACATGATCCGGTCGCGAGCGCAATCCCGCGGAGTCACTGAAGAGGACTATATGTCAGGCAATCTGCTCGGATGCGAGGTGACTGCGGAAGACGTAGCGCAAGCATTCGTTCATCACGCCCTGGCGCTAAAGACGACGGGAGATGTTACTACTGTGGATGGAGGTAACGTGGCGGCGTTCCTGAGGTGAAAGAGGAGACGAGTAAGCAGTAAGCAGCAATCGGTGGTTGGTGAGAATGCTTTGTGCCCGCTATTGCGAAACCCGCCTTCGCCGGCTTCAGCGGACCCTTCTTTCAGAACTTTGCGCCATCCAGAGCGCGGCCATAACAGAGGCTTGGTGGAGTCAGGTTTCGCGATACCGAACACGTGCACCCTGCCGATAGCCCCGTCAGGGACATACCGGCATGTCTACAAGGCTCTAGATGATGTCCACCTAGAACATTATAGTTTCTTATTGTCGCCCGGATTTTTCCGGTTTGCACTTTCTTTGCCAGTGCAGTAATCCAGATGCCGTTGGTTTTCGGGTCAGTCGCCCCGGCGATAAATACTCTTTCTCTATGGCTATCCGTCTAAAGGATGTGGCGCAACATTTGCAGCTTTCGGTTTCGACGGTTAGCGCGGCCCTGCAAAACCGAGAGGATATTAGCGAAGCGACTCGAATCCGAGTCGTCGAGGCGGTCGAACAACTCGGTTATCATCCCAACTCGCTCGCTCGTGGGTTGATCACCAGGAAAACGTTTGTCCTTGGCGTCATCGTTCCCGATTTGTCCCGCTCATTCTTCGCCGAAGTCCTCAAAGGCATTGACTCAATCACTAGTCCGGCCGGCTATAACTTATTGGTTTGCAACACCGAGGAGAACGCGAAGCGGGAAAAGGAGATCTTGAATATGCTCCTGTCAAACCAAGTGGACGGCGTTCTTTTGGCTTCAGCTCACGACCCGAATGCGCCGATTGGCGAATGCGGCTCGCTCGCTTGGCCGTTCCGCTGGTGTTAATCGACCGTCGACTGGCAGCAATGACATTCGTTGGCGGCGACGATGAGGCCATTGGTTTCGAAGCGACCCGCCATCTTTTTGAGCAAGGCTATCGGCGGATCGCTCATATCGCGGGTCCGAAAACGATCAGTACCGCAGTTGGCCGATTGAAAGGCTACCGGCGCGCACTGAAAGCAACCGGGCTGAAAGCGAGGGAAGACTATGTGATCGAGTCAAACTACCACGACGAATCGGGTGGATACGACGCGATGCGCAAACTCCTTGGGTTTTCTCCTCGTCCGGATGCGGTGTTTGCCGCCAGCGATCCAAATGCGATTGGAGCGCTGCAGGCGGCTCTCGAAGCCGGCCTACGGCTTCCCCAAGACATTGGATTGATCGGCGTCGGGAATCATCGATACGGAAGGTATTTGCAAGTTCCGTTGAGTACACTGGATCAGCAGCGGTCTACGATTGGTCATTCTGCTGCGAATCTGCTCCTTTCGCTGATTGAGAAAGAACAGTTCCGGCCCAGATCAATTTTGGTTCCACCAAACTTGGTCATTCGCGACTCATCGAATCGGGCGGAGCTGGGACGAAGTAGGACGCCGAGAACGGCGGCAGCGCAAAATGGCAAGCGTCGAACGAGGTAGGGCGCGTTGCTCCGCAACCGCCGAGCGCGGTGAAAGGTGAGAGGTAATTGGAGATTGGGGGAAACGCCGAACGCCCGACAGCGCAGCGAACACGGGCGATCCTCGCCAAAAGCGCCGAGCAGGCATGTCCGGCGAGGCCTTTATCGCTGACAATCTTGCCGGGCATATCTTGGCGAAGTCGGAAGCCTAAGCCCTACCGTGTCCGCGTGAGAAGCAAGAATGCCAGGTTGCCAAAAGTGAGGATAACAACGAATGCTCCAGCCAGCCATAGAACCAGTGTCCTGAATACATTCTCTGCTAACAGCACGGGAACCGCCATTGGTACCGACACGATTTGCGCGCCAATGATATCGTTCAGCTTCCATCCGAATCCATTCGCTGAACCGTAGAGCTTGATCATTTCTACGGGAGCTTTATCGGCGGTGCTGTGACACTCAAGACAGCTCACATTGTTCACTTTGATCGCTCGGGCGAGAAAAAGCGAGGGGCCAGTCGGTGTGTCACGTATGCTCACAATTTCAGTCTGTTCCGGGCGGGTGCGGAATTGGTTGACCACGTCGCTCTCCCAATCGGTCGCGCGATTGCGCGGGTTAGTAGGATTAAGCGTTGCTTCCTTGTAGAAGTAATTGGGAAATTTTTCCCGCAGATAGTTAAAGATCTCAGTTGCGGCAAAGGCAGGCACTGATTGCGGATGAAACTCGTTGTCGAGCAATTCGCCCGGTTTATCTTTGGCCGCGGCCGCAAACTGCTCGAGTGCTTCGAGTGCCCGTTGCTGGCCCAGAGCGAAGCCTTTCCTGAGATTGGCTCGAACATCGGCCGTCGCGGTGGGGTCGAAAGTTTTGGGCATCGATTCGAGCGTTTTCCGAAATTCGGCTACCGCCGTTTGCAGCTTGAAATTCTTTTGTTCAAGCAGCGGAGCGACCTGTTTGGTCGTGTATGTACGGCTGGAGAGCGCACTCTCCATAATGATCCGGGCGTTCTCGATGATGTGCTGGCGTGCGTCTTCGAGTAGCATTTTTTGCGCGATGAAACCGATTGCGCCCAGAGCGAGCGCCAGAATTGGGATGAAGATGAGATTAAATTTGAGCAATTTCATTCTTTGCCTCCGTCCGATGCAACCACGCAGCGAAAACCCACGTTATCGCTTCGAAACAGCGGATCATAACCGCGACGGTAAGAAGAGAGGATTTCTTCAGAACGAGATGTAGCCCACGATCCGCCTCGTAACGTGCGCCAGGTCATCGTCCGGTTAAACTTGTCCAGGCACCATTCCCAGACATTTCCCCCGACACAGCACAGGCCGAGGGCGTTTGGCCGGAAAGCCGAAACCGGGGCGGTGCGCGGATAACCATCGTGAAACCCCGGAATCACGGCCCACGTTTCGGGCGCATCCACCCGTGATTCGCTCCCGGCGTAGTTGGCGGAGTCAACCGGAGGCGGGAACGAGGTCCCCCACGGATAAACGCCTTTCATCTTTCCGCTCCGATCTTCAGGCGTGGAGCCTTGTTCGTGGGATAAACCGACGATTTCGCTCCACTCGAGATCAGTCGGCATACGATAGCTTTGAAATGGGGTGAGTGCTCCCTCGCTGCGTTCCTTTCGCGTCAGCCAAGCGCAGAACTGATTTGCGTCCTCCCAACTCACACCGACGACCGGATGCTCCGGCGTTTGAGCGAACCCGGGATTTTTCCAGCTCATAGCATTCAGCTTGAATCCATTTGCGACAATGACCGAGGACATGCCTCCGACGGCATCATAGCTGGTTGCTTCGACAAAGGCATTGAAATCTCGAAGACGTGTCTGCCAGACCGCGACATGGATCTTTCCGAGTGGGACGAAACGCATTTCGAGCGTGTTCGTCCATGACTTGCCGGATTCAGGCGGCGACCTGGCGGCGGCGATCTTCGCAGACGTTGGCTGGGGTGTCGTGATCGCGGGAGGAGGAGCTGGATTCGACGAATTGGTCAGAAAAATCCAGACCAGTCCTCCGGCTACAAGCACTGCGAGCAGCCCCACTATGATTGGCAGTGCCTGATTTTTGCGGGCTGGCCTTGACGACGGATCTGCAGAGCGAAAAGAAGGATCCGGGGCAGGGGGCGGCCTCGATGGCGCTACTGGCAGAGTCTGGGTTTGTTCGCCAATTGTGGTGGACGACGGACTCACGTCCGACAATGCGCTCAACGCATTGTAAAAGTCGCGTCCGGTTGGATAGCTTCGTCCCGGCGTAAGGCATTGGCGAAGGATGCGGTTGCCGTCCTCGGACAAAGTTGCCAGCGGAGTAAAAGTACCAGCTGTTCCGCCCAATAACTCGTAGGTTACGATTCCGAGTTGGATGATGTCATGGTGTGGGGTCTGATTGCCGGCAACAGGTCGCTCACCGAACCAGGTAGCCGAGGCTTCCAGCTCCTTGGCTTTGCCTAGAGCGTCCAGTTTTACCACGAAAGCCGGCCATTCATCGAGCGGACAGTGCAAGACGACGTCGGCGCTCAACGCCGCAAACCCTTCAGGGAAATGCACGAAAATATCGCGCAAACTCATCTCCAACATGAGGTCAGCAGCTCGAGCCTCATCTACCGCCGGTGATATCTGCTTCAGGAGCATCCGGGTCTCACGCAACGTCAAAGCGCGCCGTGTACGTAGAAGATCGACGAGAGGAAACCCCTCCAACCATTCCAGAACGGCAAAACTAAAGTTCTTTTCTCGCTCGATCACGAAGACCTTCAGGAGGTTTGGATGGGCTGCCGTCGGAATGCGCCTGGCTTCTCTTTCGACCTGGCTCAGGCCCGCCGGCTCCGCGTGGAAAATTCGGACCATTACCCGCGTTTTTGAAGTCATGTCTTCGGCGTGGAAAGTATGCGCCGGGTTAGCCGGACTAATGTCTTCAATTAGCCGATACCGCTCTTTCAGAATCCAGCCAACTTCTGGTCTCAGCGCCGCGGAGTGGGTGTTGCTCAGTGCGATCGTATCAAAATTCCACTCCGTGGTCTCCGGTTTCGCGGAAGTTTGTAAGTTCCGCAGCCGCTCGATGCATGACTTGAGCTCGTTACGCAGCACCAATGGCGTTTGAATACGCTGCTCCCGGTCCTTTTCCAGCATTTTGCGGAGCACCGCGACAACTTCCGCGGGTAGAATAGCAAGCGCCTCGAACGGAGGCGACTTGTCCAAATGCTGCGCGATAACGCTGGCCACCGAACCGGTGAATGTAGGTCTGCCCAGGAGCATGTACCAAAGCGTCACGCCGAGAGAATAAATGTCGGAACGGATGTCTTCCGTCTGGCGATCCAGCTGTTCGGGGCTCGCGAAATAAGGCGTGCCAACAAAACCACCGGATGTAATTTCTCCGCCGGTGGTCGATTGCATCACCGCCGATCTGGCGAGGCCGAAATCGATTACTTTCACCAGAACCTCGCCATCACCCTCCTGCACGAGCATGAGGTTGGATGGTTTGATGTCACGGTGGACAAGGTGTTGTTTCTCCGCAGCGATCAGCGCGGAGGCGACCTGTTGAGCGATATCGAGCGAGGAAAGGCATTCGAGTGGGCCATTGCGTTTTACGAGAGCATCGACCGTTTCACCATCGATGAATTCCATCGAATAGAAATAGCGATTGCCGTGTTTACCCAGGTGGAAAACTGACGCTACATTGCGGTGCCGCAGCTGCGCGGCGCTGCGAGCCTCTCGCAGGAAACGTTCCGCCACCTTTTCGTCTTCGAGCAGGGTGCCGCTGATGACTTTCAACGCAACGTTGCAGCGTAGGCTGGTATCGAAAGCCTTGTAGGTGATGCCCATGGCCCCGCGCCCGAGCTCCGTAAACGAGCCATCGGGGTTCTTCAGAAGCTGATAGTGCTCAAACTCGAAGGATTCCGGCATTTCCTACAGTTGACGACTCACGATCCGCGATTTGCGTCCGAGTTTTCCAGATTGTATCTCCGAAGCTCAGAGCGGCGTACGTTTCGGGTTACCGTCGACCTCTTTCAATAGGCGATGGTAGAATTTTCGCGACTGCATCGCAAGCCCTAGTAGCGCCTCTAGCGCCGAGAACGCTGGCAGCGCCGGTAGCGCCGGGAGGCCAAATGCCGTGAGAGGTGAGAGGTGAGAGGTGAAGAGTTGATCTATCCGGGCGTGGCCCAGCCTCAGGTTGATCAGCATGGCCAAATCAGCTGGCAAGACCAGAAGCTTTTTCTGAGTCGGAGCTTGGCCGGATGGTCGGTCGGACTCAAAGGCGGCGGAGGGGATTTCATCGAAATCTGGTT
>JBEEIB010000648.1:0-7892 GCA_041167675.1 Verrucomicrobiota bacterium
AACAGACATAACTAACAAAAATTCGGTTACTTTCACAGATTTATCTTACTTTTTTCTTCCTCGCTCAGCGTTTGCCGATACCAGTCTTTTCGCCGCGTTCTCCTCAGATCGATTCCGCCTAACAACAGCGAGAGTTCTTCATGACTGAGCGTCACTGGATCTGATTGATATTGCCCAACAGGCCAACTGAAGCGCCCACGTTCTAACCTTTTTGCACAATTCCATAAACCGGTTCCGTCCCAGTAAAGGATTTTTAGCCTGTTCCTTCTGGCGTTGCAAAACAGGAACAAGTGTCCGGTCCTGACTTCCAATCCGAGCTGGTCGCGCACGATCCCGTAAAGACCATCAAAGCCCTTGCGCAAGTCAGTCGCTCCAAGAGCCACGTAGATCCTGGTCGCAGGCCCAAGTCCAAACACCATCTCAGATCTGCTCGATGGTTCGGATCAGGCGCGCTAAAGTCTCGGCATCAAAATCTCGCCTGACTTCAATTCGCCGACCTTCGACCAACACCACTTCCAGAGAGCAGGTTGCCGGTCCGCTGCCATTGCGCTGGATCCCTGCAAGCTTCACCTCAACCAATCGCTTAGCTTCGCTTTGTCCGTCCACTTCCATCCGGCGCCTTCTGAGCCCGCGCTGCAATGTGCCCAGCGCCAAATTATACTTCTGACAAAATTCACCGCGCCGCAGCCCGCTGGTTTCGAATTCCGCCACCAGGCGTTTGATCTCGTGGCGGCTTCGCCGCTTCCGAACGCTAACCTCTCCGATTTTCGTCATGCCGACAGTGCATCAAAAACACGCCCCGTCCGTTAGGTGGGTTGCTCTGACGGATACCTTTGACAACCCTGCACAGCGGCGAACGATTGAGGGCCGAGACATCGTGATGCGTAGCCTCATCCAGGCTGTCTACCGGTTCCGAGATGCGACCCTGGTTGCCGAAAAGAAAGATGATTTCGGCAACGCACTCCAGAACCTTTACCGGGAATTGGAACGGGCGGAAGATCTGGTTGGGCCAGGAGCGTAAAGAAACAAACCAGAGACAGCTGATTTCTGGAACTTGGGATAGTTTAATGACATTAAATAAAATATTGTCTATTTCTTGTCTATTTGGGTTCTCTCCCTAGGGAAAAGCACGGGTTCGAGTCCCGTACGCGCTGCCATATGATGTAAGTATCTATCTGAGAGTAGCTTATATCGCAAATTTCAGTGAAGTGGAGTGCTTCATGGTAACGCGCCATGGCAATAGGTCCAGTGAACGGTTAAGTCGCACTCTGCTCGGCCGACTGAGCCGCATTTACGGTTTCGCTCCAAAAGGGCTCACAAAAATAATTTACGGGATGTCCGCGATGTCGCCAGTTGGTGACGTAGTCCAGATTCAAAATGCTCTAGGGCAGTAGACAGTGCGTCATAGATGAACGGGCTCAATGAACGGCTTGGAAGTCGAAACTGGCAGCGAATAGAGTAACGGTGGGGGCCGTGAACGCTGGGCTCAAGGCGGCGATAGACGAAGGCCCTGATCTCGCGAAAGCTTTGACCCGAACTTGGAAAACACGGAGTATCCCGTAAGGGCACACCTCTCGATGAAACGAGACTTAGAGCTAATCCGCAAAATCCTTCTCGCCGTCGAGGACGGGAAACAACCGCTCGGAAAGGACTAACCATGGGACAACCAGTTGTGCACTTTGAGATCACCGGGAAGGATCCGGAGAAGCTCCGGAGCTACTACGGCGACCTGTTCGGATGGGAGTTCGACACGAGCGCCCCGGTCGCGGAGGCGATCTCCCAGCCGGGGAACTACGGGTTCGTGGACCGCAACACGACCAGCGATGGGACCGGGATCCCGGGCGGCGTCGGCGGAGGCATGGGCTACGACGGCCACGTGATCTTCTACGTCGGCGTTCCCGACGTCGAGGCCGCGCTCCAGAAGGCCGAGAGCCTCGGCGGGACGCGCCGGATGGGCCCCGAAAAGAACCCGGGGGCAAATCTCGTGGTCGGCCACTTCACGGACCCCGAGGGCCACTTGATCGGCCTCGCCGGGCCAATGTAGCCGCGCCGATCAGCTGTGGGAGAAGGATTGCACGCAGGATCTCCCGACATGAGCAGAAAAAACGACCCGTTAGCGTGCAAATGGTGCAACCAAACTAAGCCATTAATCAAGGCCACATCGTTCCTAGAAACTTCTTTGAACTGATTTCAGGCAATAGCCCTGAAAAGTACTCGGTGCTGGTCCGGACAAATACTAAGAAGGCTAGGACTTTTCTGCAGGCAGGAATATACGACACATCCATCCTTTGTGCTGATTGTGACAACCGAGCTGGACGAGTACGGGTGGGAAATTCTAGGAAAGCCCTTGAAAGGCCAGATTATTGCCGACCCCGTGACCGGCGTTGAACTCGCTATCGAGGTTTCCGGGGTCGACACGGATAAACTGCGACGGTTTATTTTGTCCGTTCTCTGGCGGTCCTCAGTGTCGATACTGGACGTCTATAGCAATGTCAGTCTGGGTACCAAGTTCCAAAAGGGGGTCCAAGCCAGGATCTTTGATCCAAAACCGCTCAGTTTACGACGAATACTCAACGTGTTTCTTTGCGACCGAAGAACCGTCCTATAGAGGATTGAGTAAGTCGATGTTTCCGCCGTACAGGGCCAGACTCGACGGAATCAATTGGCAAATCCTCTACCTGGCCTGAAGGTCCTCGTCAAAGTCGACAACCGCGACAGCCCAAAATCTGGGAGCTTCCGTGAGCCAATGGTGTCGCATCCTGATAAATTTTACTTGATCAAGCCGATGAAGGGATTCTCTCAGGAGCTCGACTATATGATGCGTATGCGAGCCGAATTTGCGAAAACCGCTAAGCGGTGAACTTGACGTACGCGCCGTCAGGAGCAACGCCCAGAGCGCCGCTTTATCATTCTTTCCCATTTCCACGCCCTGAGCTCAAGTCGTGCTCTTCCCGGTCGAATATAATTACTAGAATGCAGATCTCTAGACGTTCGCGGCCCCTGGACATTGCCTTCCAATACAAGGGTCACCGAGTGGAGATTATGTGCGATCCGTCTGCGCCTACGATTGCGGTAGACGGCAAGGATTACACCCCCTTCTATAAGGGAAGCGACCTGTCGCCGGAGATCTGGATTATAGGCCATATCGACGCGCAAGCACCACTCAAGACTAGGAGTTCAAGTTAAGAGACCTGAAGCTTAGAGAGGAAGAGCGGGCCCAAAAGGCCGAGCACGCCCTGAGCGCTTCCTGGGTTCTAATCTGTCACGACGCGGATCAGGATACTATTTGTTGCTCGGGTTGGTCGCTTCTCTCATCTACCCCCGCCGGCTGAAACGAAGGCTGGTCGTGGGTGCTCGCTGAGGGTCAACATGCGGATCTTCCAAGCATCACCCTCACGAACATAAATCGCTGACCAGTAGCGCCACGCAGATACGGGACCGGTCTGGCTTTGAAAAGTACTCGCCTATTGTCCGGCCGACCAAACCCCGTTGTCGATCGCATTCAGGTGACGGCTCGCGGCGGCTGTTAAAATCGCCAATATGCCACCGCTGGAACGTGTCTTCATACCTTTTCTCGATCGCCTGCCGACCGCTAAACATCCCGTCCGGTGCCACCAAAAGCGCGTCCTCCGTGAAAAGCGCGGCCACTGCGTCGGCGTCGTTCTTGTTGTATGCTTCGTCCAGCTTCTGACTAAGCTCTCCGAACTCAGCAAGTGAACTGGGACTCCCGAGGAGATCACGCTGCTGGACTATTCGTCGATCGGCTGTGTCCTTCTGTTGGGCGAAGGTCGGCAACCCAAAGCTGATTGCCAATCCTACAAGGGCAAGTAGTAAGCGAATTTTCATTATCGCGTCCTGGGGCTTAGGATGGTTTGTCGCCTAACGACAACACTCCGAGTGGATGCCTCGCCCGATTCGGCGTCAATGAAAAAATCGGTCTCGTGCAACCTGATTAGCGCTTGCCACATCAGCGCATAGTCGATCGGTCAAAGGGCCTTTAGGCTCAGCGCCTTCACTGGTCCGTGGAGCGATATTTAGTAGGCGAAGGACTCATCTGGTTTTTTAACCCACACAAGTGTTCCGTCAGGTCGAGAAAATGCAGCTGCTTTTCCTTCGTAATCCCGCCGATCGGGATCGATCGTGTGCTGCAGCATGGTGAACGAGACCCCGTCGGGAATGGAAAGGCACCGCCGAACAGTGCGCTCTTCAGTCGTCGAAATGCTGCTCTTGTCGAAGTCACCGACTCCGGTAGGGATGCCGACGACAATAGATCCATACTGTTCCTGGCTGGGAGCACCTCGTTCGATCCTAAAGCGGTGAGATCTCATATATTCATACCCGATCAGGAGCGTGGACTTCCACAATCAAACAACAATCTAGAGGACTGCCATTTCTGGACTTTGGGCCCTGGTAATCTTGCTGCAACAATGTTTATGCGGCCGCGGCCGCCTCGCAAGTCAGCGACGGCCCAAGCATCCAAACTGATAGAATGAGAAAGCTAACTTTGGCAGACTACTTTATGGGAACGTTGGCGGTTGGCATCATGATCGGCTTCCCGGTCTGGCACTGGATATCCGAGACGGGTCGACAGTCGAGTTTAGTCCGAGCATCGAGCGACTGAAAAGGTTTTTAGCTGATCGTTGAGGCGGACATTTATCAACCCCTCGACCTCAAGCGTTACGAATTTTTCTCGCTCCACACCAGCGATTGAAGAATCACCTCGTCTTCGTCGGTTCCGGTGACATGCCGCAGGAGTCGCTCTGAGTCCTTCTCGTAGATGAACGTCACAAACATACCGCTGTCTCCGCTCCGCGATGCGTGCAACTCGACTACATGGTGGCCGTGATCAATACTGCACTGGAAGGACGGCGAGTTCCTCACATCCTAAGAGACGCAAATTGACCCGTTGGGATTCAAGCTTTTTATCCAATCTGGACATTCAATTTATCAAACAAATCTGCCGCGGATTATCGCTAATGTAGAAATTGCGGAGACAGAAACCCTGGGCCTGAAATCGGCGGCCCTCATCGCGCCTTTGTGTTCGAAGAACTGGCCATCGAACATATCATGCCGCCGTAGTGAAAAGATCTTTCCCCAGACTGGATTTTCGAAACCAAAAAGGGACGGCTATCGAGCAATCGCGGTGATTGATACAGCCGCGCCGGTCGCTGCAGGTTGCGCCATAATTCAACTTAGCTCTTAACTTAGAGCGCGACTTGGTCCCGAGGGTAGACCTTGGCTTTCGCTACCTTGGTGTTCACAGCTGTTATACTCGTCATAAGCAGAGTGAACTTTCGTGAAGCCTACCCTCGTCATCTAAGATAGTTCTCCAAGTCGCACTGCTGTTTAGCCGATAAGAAGGTTAACTATATGCCAAGTAGTGACACCCAGGGCACCTCGTGGAAGGAAGTAAGCGAAGAATTGAACCGCTTGCACTGTCTGATGGCGAAGTACCAAGGCCAATTTCGATCGGCTGGGCGCGGTGACATTGTGGAAGATCTCGAATGGTGTCGCTTCCTGTTGATGAATGCTGAAACGGCCGCCATTAACTTTGTTAAGAAAGGGTCGTCCTAGCCAAGTAGCACAAAGACATCGAATTGGTCCGGCGCGAGATTCAGGAAATCCGAGATGCTCTGGAAGCATTCAAAGCAGCGGTCGAAGCTGGAGCGGGATTCGGCCCGACTGGTGGAAAGCGTAGCGAAGAACGCGCGAGCTTGGCTTTTCGAGGGGTTAAGTCGCACTTGCTGTTTCAGGCCACCAGCTGTGCGCAAATGCTCTTTAGCGTAGCTCAATTCCGTCGATAAAAGAGAGAGGGAGTGAAACAGGAGCCAGAAGGGAACCCATTTTATTTACCGGTTGTCCTGCTGGCCATGGCTACAGCGCGCGCAAGCGATAAGGAACCATCGCTAGACTCCCTGAGGGTTCCGAACCAGCAACGAGAGCGCCGACCGCTGACCGCAACTTCCTTGTAGCCGCACCGCAATGGAGCGAGTAGAGATCGCCGAACTATTTTACAACGCTTTTATTAATTTGAACGATCTGGAAAAGCTCGCTCGCTTCCTTTCAGCCAGGGTTCAATTGACCCTCTCCGCAGCTGATCCCCACACGGCGGGTGAGGAATCCCCTCCGAACGCCATTAAATTTTACGGGAAGGAAGTTTGCCGGCAATTGGCGCTCTACTTCCACGAGAAGTTAAAAGTGTTATCTGGAGACCTCACAGGTTGTATTAGCCACCATCACTTGGTTTTCGTATTCGGAACACTGCGATTAGGAGGTCCTGTCCCGGATAGGTTCGCAGAAACAGACATCGCTGCCAGGCTGACATTCCACGGCTCTAAGATCATCAAAGGCCAGATACGGATTTCATGGCCGCTAGTCTTTTAAGCCTGATGCGGCAAACAAAAAAGAGAGCTTTGCGCAGACGCGATAACTTCCGAAGAGACTATTAACGCCTTGATCTCATACGCCGAGGAAACGAGGGGCAGAACCGAAACATAACTAAAGGTAGTCGCTCAGATCGCCCGTGGATATTAGACCTTAGTGCGGCCCAAAAATTGGCTCGCGCATCGCGTCATAAATGAGTCATTTTGTGCGGACACGCCAATGCTATCTCGCACTGGTTACAAGGAACCCCAGAGCAAAGCTAAACAGCTGGGCCAGAGAATCTAGAGACAATAATTTTATCGCATCGCGGCAGCGCAACTATCATCGTTCAGAGCAACCGAGGGATGCCGAAAAAGAAGAGCACAAGATTTAACCCAAAGAAGGAGGTCTCCGTGATGGCATGGATTGAGAATGACCAAGGCTCCCTCTTACTTGTTCGCCAGGCCGCCGGCCAAAAGCTTTGGACGTTGCCTGGAGGCAAAGTAAAACGGAATGAATCTCTGGAACGCGCTCTAAAACGCGAAGTGCGAGAAGAAACCGGGCTGAGTGTTAGGGCGACCGAATATCTTCAGATCTATGATCGGCCTAAGCGCGGAGCGATCACAATTTTGCTCAGAGTCTTGGTGCAGAGGCAGGCCGTCCGCATGCATTTTCCTGCCGAGGAGATGTCCGATCTTGGTTTCTTTGATCGCCTGCCCACAAACGCGACGCCCTCGGCTAAGTTTTTCTGGCGTTTGAAGCCGGAGAGATGACCGGATTTAAGGCCAAGAGCATGAGAGCACACGACGGCTAGGAGCAAAACCTTCGTTCGTTTCTTCAGGAAAGCTTGCAATCGCAAACCGTGCTCAAGGGTTGGAGTAGGCTAAAGTAATGGTCTGCGTTGGACTGGGATTGACGGCCAATAGCAACCCTCTATCGCCGTCGCACCTCTGGCCGAGTCGCAGGATCATTTTGTGCAAGCCATGTACCACCAAATCGACTAAGCTCTCAAGCCGCGGAGGAGGCGTGAGTACGAAAGGCAAACGGGCCTGTCAGGTTTGCGGCACTGCGTTGGGCAACGATAGCGATTTGTGTCCGGTTTAGGGAGCTTGCAGAGGATCTCGTGCGCCATGCCTTGGTTTGGTGTGCTTTCTCCGCCCGAACATTATTCGCTCGACTACGTCCACTATTCTTTGCTCGGCAATACTGTGACGGTCCGCATCCCAGCCGGCTGCTTTGCGGACCGGACACTTCGTCGAGTATTGATTACCGTTAACATAACAATTCTTTACTGTGTAGCGGTAGGCTACTATGCTAGCCTCTTGATATGCGTCCAGTTGAATTCGGAGAATCGTTAGTCCCTGGTACAGGGTTGACTCTGATTCGTAAAAAAATAAAACGCTCTTTTGTTCTGTTACGAGTAGTGTCTTATGAAGATGTGCCAAAGAAAGAACAAGCATGGTTTGGTTTAAAATATTGTTCTTACGCAGTCAGGGACAAGGGAGGAGCAGAATATATGATTATTGCAA
>JBEEIB010000649.1:0-3387 GCA_041167675.1 Verrucomicrobiota bacterium
TTGGAATCGATTTGGCTGTTTGGGCGAAACTGCGACCGGAAGATTTCGATGGCCATAGTGAGTTCACGAGAATGGACGCAGAGCAACGGCTTACCTGGCTTTCTGAGATCGCCAGATTTATGCACGATGCACGCCAATCTCGGGAAACTGGTTCCTTCCAACGCATCCTGGATTAAGGGACATCCGGGGAAGTCGCTCCCTATTGGTTGACCTATGGTTTGCCCGAAATGCCAAGCCGAATCGGGTGACGCTTTTTGCCCGAACTGCGGATCGGATCTGCAGATTTATCGACAGGTAGAAAACCTTCAGCAAGAGGTTTCCGAGCTTCGTGCGCTCTTGAGTGATCTTCGATCGACCTCGGCCAAGAACTCAACCGGACCTGCCGTATCCGATATCGAACCCACTCCCCCGCCGATTCCATTGCCGCCACCCCTCCCAGCTCGACCGATCCAAGCTTGGCGTGAATCTGTCAACTCGCCGGCCGGAAACAAAGATACTCCTCCGCCTCGTTCTGTCGAAGAGACCTTGGGTCAACGGTGGTTTCTAGGAATCGGCGTGTTCGTGCTGTTATTGGCGATTGGCTTTTTTCTTAAGTATGCCTTCGATGAACAATGGATCCGCCCTCCAGTGCAAATCACGTTTGGCCTGCTGGTGGGAATTTTCCTGATTGGCGGAGGTGAGATTTGCCGCCGCCGAAAATGGGTCGGGTTGGACATCAGCTTTGCTGCTCTGGGTTTGGGCGCCCTCTATCTCAGCGTTTATGCTGCCAACCAGATCTATCGACTATTGCCGGATGGGCTCACCATATTCGTTGTGCTACTGGTTAGCACAGTTGGACTTCTCATTTCCTTTTTGTGGGATTCTCGAGTGTTGGCGGTGCTCAGTTTTCTGGGTGGCTATCTATCGCCACTGCTGTTCCACTCCGACGAGCTAGGCAATTGGGTCTTTTTCGGTTACCTGTCGGCTCTCAATATTGCCACTACGTTGCTGGCCTACGTGAAGCGCTGGTCCTCGCTCTCGTGGATTGGGGCGATATTGAGCTGGATCGCATTTCAGGTCTGGTCATCCACTCATCCAACCGCTGATCAATGGGGATACGCCTTTTGCTTTACCCAATTGTCCCTGTTCCTCTACTCGATCTTTCCGTTTCTCCAGATCCGTTCCTCGATCGGTGGTTGGCGGCTCACCGGAATATTCATCGCTCTGATCAACGGCTGGCTTTGCGTCTGGAAGTCGGCCGAGCTTCTGCAATACGACAAAAATCCGTTGGCGATCGTTACCCTCGCCTACTCGATAGTTGCCCTATCACCTGCTTTGGCGTTTTGGCGTCGTTCGGAGGGCGCGCCGCTTGCGGCAGCCGGCTCTTATGGACCAGCCGTAACTTGGTTGATTGCACAGGGATTGATCTACCTGCTGGTGACCTGGGCAGTGATCCTTTCGAATAAATGGTCCATCCTTTTCTGGGCTGCTCAGGTGGTTGTTACCTACTGGATTGCGGCAAAAGCGAAAGACCGCGTACTCTTGAACGGTACGATTATCCTGGGAGTCATCGTGACGTTTCGATTTCTTTTCTTCGAAGTCGACATTCTTGGCTTCTCTTTGGCCAATGAGCGATTTGCCGACGATCTCTTTTCTCGTTGGTTCATCGGGATGTTCGTGATTGCGTGCCTGCTAGCCGTTTGGTGGTTAGCTTCCCGCGGCTTAGTGAATGGAGTCCACTCCGGTCTGGCTCGTTGGTTTGAAATCATTGGGTTGATGAGTCTGTTCGGCTTCCTCAATGCAGAACTCGAACGCCTCAGCTGGGAATGGCGTTTTCCGGTTACGTTGGCTGCATTCTCTATCCTCTGGACGCTCTTTGCCGCCTCCTTGCTGGTGATCGGCTTTTTGTGGAAACGAAAATTTTACCGGATCTGCGCGATTGTCCTTCTATTCGTCACGATTGGGAAAGTACTTCTCTTTGATACCGCCGAAGTGAGTGCTCCCTATCGCATTTTGTCGTGCGCTGTACTGGGGGGCATTCTGGTAGCATTGTCCGCCTTGTACTATCGGTTTGCCACGCGCCTTCTGTCCGTCCAGCCTGACCCCTCAGCTGTGAGGAAATAGTCTATTTAGTGGCGGCGCGAATAGTCGGCAATGCTTCTTGCAGGCTCGCTAGACCTTCGATCGACAATACTTCAGCCCCTTTTCGAATCCGTGCCACCAGTCCGGCCAGGACCGAACCCGGTCCCAGTTCCAGGAACAGATCACAGCCGGCTCGATCTATCAGGTATTCGATGCTTTCCGCCCATCGAACAGAACCGGTCACCTGATCGCCCAAGGTCGTCCGGATCTGTGTCAGGTCGTCCACCGGCGAAGCAGTAACATTTGCTATCACGGTGAATCGAGGAGCCCGAATGGTGGCTGTTGCCAACTCTGGCTGGAGTTGTTGTCTGGCGCTACTCATCAGCCGGGAATGGAAAGCGCCAGCCACCGTTAATGGTACCGCCCGTCTAACTCCTCTCGCTTTAGCGATTGCAATCGCCCTCTCAATTTTAGCGATCTCCCCGGACAAAACGATCTGTCCCGGGGCGTTCAAGTTGGCTATATCAACGTCAGCCTCGGCGGCGACTTGGCGGACGAGCGACTCTTCGCCGCCAACGAATGCCGCCATTGCCCCTTTCGTTTCGTTGCACGCCTCGTCCATGAAACGGCTGCGTTCCGCGACTAAATGCAGTCCGGTCGGAAAATCGAACGTCTCCGCTGCTGCATGCGCCGTGAACTCACCCAGAGAAAGCCCAGCAGCAGCAACGGCGGAGATTGGGCCAACTTCTTCCTCGACCGCCCGTAACACCGCCACACCATGAACATAAAGTGCGACCTGGCAATTCCGCGTCTTGGTTAGTTCTTCCATTGGACCATCAAAGGCGAGTTGACTCAGAGGTCTGCCCAATCGGCGATCAGCTTCCGCGAAGAGATTCGCCGCAACTGCGTAACGGCTCGCCAAATCTTTTCCCATTCCAACTTTCTGTGCGCCTTGTCCTGAGAAGAGCAGCGCAATTTTTCTCGGCATATGCCGATCATGAAGGATCAGACTGGGTGCGTCAAACGCGTCACCGCTGCGCAGTCTTCCTCGGCATAGGCTGACGACGAAGAATCAAGCTGCACTCGTCAATCAGTCCAAGACCATTTGCCAATCCTAACCGTCGTGGCATTGTTGGCGTTGCTCGATCCGGAGGGATGGCAGAGTGGTCGATTGCACCGGTCTTGAAAACCGCGATTGACCCTAGCCGAAAAGGGGTGTCCCTCGTAGAATAGCGAATAGAGCCGAACCGAAGCGAACGGTTTTTTCTCAAAATGTGGCAACTACGCGGCAACAAAATGCACCGGTCTTCAGTTGCCGAAATTGCC
>JBEEIB010000650.1:0-4419 GCA_041167675.1 Verrucomicrobiota bacterium
TCGCTGCGTTTTGGGTGGTTGTGGCGCCAAGGAAGATACCTACTATCGAAAGATCATGTCACTGATCAATGCGCCATCGATCCTGCATACGCGGCTCAAACCCGGCGCGAACGCACTCCCCTAGGAATAAACCAGCGAGGGCCTCAAGTATTGGACCGCCGTGCCGTTATAATGACTAGATTTACCATATCTTTGAATGACAGCCCTCCGTTATGAAATAGCTCCCCCCCATATTGGTAAGCTTGTAACCCAGAATCCGCTGCCCGTAGTTTCTCCCATGGAAGGAATTTAGCAGGTGCCCTGAATGCCCATGAGTGCTCTGAGCGTGTTCGTTTTAGATGACGATGTTGGCATCTGTCGCATCCTCAACCGGATGCTTTCCTTGGAAGAATATGAGGTTCGGACAAGCCAGTCGGTCGAAGAGGCGGTTACGGCAATCGAAGAAAAATCTTTTGACGCTTACTTACTGGACTATCGGCTGCGGGATGGCACTGGCCTCGATGTCGCCGAGCGGCTCCGCTCTAAAGGGAGTAGTGCTCCAATCATTCTTATGTCGGGATACGATTTGGATGAAGTCGCTTCACGGGCGGAAACACTTCGCGTGTTTGATATGATCCAAAAGCCCTTTTCCAGAGATGATCTCTGTATCGCGTTGAAGAACTCAATCCGGCCGGAGCCAACTCGGGGTCCAAGTGATGCCGGCACCGCCGATTTGCGGATCGCGAGGCTAGATGATTTCGAGATTCGCGACTTTAAGCGGCCAGCCTAGCGGTAAAAACTTAGCTGCAACCTTTTTTGGCCCGAACCCAGCGCACTGTCACAAATGTCTACGCTAGAGATTCATCTCGTCGCTAGCCTGCTCTATCCTCATAGGTTATGAAAATTATTGTTAATTCTTGAAATTCTTCTTAGGGCGAAGCGCTTGCGGTCGATAAGAAACGCCGTGGGGTGGAGCCTTTTTTCACGCACATTTCTATCTTGTACATCAGGCCGCACCAAAGGGAGCCGGCGAACTGAGCTATTCGTACTGTTTCCATGCCGCCTGGGCCCTCGATCAGCATCGCTTTCCATCCGGTCACTCGCCCTCACCTTCTGCATCGGTCTCATCCCGGTCGCTTCAGCTCAAACCCCTGACAAAGAACAGCCAGTCGAGCAAAAGTTACCGCCGGTTCGCTGCACGATCGCTCCGACCAAGGACGATGTACGGTGGAGGAAAGCGCCGTCAACACAATCAACGCCGGTAGTGCCGACAACGCCGACAACGCCGGCAACGAAAGAGGACAAATCTGACGGAAAAGTCGAATCTCTGACTGCCGCTTCGAAAAGTCAGGTGTCGAACTCGAAGGACAACTTGTCCGGCGTCGAGGTGATCGATCTTTCCTCGCCCGTGTCAGAACGCCAGCTTGTCCGACAAAGCCTTTGCGGTGACACGAAACTGCCAACGACTGGCGCCCAGATCCAAACGCCGAACGCCAAACACGAAACGCCAAGCGCCGAACGTCAGGGGTCCACCGATGCGTGGTTCCAGATTCCGACAGAAACTCCGGAGTCGACCGATATTCAAGAGGCCGTCCTGACCACATCGGCCAACGATAATACCAAGGTTGAACCACAGCCGCTCGTTCAGGTCCTGGCCAATCTGGCCCGGCAGGCACAGCGCAATTTTGTGGATCCGGGCATTCCCTCGACTGAAACGATCACCTACAATTTTGCGGACTCTGACCTTGATCCGTGGGAAGCCTTTACTCGCATTGCGGAAGCCCGCGGTTACCGGATCGTTTACCGGGGCGACGTCGTCAGCTTGGCGCGAAACGAGCAGGATTCCGTTAACCCGGGGAATGCTTATACGGTGAAGGCCGAGATCTGGCTGGATCAGTCGGCTAAACCGGGAGCGCATCAGTCCGACCTGGCCATTCAACTAGCTGATACCAATGTTGCGCCGAAGAGCAATCCACGAACAGTGCAGTCGCTACAGCCTGGTAGTAACGCCAAAATTTCTCTCATTGATGTACAGTCGGAGCGAGGCGACAGCACTGTTCGGCTCACAGTAAATCCCGTTCTGTTGCCGAATGGAAACGTCCAAGCCGATTTGGGGATCGATAACGCGGTTCCTTCCGCGGACGGACACAAAACCGGCGCGATTCGGCGTACCACGAAATTCACCGTCGAATTGACGCCCACGAAACAGGTGATCGCGATCGACGGTCTCCTCATGCCGAATAACGATCCAAATACGGGCAAACGAGCCTGGTTCCAACGGTTGTTCCACAAGAGGGCGCCCGCAAACGGAACGGCACGGATGGTAATGAGGTTGACAGTCGAGCCCGTCGCCGGTTCGGAAACGTCTCCACCTACACCGAAATCGGTTTCGCCGAAATCAACTCCGGGCTCGAGTCGAAGTAAAACGGGGATTGTCCTGGCTACGACGGTAGAATCGCCAAAACGCTGAACTCACTTCGATCCAAACCCTGAAAACTCTCCAGCAATAACGCCATGAACGCCAGGATCGCTCCCGCAGCCGATATCACGGAAAGGCCGAACTCCAAACGCTGCCACACGAAGGCGACTGCGGTTTCTGGTAGCGCCATAGGAGCAGCTCCGCGTGAGGTTCGTGGTTTCGCCAAGATTAAACCTGTGGGGGACAGTCGCCGCTACCGGTCGTCATCGTGTCCGAACCCCAACTTGTCCGACATGACCTTGGCGGCGCCGGAACGACAAACGCCAAACGCGAAACGTCCTGTGTTCCCGTCCCCACTTGTCCGCGCCCGCTATTTATCGTACTCCGATGTCTGCTCTCCGATGGTCGCGAACCAATCCAGAATCTGCTTATGAAGTCCGCGGTTCGTACTCTGGTTTAATTGGATGAAGACTGGACGACGAAACCTCCGGCGATTTTCTCGTTCGATGTTCAGATTCGGCATGCTCAGCCTGGGCGCCACGATGGCAATTGCCTGTGTAAACTCTTTGGGCACTCTGAACGCTGAAGAATCAGACGCCGCGCTCCGCGCCGCGGAAGATCGGTTGTTGGATCGGCTCTGGCAGATGCCGTTTTACTTAACCACCGCTCGACCACACCGGACCGAGGCTACAGCACCCTCCGGGTACGGACAGTGGCGCGATCAGATTGTGGCTACGGTGTTCTGGGTCGGTGAATCGGCGACTCCGCACAACCCGGTACCTAACGACACCAGCGCCTGGGACGCGGCTTGGCAGGCTAATTTCGGCGGGATTGATGATCCGCGACGACGGACCGGTTTTTTCCCGACAAGTTTTTTACCAAAACGGAATCCGTTCTATATCGCGTTGCCGTTTAATGATCAGCTCATTAATCCGGTACGTCCGCCACTGGAACGCTTGATTCCGTGGTCGGCACATGGGGCACCGCGAGCTGGCTCATCCAGCCTTTGTCAAGGCGCTTGGATCGCCGTGCGGAACGCCGATGGGCGGATTTGCTACGCGCAATGGGAGGATGTCGGCCCGTTCGAAGTCGATCATTGGCAATACGTCTTTGGCAACGAGCGTCCCCACCCGAATCGCAACGGCGGTGCCGGTATCGACCTGAGTCCGGCGGTTCGCGATTACCTCGGCCTTCGCAGCCTCGATATTGTGGATTGGCGGTTCGTCAAGAAGGAGGAAGTTCCGCCTGGGCCCTGGCTCTATTTCGGCAGGGATGGAATTAAGTTGGATGTGCAAATGGTGGTGAACGACTTGAAGGGACGAGCGAAGGCGCAGTAAGTTGGGATCGTCGCTCGCCCAGAATTCACCTGCGGGTGGCCAACCGCGGACCGGCCGTGATTACACCAAAGTACTGGCACTAAAGGTCGGCCCTAAGAATCAACCTCACTGACGCTATTGGCGTGGCCGATTTCGTTGAACCTGGATAATCTGCTGAGCTGTTTCACTAGGAGTTGTCGTCGGCTGGTTCAGCACGGTCCGAATCTGGTCAATCACTGAGCCGAGTTTCTCGTCAAGCTTCTGCTCCTCGCGAACGTAATTCGAAAGAATCGCTCCGACCGTGTTGGTCTGGTGGATTCCAAGTATGGGATCAAATCCTGGTTCTTTGAAGGCGAAGGGGGCGAGTTTTGGATCGGGAACGAGCTTGTACGGGCTCAATGAAATTACGGAAGAAAGACCGGCGCGGATTTCGATCGGATCACTATCAATCTTGGTCCCTTCCAACGGGACGACTTTCCAGCCGGGCGGTACAACACCAACTACTTTTGGACTGTTTCGTTCAATCACCAGAACAGATTCGCCGCTGGGTGCACGCGCCGTGATAGTTGCGGCGTCACCCGATTTGATCATATCCGATTTCTTCTCCGCATCGCCCGCAGCGTATGCGCGCGTCACTAGCGTGACCGTGAGAACAATTAACCAGAACCGTTTCTTCATCGTTTTTGAGCGGTTGACTTCACTTGA
>JBEEIB010000651.1:0-13871 GCA_041167675.1 Verrucomicrobiota bacterium
GTGACGAGCGCGAGCAGAGCCGCCCGAAGCAATCGCTCAATCGCGCTATAGAATAAATTGACGCGGCCAATAATCTCGTTCGGAACAGTTTTTAGAACCAGAATGCTACGAGCAACGCGCGAACCGGCATTCCCCCACCCCTGCAGCATGAACGAGATCAGGAATACAGCAGTCACCGGCAGAATCGGATTCAATGCGACCGCAATCGTGTAGCATCCGATCGTAAAAAACAGGGTCGGGATCAACCCGATCTTTCCATTAATGAATGGTATACTCAGCCCTGCGACCACAGCACCGATCGCATAGCTGATTTCTCCCGCGGCGTACACTTCCGAACCCATTCCCAGTGTATCCCGAACGAAAATCGGCGAGAGGTAATTCGCAACCATAAGCGCCAGAAAAGGCAGGAAACTCGCGAACATCACAATTGAGAGTCGCGGTCGCTGTTGCAGGTAGGAAACGCCTTCCCACATCATTTTCAGCGCGGAAGTAGTGGATGAAGCAAGCTTACTCCGCGAGTAAGCCAAACGCGTGACCAGACAAAAGCTCACCGCGTAGGTTGTCGCATCGATAGCCAGAATCACCCAGAGCGGCACTCGCGATATCAGCAATGCGCCTGCGGCGCCGGCGATCATTGAGGCGGCCTGCCATTGAATTTCAATCGCTCCGCTCAATTGTTCATATTGGTCGTGAGCAAAGATTTCCTGATTCAGAGCGAATTGCGCCGGGTAATAGACACTTGCACCCAGTGAGCCGTAAGCGAAGACCGTAAGCAGCTCCCAGACTTCGACGCGCCCGCGCAATAGCATGACCGCGATCACCAGAATATTCACGGCGAATCCAAGAGCCAAAAAAATCAGAACGATCGCCTTCCTCGAATTGCGGTCGACTAATTTACCGAGGTAGGGCAGCAGCAACAAGATGGCCAACGTAACGATGGAGTTGGTGTAACCAAGAATAGCCTTGCCACGCGGCTGCTGGATCAGCAACCAGGGGATCGCCATAAACGTGAGGCTCGCGCCGACAACCAAAAGAAAATTTGCGGTTAACACGATCCGGGCTTTCGGATCACGCCAAATGTTCACTCTAGGCTAGAAGCATCTCCCGACAGAAATAGCCAATGGCAAATAACCAAAATTCGCGATTGGCTATTTGCTATTGGTGATCACCCTGTTAGCATGCAGTTTCTATGGCTAAGGTCGTTCTCGGCAAAGGACTCGGCGCACTCATCAATACCCCAAAGCCGCCAAGTCTCGAACCGGGCGATCGCGTGGAGCGAGTCGCGTTGGTAGAAATTGTTCCTAGCCCGCTACAGCCGCGTAAAGACTTTCGGTCCGATCAACTCCAGGAATTGGTCGATTCGATCCGGGAACACGGGATTATTCAGCCGCTTATCGTTCGTCGGGTTAATGGCAAGTGCGAATTGATCGCGGGTGAACGTCGCTGGCGGGCCGCTACCCAGCTTGGTCTGCACGAAGCGCCGGTCATCATTCGGAACGCGTCCGATCAGGACGTGTTGGAAATGGCGCTGATCGAAAATCTGCAGCGCGAGGATCTCAATCCGATCGAAAAAGCACAAGCTTATCGCCGGTTAGCGCAAGAGTTCTCGCTTAGACAGGAAGATATCGCTCATCGGGTCGGCAAAAGCCGATCGGTCGTTGCCAACTCGCTGCGGTTGCTCGATTTGCCGCACGAAATCCAAGGCTACATTTCCCAAAACCGACTAAGCGTGGGTCACGCCAAAGTTTTACTTACTTTGGAAAACGCGGAGGAACAGCTACTACTCGCCGAGCGGGCAATCCGCCAGAACGCAACTGTCCGAACGATCGAAAAACTTGTGGCTGATCAGCTCGCGCGTCATGGTTTGGCTCCAAGCGGTAAAGCGGGAGTCCGTCCCGCTCCTCCCTCGAAGCCAACAATCCACCATGCGGTGACTCGACTGGAAAATCGTCTACGGGAAAAATTAGCCACCCATGTGACTATTCATCATCAAGAGAAACGAGGCCGAATCGAGATCCAATATTACGGCAACGACGACCTAGAACGCATCCTCGCTCTTTTGGGTGTGCAGGCCGAGTGACGCCGGAATCATGCGGCCTTTCTTTGCGTATCCGCGCCGCTCTGGAAGATTCACCACCATACCGGGGTGCTACTTCTCATCGACTGAACTTACCGCACAGATCTTTGCGATTTTTGCGCTAGCGACTTGCTTTCTTTGTTCATGCGAAAAGAAGCCCGAGACGGAAACGTCCAATCAATCTCCTGGCGCCAGTCAGACGCCACCGGCAGCACCAACACCGCCTTTACCACCTCGGCGAAAGGCCATTTGGAATGATTTCAATGGCGAACGCGCTCTTGATACCGCAAAGACCATCCTTCGGTTCGGCCAAAGAATTTCGGGGACTGAACCGCTAAACCAGCTCCGTCCTTATATCATCGAAGAGCTCAAGCGATCGGGATGGCAAGCCGAGGAGCAACGGTTTAGCGAACAAAGTCCCGCGGGTCATCAGATCGAGTTTTGCAGCCTGACCGCTCATTCCAGCCGGCTTCCGGTGATTGCTCCGCGAATAATTGTGGTTGCGCATTTCGATACAATTGATTTGGGGATCGCGAGCGACCCGGGAGCTACGGATGGCGCAGCAAACACTGCGATTCTCATTGAGATCGCCCGGACCCTGGCGATCGACCCACGGTTGGCATCCCATATCGAATTACTTTTTTTGGACGGGCATATGCCATTCCGCCAGCTAGGCCCACATGATGGGCTGTTTGGCAGCCGATTTTACAGCCAAACGCTGCAAATCAATCAACATACTAAAGATGTGCTTGCGGCCATCTCGTTAGAAAATCTCGGAGAGCGCACTGCGACTCTAGCTTATCCGCCAAATTCCGATTCCGGATTAATCGAGCAACTTCGGAGCGGCGCAGAAGCCATCGGTCTAAGGCTGGAAGCTGGCGGCCGTCCGCTTCTGCTCGATCATGTCCCCTTCCAGGAAGCTGGCATTCCTGCGATCGCATTGTTTGATGCTAGTTCGCCGATTTTGAATACAGCGGATGACACCGGAGATCATCTCGGATCAGAAGCACTTGCGAAAGCAGGTTATCTCGTCCTTTATATCCTCTCCAAACAAATTACCGATCAGCGCTAATGGTTTCGAAGCAATTGATTTTATATGTGAAGCCAGGGTGTTCATGGTGCCGCCTAGCAGAGAATTATCTGCGGGAACATGGTTACACCTATCTGTTGGTCGACGTGATAAGCGATCGCTCCGCGTTCGCTGAGATGAAACACCTTTCCGGCCAGACCTATGCTCCCACTCTTGCTGTCGGCGATCTTATCTTGCCGGATTTTGGTCCAGAAGAGCTGGAAGAATTTCTTCAACAACACCAAATACTGCCGTAAGATCCTTTTTACCCCTTTCGTCTTCTACGATGTTTTCTTCAATTTTGCTCGTACTCGGCGTGCTCGTGTTAGGTGCCGCATTCCGTTCTTACCACAACCCGGTTTGCCAGCGGCTAAGCGTCACTTGTTTTTTATCAGCCTCCTTTCTTATCGGATACTTGCCGACTGGGAGTTGGGCTTTGGGATTTGCTGCCGTCTCTTTGTGGTTCCTCTTGCCTTGGCTGGAAATTCTCACCCGGATCCGCCGGATGCGCCTGCCGCTCGATCGCTCTTTTCGCGAGAAAACACCGCCACGCACTGAGCTCTTTCCCTTATTGGAGGATCTAACTGATGAAATGGAAAAAGAGGATTTCCAGTTGGCTGAAGACGTAGGTTATGACTCCGAAGTACAAGAGCAATTTTTGCGATTGTTCCACCGTCCCTCCGACAATGTCCAAGCCGCCGTCTGTATGGTGAATCAACGAGAACTGGCGTTTTACTATGTCAGTTTGATGACGCGCTCTCGTGACGGCCAGCTCTTCGTTACATGGAATTATCCGTTTGCGTACTCGCTCAAATTCACACCTAAAACCCGTGTGCGCCGCGTCCGATCAACTATGACTACGCACGAGATGTGCGAGGCGCATCGCTCCCTGCTGAAAAAAGAGCGGCTGCATGATGGCGATGTTCTTCCGCTTGACCCTGAACAGTCTCGCGAACTCTTGGAAGAGGATCTGAGAGCTCAGATTGACCACAACGTGAGATCCGGACTCCTCAAGCCAATTGGTGCTAAGCAAGTCTGTTACACTTGGCGTGGGATGCTTTACCTCTGGTTCCAATTCCTGCTCGATTTCGTTCGGCTGTAGGAAGGGATTGCGGCCGGGCGATCCGTGACGCACGCGCTTAAACCGCGGGAGCGCCTAACATTCGTTCATCAAACGGGAAAAGTTGGCTCCAAGAATCTTCTCCTTTTCTTCAGTATTCAGGCCTGCCGCCGCGATCTCCTCGAGGAAGCGATCAAAGGCCGGCTCACGGATTTTCCGAGGGTAAAGCAGCAACGGATAATCCGATCCGAACATAATTCGATCGGCACCGATCAGATCAATGACCTGCCGGAAAACCCGTACGTCGTAGAGCAGCGGGGAAGCCGCCGTATCATACCAAACATTCTTCAAATATGGTCGGATTCGTGGGTTCAGTTCATAGAACGGGATCCCTCCACCCCAATGCGCGAAGATGAATTTGGCGGCCGGAAACCGCTGCGCTAGCGACAAGTAGTCGGGCAACGGTGTTGGCATGGTCACCGCATCGTTCATTGTCAGGGGATCGGTTACATGCAGATTAATCGGCAAATTTCGCTCCATCGCGATTTCCACCGCTCGCTCCCAATATGGATCATCGAACATGAATCCTTGCGCTTGGGGTAGGATCTCACCAATCCCGCATAAACCGGCATCCAAAGCACGCTGCAAAGCGTCGAGCGCCTGCTGTCCCGCCGCTGGCTGAACGGCGGCGAAGGCCGACAAACGACCTGGATGTTCGCGAACCCACTCAATCGACCAGCTGTTTTGCTCGTCACAGGTTAATTGTCGCTCCCAATACCAGCCCAGCATGACACAACGCTCGATGCCAGCCCGATCCATATCAGCGAGAAGGCGGTGAATGTCTGCCCATCCCTGTATCGTCGCGCGATTCGCCGGCGCCACGCATTCGGTCCACCACGGTTCACGGCGAGCGATGCCCCAAGCGATCGGATTCGCAAACACTTCGGGCGGGTACATGTGGATATGACAGTCAATAATCGGAGCCATTTGAAGTCGAAGCGAATGACAAGTAGCAAATAGCAGATAGCAAATGAAGGCCAACCGATATAGCTACCTGACCTTGCAATCCGCGTATTTGCCCGGCTCAATCCAGCGTATCTCGGCGCTGTGATTCACGAAAGAAACATCTCCCACCAATTCGACGCCGGCGCGGAATCTCCAGGGCCCCTGAATCTTGAGCGAATGGCAGTGAACCAAAGAAGGAACTCCCTCAGCAATGAGCTTCTCGAGACGATCTACGAATTTATACTCGTCGGATAAATGGATGATTGGCGGATGTCCCTGTCGCTCTGGCCGCACCGTCAAACGCCATTGAGAATCCAGCTCGTACGCATCGGAGCGTACCGCGAGGAGGTCTCCAGTCGTCTTGACCGGTGCAAATCGCCAACGAGGCACTTCAATGGCTCCGGCACCAGCAAAGCATTCGACCGCAGCACCCATCGCAGTCTCAAGTTGATAGACTTTGGGCGAAGTCTTATCTCGGGGATCGATATTCTTTTGATTCCGAATCATCGGCAATGGAATAAATCCGTTGCAAGCTGCGAGCGCTTCGCGCAGGGCATCTAGTCGAATCCACAGGTTGTTGGTGTTAAAGAATCGATGCCGCTTGATATCCTGAAAGGCACTCTCATCTTCTTCTCGACATTGCGCAGACTCGCGCAAAAGGAGACGTCCATCCCGATTTCTTTTCGCCAGATGCCCCCCTTTACGATCCGCCGCGGTTCTTCGCGTTACTTCCATCAGAAACGGTGCCCCACTATCGGCAAAGTAATGCAAGAGCGGGAGATCCAGCGTCGCGCCCAGGTTATCGGCATTGGAAACGAAGAGAAACTTCTTGCCGTCGCTCAACAGCGATTGGAGAAGACCTGAACCCATCAGCGAAGGATAGATGTCTCCGTGTCCGGGGGGGCACCATTCCAATTGTGGATTTCTCGGCCAGGTGGCCGGCAGCAGAGTCTTCGCATCGATTTTTGGAGCCTTACTTTGCAGAAGCTCCAACGCGGCCGGATCACCCAACTCCGGATAACGGGCAAGGGCGTCCTTGGTTCCGGCGCTCGTGTTGAAGCTATTCATGAAATAGAGTCCAAGCTCGGGCGAATGTTGGGAACGCGTTTGCAGAAATTGGCGAACAATCACATCCAAAAAAGTGAGCCCTGGACGAACGGGCAACAGGCTCTTCGCTCCTTCCAATCCCATGCTGGTCCCTAAGCCGCCGTTTAGTTTAAAGATAACGGTAGCCGCCAACAGCTCCTCGGGGAAACCCGATGCCGGTGCATCATCCAATCGAGGCGGCCGTTCGATCGGGGAGATCGAATCTTCGGGAATCAATCCGGTGTCGCGCGCAAGTAGCTTACGATATTGAAAGAGAAAAGCATCGATGGCGGCTTGGCTGATCCCGGCCTCCCGCATCTTACCTTCTACGAGCTTTGTTCCGTCAGTCTTATCCATGATAAGGTTTTTGTGACTAAAGCGGCTTCCACCTACTTGGCCAGTGATTTGTCCCAGTCTACTTGCTTCACGGGTATCTGGCCCAACCGATCCGGATACCCGTGAAATAAGCAGACTAACCTTTTCTTATCGACAAGCCAGCGCTCCATCGTAGGGGTAGGTTGAGTATGAATAAGATGCGGGTATGGACGGGGGCACCTTATCCCCTGGGAGCAACATGGACTGGGACAGGTATCAACTTCGCCATCTACTCTGAAAATGCGACCGGAATCGATCTTTGCCTCTTTGATGAGCCAGAAGCGGACCGGGAGAACGTCCGAATCCGTTTCCGAGAAAAGACCGATCACGTCTGGCACCTGTTTCTACCGGATGCTCAGCCTGGCCAACTTTACGGCTACCGAGTGTATGGACCGTATACACCGCAGCAAGGTCATCGGTTTAATGCTTCCAAAGTCGTTGTCGATCCGTACGCCCGAGCGATAGCGGGAAAAGTTCTTTGGGGACCGGAAATGTTCGGCTACCCGCTGGGCGGTCCGGCCGAAGATCTGAAACGCGACTACCAAGACAATGTGGCGCTGATGCCGAAATGTGTCGTGGTTGATTCGTCATTTGACTGGAAAGAAGACAGGCCCCTCCACATCCCGCTGGCGGAGTCGGTCATTTACGAAGTCCACGTAGTCGGCTTCACTAAACTTTGGGAGATGGTGCCAAAGGAAATTCAGGGGAGTTACTCCGGAGTCTGTGCGCCGGCTGCCATCGACTACCTGAAAAAGCTGGGTGTCACGGCAGTTGAATTGCTCCCGGTCCATGAGCATTCCGACGAAGGTTTTCTGCTGGACCGAGGAGTCACGAACTATTGGGGGTACAATACACTCGGGTATTTCGCGCCGGAAAGCAGCTATGCCAGTAGAGGAGTTACGGGCGAACAGGTGAACGAGTTCAAGTCGATGGTAAGAGAGCTCCATCGAGCGGGGATCGAAGTAATTCTCGACGTCGTCTACAACCACACCGCTGAAGGTAATCACCTGGGACCGACTCTCAACTTTAAAGGGATCGACAACGCAGCCTACTACCGCTTGGTGAGTGGGAATCCGCGTTATTACATGGATTATACCGGGTGTGGAAATACGCCAAATACGCAAAACCCTCGAGTTTTGCAGCTTATCATGGACAGCTTACGCTACTGGGTGAATGAGATGCATGTGGACGGTTTTCGTTTCGACCTCGCCTCGACCTTGGGACGCGAAGATCATCTCTTCTCCCGCAATTCCGCCTTTTTCGATATCCTACTGCAGGACCCGATTCTGTCTCAGGTAAAGCTCATCAGCGAACCTTGGGACGTGGGTGAAGGAGGATATATGGTAGGTGGGTTTCCCGTTCCCTGGTCTGAGTGGAATGGCAAATACCGTGATTGCGTGCGCCGCTACTGGAAAGGGGATGATGGCACTCTTGCTGAACTCGGATATCGGATCACCGGAAGCCCGGATTTATATGAGCACCAAGGCAAACGGCCCTATGCGAGCATCAATTTTGTCACCGCCCACGATGGGTTTACGCTCAATGACCTCGTCAGCTACAATGAGAAACACAATGAAGCGAACGGCGAGGGAAACCAAGATGGCGATAATAACAACAATTCGTGGAACTGCGGCACCGAAGGACCAACTGACGATCCGGAAATTAACAACCTGCGGGAGCGGCAGAAACGAAATTTTTTAGCAACGCTCTTCCTCTCCCAAGGAGTGCCGATGATCAATGCTGGCGACGAGTTCGGTCGGACGCAATTTGGCAACAACAATGCGTATTGCCAGGACAACGAAATATCTTGGTTCAATTGGGACTGGACTCCGGAACAGGAAATTCTCTTTGAATTCACTCGCAAGCTCACCGAGTTCCGGCGAAACCATTCCGTTTTTCGACGACCTAAATATTTTGCCGGGAAACGAATCCGCGGATCAGATGTGAAAGACATTGCCTGGTTCAACCCCAACGGCGCAGAGATGAAGGAGTCAGATTGGACAAATGGTTTCTCAAAATGTCTCGGCATGCTGGTCAGCGGATCGACCCGAGATGTTCGCGATCAGGAGGGCGAGCCAATTCAGGACGACACCTATTTGCTTTTGATGAATGCTCATTTCGAACCTTTGACCTTTATTTTACCCGGACGAGAGGAAATTCGATGGCAGACGGTGATCAATACCGCCGTGCCGACTGGATTTTTGGAACAAATCGAAGTCACTCCAGCCGGTGAGGAGATCGAATTGACTGAGCGCAGTCTTCGACTGCTCAGGCTCTCCGAAGGCGAAGAGCTGTTTGCGCACGAAGAATCAAAGAGCACCCGCGAAGGAAGGATGCCTTCGAAGATTCCGACTAAACGGTAAACCGGAAGAGGAGACCAATGAAAAATAGAGTTTACTCCCAAGGCGCCGAGGTGATCGGAACTGGCGTTTCATTCCGGACTTGGGCAGCCAATAAGTCGAGGGTCGAGTTGGTCATGATGGATGACTCCGGTGCGTCGTTATGGGAGCTTCCGATGAGCAAGGACCCCGAGGGATACTATCAGGTGGAAAATCCGGAAGCTTCGGCAGGAATGCTGTATCAATATCGGCTCGACGGTCGGCTGTTTCCTGATCCGGCCTCTCGGTTTCAGCCGCAAGGGGTACACGGTCCCTCCCAGATCATCGATCCTGCAACCTTTCATTGGACAGACGAAGGTTGGCGCCGGCCCGACATTAAGGATTGGCTGGTCTACGAACTGCACGTCGGTACGTTCACCCCGCAAGGTGCTTACCTGGCGATTATCGATCATTTTGAACACCTGATCCGGCTCGGAATTACCGTCATCGAGCTAATGCCGATTGCCGATTTTCCGGGAAACAGGAACTGGGGCTACGATGGGGTGGCCCTCTACGCTCCCTGTCACTCGTATGGTACACCTGATGATCTCAGGTACTTCATAAACGCCGCCCATCAGGCTGGATTGGCGGTAGTGTTAGACGCTGTCTATAACCACCTGGGCCCGGATGGAAACTATCTCGGCGATTACTCGCCAAATTATTTTAATGCCGAGCATCACACCCCTTGGGGTGCCGCATTCAATTTTGATGCGGACGATTCCGAGGTGGTTCGCCGGCTCTTTATTGAGAATGCGATCTATTGGCTCGAAGAATTTCACTTTGACGGTTTTCGCTTGGATGCCACTCACGCAATTCCGGACGACTCGGCCAAGCATCTGATCCAGGAGATCACCGAGGAAACGCAAAAGCGCGGAGGCTGGATCATCTGTGAGGATCCACGGAACGATCGTCGAATCGTGACTCCGCGCGAAAAAGGCGGATACGGTTGCGACGCGGTATGGGCCGACGACTTCCATAACGTGGTTCGCGTACATATGACCGGCGAAAATGAAGGCTATCTCGGATACTTCGGAGGCACGCCCGAGGAATTGCTGCGGACAATGCGCGAAGGATGGCTTTTCACAGGTCAAATCCAAAAAGATGGAATCCCGCGTGGCACCCCGGGTGCAGATATCCAGCCACAACATTTCGTACATTGCATTTCGAACCACGACCAGGTGGGCAATCGAGCATTCGGGGATCGGCTCCACCAGGTTATTTCTCCGCAGGCTTACCGCGCAGCATCGGCTTTACTACTTCTGTCGCCATACACCCCGATGCTTTTCATGGGCCAGGAATGGGGCTGCTCATCACCGTTCAATTATTTTACCGACCATAAACCACAACTCGGGCACAACGTCACCGAAGGGAGAAGAAAAGAGTTCGAGAAATTCTCCGCGTTTAATGATCCCGAAAGCCGACAGAAAATTCCTGACCCGCAAGCGGAAGAGACCTTTTACAAATCAAAGCTAGCCTGGCAGGACCTGACGAATCCGGAAAATGTCCGACTCTTGCGTCTTTATCAGGATCTGATTCGATTCCGGCGAACAAAATTAACGGAACGTCAGCGAGGCACTTGGCAAGTCGAGCTAGTCGCTCGATTTACGATTGCATTACGCTACCACAATGGGGCCGGCAACAACGGCGTATTGGCGCTGATCCAGCTGGTTCCTGGGCAAGCAATCATCGATGCAAATAGCGCAGTTCTGCGCCCACGAAAACGAGCCGGCTGGCAATTTGCGCTTTCCTCGAACCAACCGGTCTATGGAGGCGAACAACCCGGTCGGTACGATCCCAAGAAAAAAGAATTTTCACTCATTCAACCAGAGGCGATCGTCTTCGTCGAAGAAGGCGAATCCCGACCACAGCCGTAAGCGGAAATGGCATCTCAACCACGCATTCCCACAGCGACCTACCGATTGCAACTCAATCGGAATTTCACATTCAACCAAGCGAGCGAAATCATTCCTTATTTGGCGCGCTTAGGTATTAGTGACATCTATAGCTCGCCCTTTTATCGTTCACGGCCGGACAGCCCTCACGGATATGACGTGACCAATCATAATGAATTGAATCCGGCAATTGGCACGCTCGAAGATTTTGCCGGCTTTACCGCCAGGCTCAAAGAGCAGGGCATGGGTCACATCACAGATTTTGTTCCTAACCATATGGGTATCGCTGATCCAAGCAATGAATGGTGGATGGATGTTCTCGAAAACGGTCCGAATTCAACCTACGCGCCGTTCTTTGACATCGATTGGGAACCGATCAAAGAGAACTTGCGCAACAAGGTTTTGCTTCCGGTCCTGGGCGATCAGTACGGAAGGGTCCTGGAACGCGGTGAGTTTCATCTAGAGTTTCGCGACGGCGCTTTTTTTATCACCTATTACGATTTTGTTTTCCCGATCAACCCACGCACTTATCCCCAAATTCTTCGGATCGCCCTCGATAAATTGGGGCGCTACAGCGACGAAGATATGTATTTCGAGTTGGAAAGCATTCTTTCGTCGCTCGAACATTTGCCGCTACGCACAGATACGAGCGAAGAGAAAGTGCGGGAACGAGCTCGCGAAAAAGAAGTAGTTAAGCGGCGTATCGCTCGATTGTGCGCCGAGTATCCACAAGTAGGGGACGCGATCGAAGGCGCCCTCAATCAACTGGAGGGTCGAGTTGGCAATCCCCGGTCCTTCGACGGGTTGCACGAGTTATTGAGCACACAAGCCTATCGACTCAGCTACTGGCGAGTCGCTGCCGAGGAAATCAATTATCGGCGTTTTTTCGATGTGAATGAGCTAGCTGCGATCAGGGTCGAAAATCCAAAGGTCTTTGAGACGATCCACCGATGGCTTTTTCAAATGATGGGCGACGGCACTGTCACCGGCGTTCGCATCGATCACATTGATGGACTGTATGATCCCAAAGAATACTTAGAAGCGTTACAACGCCGTTCGCTTTCTGAATCGGACGCCGACGGTGAACCGGAAAATCCAGATAAGCGCTTCTATTTGATCGTTGAAAAAATCCTTTCCGAAGAAGAAAGATTGCGCACCGATTGGCCGGTCCATGGCACCACCGGTTACGATTTCGCCTCGGACGCTACCCAACTCCTGGTGGATTCGAGCCATGCGGATCGCTTTTCACGGATCTATCGGGATTTTATTGACCGCTACGTCCACCTCGAATCGTTGATTTACGAAAAGAAGAAGCTCGTCATGGATGTCACTCTATCCAGCGATGTGGAATCATTGGGACATCTCCTCAGTGGGCTGGCGGAACGGGACCGTATGCATCGTGATTTTACCCTCGATTCGCTCAGTGGCGTGGTCAGAGAGTTAATCGCCTGCTTTCCGGTCTACCGGACATACATTGACGCCGAAACTGGCGTTACGGAGATCGATCGACTAGTCATCCTTCGAGCGGTTCGAGCCGCCAAGCGACGAAACGCAGCCATCGACGCCTCTATATTCGATTTTCTGCGTAGCGTTCTGCTGCTCGAGCCGTTTGAGGGGGTTGATCCGAATTTTCGGCCACTACAATTACAATTCGTTTACAAGTTCCAGGAGTGCACCGGACCGATCATGGCGAAAGGGCTGGAAGACACTGCATTTTATATCTTCAATCGTTTGACCGCCCTGAACGAAGTCGGCGGTAATCCGAGACAATTTGGGATTTCGATTGAGCATTTCCATGAGCGCAATCGACTTCGCTTAGCGGAGACCCCGCACACCCTCCTTACTCTGACAACGCACGATACCAAGCGAAGTGAGGATGTCCGCGCACGGATCGCAGTGCTCAGCGAAATTCCGGCTGAATGGGAAGCCTGGCTGAAGCGATGGCGCAAATTGACCTCCCACGCTCGAACTGATCTGGAGGGCGAGACTGCTCCGAGCGCCAATGAGGAATATCTCTACTACCAGACACTTCTGGGGACATGGCCGGTTGACCAAGGTCAAGAAAACGATGCGTATGTGGCGCGCATTCAACGTTACATGCTCAAGGCGATCAAAGAGGCAAAGGTCAACAGTAGTTGGATTCAACCGAACGAAGACTGGGAAAACGCCCTCCGCCACTACGTTGAAGAAACTTTGAAGCCGCAGAGTCCGCTCTGTTCGGCCTTGCTCCCGGCAGCCGAAAAAGTCGCTTGGCACGGGATGCTCAATTCGCTCAGTCAAACGATACTCAAGTTGACGTGTCCGGGTGTCCCCGATTTCTATCAGGGTTCGGAACTATGGGATTTGCGGCTAGTAGATCCAGACAACCGAGATCCGGTCGATTACGCCTCCCGCGAAAAGGGTCTTGCCCGGATCGAAGAAAGCGACATTTCTTCACTATTCAAGGGATGGAAAGATGGCTTGATCAAACTCGCAATTGTCCGTCTTCTATTGCAGTTCCGCCAACGTGAGCCGAGGCTTTTCCAATCAGGCATCTATTCCTCGCTATACGCGACCGGAAGCAAGAAAGATTGTTGCGTCGCCTTTCATCGTCGGCTCGAAGAAAAGTCGATATTGGTGATCGTACCGCGTCTCACCACCAAACTCGGTCAGCCGGGTGAATCCCCGGACTGGGATGACACTCAACTGCTGATCGATGAATCGCTGCCCGAGATGCAAGATCTGTTCAGCAAGCGAATATTCAAAAAAGGCGCTGACCAGATTTCACTCAAGAGCCTGGACGAACTGCCCTTCGCGGTTTTTCATACGTAGAAACCGTTGTCGGCGTGTCGGCGTATCGGCGTATCGGCGTATCGGCGTATCGGCGTATCGGCGTATCGGCGTATCGGCGTATCGGCGTATCGGCGTATCGGCGTATCGGCGTATCGGC